>NZ_JAZDRJ010000018.1:0-23346 GCF_047501535.1 Achromobacter sp. F4_2707
AGGCGCCGACTCATGCCGTAAGACCTATTCTCTGAAGCGCCAAGACTAGGGTTAACCCGATGTCTCGATCAGCGAGGAAACGAAATATAGCATGAAAGTTTTAGGGCGTGCAAGTTGGTGCGGAAAATAAGGGGTTTTGCTGGGTGATAAGGGTTATTTTCCTGGATTTTCCCTCCTCGCCAAGCCACTTATTTCTGAGGGCGCGCCACAGTACGACCCCGTATTCACCCATAGTTAAGATGCCACATCCACCCGCCTCACATGCTACCGACATACGCTGCATCTAATGCACCTCTGCATAGAGTACTTCTACACAGCCGTAGATCTACTGTAAGCGTCTGCCGAACACACATTGACCAACCGCCGCGTTAGCGGCCGTCAGTGTATTGAGCCTTGGATTGACTCTGTTAACTACGCCGTTTCAGACTGCCACCGATGCGGCAGCAGTTCCTCTATCCGGTTGTTCGGATACGTGGGCAGGCGTGTGAGCAAGTCCTTCAGATAGGCATACGGATCATGCCCGTTCATCTTTGCGGACTGTATCAGGCTCATGGCGGCAGCCGCACGTCGGCCCGCCCGCTGGGAGCCGGCGAACAACCAGTTCTTACGGCCCAGAGCAATGGGCCGGATCTGGTTTTCGATCCAATTGTTGTCGATGGGTAATCGGCCATCTCCCAGGTAACGGGTGAGCGCCGCCCAACGCTTCAGGCTGTAATCCAGCGCTCGGGCGATGCCGGTGCCGTCAGGCACCTTCAAGCGGTGTGCCGTCATCCAGGCATGCAATGCTTCAGCAATGGGCCGCGCTTGTTGTTCACGTAATCGTTGCCGCTCGTCAGGCGCTAGGCTCGCTCCACGCGCCTCGATCTCGTAGAGTTGCCCGATGGATTGGAGTGCCTGTTCAGCGATCTGGCTCTTGCCTGACTGATGCAACTCATAGAACTTGCGTCGGGCGTGCGCCATGCAGCCGACCTCGGCAATGCCTTGTTCGAAGCAGGCTTTGTAGCCACCGTAATCGTCGCAGATCAGTTCGCCGCGCCACTCACCGAGGAAGGCGCGGGCGTGAGCGCCTGAGCGCCCTTCGGTAAAGTCGTAAACGACGGCTTTCAGATCCTGGAAGGCGCCGGGCGCATAGGCCCAGAGATAGGCACGATGGGTTTTCTTGCTACCGGGTTGCAGCACCTGCACGGGCGTTTCATCCACATGTACCACCGGCTCGTTCAGGATGGCTTCACGTAGCGCATCAACCAGCGGCTGCAAGCGCACCCCGCACACTCCCACCCATTCTGCCAGCGTGGAGCGCGGGATCTTCACCCCAGCGCGTGCGTAGATCTGCTCTTGGCGGTATAGCGGTAAATGGTCGGCATATTTCGCTACCAGCGCATGAGCCAGCAGCCCGGATGTGGCAATGCCCTTGTCGATGACCTGAGCAGGCATCGGTGCCTGGGTCAGGGTCTCGCATTGGCGGCAAGCCCACTTGCCGCGGATATGTTGCTCAACACTGAACACTCCAGGGGTGTAATCCAGCTTCTCGGTGATGTCCTCGCCGATGCGCTGCATCTGGCAGCCGCAGCTGCAAGTCGTTGTATGCGGTTCGTGGCGCACCTGGATGCGGGGCAGCTCGGGTGGCAGCGCCTGGCGCTTGGGCTGCGAGACCGGCTTCTGCTCTGGCTCAGGGCCGCCCAGGTTAATAAGTTCTTGCTCAATGGCTGCGATGTCGGCATCGACCGCATCCTCCAACAGCAGGCCCTGTTCGCCACCCAGTTGCTCGCTTCGCTTGCCGAAGCGATAGCGACGCAGCACCGCAATCTCATGCGTGAGCTTGCGGATGTGCGTGTCCTTAAAGTGAATATCCTGGGCCTGCTGCTCGAGTTTGCCCATCAACTCAGCTGCCAGCGCCCGCAGGGCGTCGGCATCAAGCTGATCGAGGTTGGGTGCAGTCTTCAGAGGCATAACCGCCATGATGCCATGGTCGTGTGCAGCGCACCATTCGCACAGCCCCCGATTGCAAATCCATGGTCATAAGATAGCGATCGATTCGTACTCGCCCAGGCGTTGCCATGGCAGGCCAATGACCAGCGCGCGTGCTTGTTCGGTGCTGAGTTCCATCTGCGTATCACCGGGCCGTGGCCAGTGCACACTGCCTTGGTGCAGCCGCCGTACAGCTAACCAAACACCGAAGCCATCACACACCAGCACCTTCAGACGGGTGCCACGGCGATTGACGAACACGTAAGCATGGTGCGGCTGCGAAGCGCCGAAGACCTCTATCACCTTGGCCAGCAGTCGGTCCATGCCGCTGCGCATGTCCACGGGTTCGACGGCTATCCAGACTTGGTCAATGCGGATCACCACAACCACTCGCGTAACAGCTGTGCACATTCCGCTGCGGCGCTTACCGGCCACGTGACGCGCATTGTCGTGGTGCCACGCGTCATATCGATACTGATGGCCCCATCGTTCGGTGCAGTCGCAGCCATGCTCACAGGAACGAAGGGTGCCGGCAACGAGCGAGCGGGCGACGCTGGCCAACATTGGGAGATCGCCGGTGGTGTCGCTGCTGCGACGTCGCCACCGTGATGCCCGTAGCGCTCGTGTTCAGTCACCCAGCGGCGCAGCAAGTTAGCGTTAAGGCCGTGCTCCAGGGCGATGGCGGCCACCGAGACGCCGGGATGTTGGCAGGCTGCCACAAGCTCTGCCTTGAAGGCGGGATCGAAGGTCCGGCGCCGGCGTCGCCCCGAAGTGCTCTTATCAATAGTGTTCACGTGTCCACCAACAAAAATAATGGACACGTACCCTCTTATGATCGATGCGCCGATTCAAGATGTGTTCGGCGGACGCTTACCATTAAGCAATGTAGAAAACGGTTTTAGGTGAATTTCTAGTGAGCCGGAGCGCACCCGCTAGAAAACACAAAACCCACCCTTTTTAAGGGGTGGGTTTTGTGTTTTTGCTTTCAGGCTCGGAAGAACCCGAGCCTTGCTGCTGATTACTTAATGGCCGCGACGACCATTGCGAACTTTGCGTGCTGCCGCTGCTTGCGCGGCAAGCATGGCCAGTTCCGCCTCAACAACTGCAATGTCCGCTTTGTCCTTCGCTTTGGCAAGGTTCTCTTCGGCACGCTTGCGTGCTTCGAGCGCCTTGGCTTCGTCGAGATCTTCAGCGCGAATTGCTGTATCGGACAGAACCGTTACACCGCCAGGCTGAACTTCGAGGATGCCGCCAGCCACAAAAATAGAAATTTCTGTGTCGTCGGGCGCCACGATTTTCACCGTGCCAGGACGAATACGCGAAATCAGCGGCGTGTGGCCTGGCAGAATACCAAGCTCGCCGGCTTCGCCAGGCAGAGCAACAAACTTGGCTTCACCGCCAAAAAGCTGCTCTTCCGCACTGACGACATCAACTTGCAAATAGGCCATAGTTAATCCTTATTGCATGGTCTTGGCTTTCTCGAATGCTTCGTCAATCGAGCCGACCATGTAGAACGCCTGCTCAGGCAGTGCGTCGCACTCGCCATCAACGATCATCTTGAAGCCACGCAGAGTTTCTGCCAGCGGTACGTACTTACCAGGCGAACCCGTAAACACTTCCGCAACGTGGAAGGGCTGGGACAGGAAACGCTGGATCTTACGAGCGCGCGCCACAGCCTGCTTATCTTCAGCGGAGAGTTCGTCCATGCCCAGAATCGCGATAATGTCACGCAACTCTTTATAGCGCTGCAGCGTTTGCTGAACACCGCGAGCAATCGCATAGTGCTCTTCGCCAACGATTTGCGGGTCGAGCTGACGGCTGGTGGAGTCGAGCGGATCGACGGCGGGGTAAATACCCAGCGATGCAATGTCACGCGACAGAACCACGGTGGAGTCCAAGTGAAGGAAGGTCGTGGCGGGTGACGGGTCGGTCAAGTCATCCGCAGGGACGTAAACGGCCTGAATGGATGTAATAGAACCGGTTTTCGTCGAAGTAATCCGCTCCTGCAGCTTACCCATTTCTTCAGCCAGCGTGGGCTGGTAACCCACGGCGGAAGGCATACGGCCCAGCAGAGCAGATACTTCAGTACCAGCCAGGGTGTAGCGATAGATATTGTCCACGAAGAACAGAAT
Source organism: Achromobacter sp. F4_2707 (assembly GCF_047501535.1). NCBI lineage: Bacteria > Pseudomonadati > Pseudomonadota > Betaproteobacteria > Burkholderiales > Alcaligenaceae > Achromobacter > Achromobacter sp. F4_2707. Next base: position 4,101 of record NZ_JAZDRJ010000018.1, read on the forward strand.
ATCGCGGCCTTCGTCGCGGAACTTCTCGGCCATGGTCAGGCCGGACAGCGCCACACGCAGACGGTTGCCGGGCGGTTCGTTCATCTGACCGAACACCATGGCCACTTTGGACTCTTCGAGTTTGTCGAGCTGAATCACGCCGGCGTCGGACATTTCGTGGTAGAAGTCGTTCCCTTCACGAGTACGCTCACCCACGCCTGCGAACACGGACAGACCGCTGTGTGCCTTGGCGATGTTGTTGATGAGTTCCAGCATGTTGACGGTTTTGCCCACACCGGCGCCACCGAACAGACCAACCTTACCGCCTTTCGCGAAGGGGCAGATCAGGTCAATAACTTTAATACCGGTTTCGAGCAGCTCAACCGAAGGAGACAGTTCGTCGAACTTCGGAGCGTCTTGGTGAATGGCGCGAGTTTCTTCGGCCTGGATGGGGCCGCGCTCGTCGATCGGACGACCGAGGACGTCCATAATGCGACCCAGCGTTGCTGTACCAACTGGCACCGAGATGGGTGCGCCAGTATTGGTAACCGCCATGCCACGACGCAGGCCATCGGAAGAACCCATGGCGATGGTGCGCACGACGCCGTCGCCCAGCTGCTGCTGAACTTCAAATGTGAGGTCGTCTTCTGCAAACTTGGAGGAATCGTCCGCCAGTTTGAGAGCGTCATAAATGTTGGGAATGCTGTCGCGGGGGAACTGAATATCCACCACGGCGCCGATGCACTGAACGATGGTACCGTTGCTCATGTTTAGTCCTTGCTAAATATCTTAGATGGGGTGCCGAGGTTTTTAGACTGCGGCAGCGCCCCCCACGATTTCCGTAATTTCTTGGGTAATGGCTGCTTGACGTGTCTTGTTGTATACCAACTGCAAGTCATCAACCACTTTCTTGGCGTTGTCGGAAGCGGCCTTCATTGCCACCATACGTGCCGACTGCTCAGACGCCATGTTTTCTGCCACTGCTTGATAAACCAGCCCTTCGACGTAGCGCAAGAGCAGGTCGTCGATCACAGCCTTGGCATCAGGCTCGTAGATGTAATCCCAGCCGTATTGCGTCTTCGCGCCGCCGTTGGCCTGTTCGACTTCTTCAACACCTGCTTGGAAGGGATCAACGAGGTCGCCGGGCAATGGCAACAGACGCACGAATACTGGCTCTTGACGCATCGTATTAACGAAGCGATTAGAGGCCAAGTAGACGGCATCGACCTTGCCATCGACGAAATCGTCGAGTTGCACCTTGACCGCGCCAATCAAGCGTTCCAGGTTGGGGCGATCACCGAGCTGCACTTCTTGTGAGACGATGTTCGCATCGATGCGGCTCAACGTTGCTGCGCCTTTGCTTCCCAGTGCCGTGAACTGAACTTCCATGTTCTGTTCCTGGAATTCCTTGTAACGGGCCAGGACCAGCCGCATGATGTTGGTATTCAAACCACCGCACAGACCTTTATCAGTCGATACCACCACGACACCCGCCTTACGGACGGGGCGCTCGACCATATAAGGGTGCTTGTATTCGGGGTGCGCATGCATGAGATTGGCGGCGATGCTGCGAACTTTGTCCGCATACGGACGCCCCGCGCGCATGCGCTCTTGCGCTTTACGCATCTTGGACGCCGCCACCATTTCCATGGCTTTGGTGATCTTTCGCGTGTTTTGCACGCTCTTGATCTTGTTACGAATTTCCTTGATTCCGGCCATTACTGTTTCCTGAGAAGGCGTTATGGCAGACTCGTTGTCGAGGACCTGCCCGGCAGTTAGACGGGAAGCGCAAAGGCTTCCCTGCTATTGCCAGCCTGGATCAAAAAGCTCCGTGCTTCTTGAAGTCCTGGATTGCCGCTACGAGTTCAGCTTCGTCTTCCTTGGACAGTTCTTTCTTGTCCTGAATACGATTAACAAGCGCCTCGTGCTTGGACTTCAGCTGTTCCTTGAGCGCCTTTTCGAAGCTCAGGATCTGTTCGACTTCCAGGTCGTCCAGATAGCCGTTGTTCACTGCGTACAGCGATACTGCCTGCTCCCAAACCGCGAACGGCTGGTACTGAGCTTGTTTCAGCAGCTCAACGACGCGGCGACCACGCTCCAATTGGCGGCGGGTTGCGTCGTCCAGGTCGGAAGCGAACTGAGCGAAAGCAGCCAATTCACGATACTGAGCCAAGTCGGTACGAATACCGCCCGAAAGCTTCTTGATCACCTTGGTTTGCGCTGCACCACCCACACGCGACACGGAAACACCAGCGTTAATCGCGGGACGGATACCGGCGTTGAACAGGTCGGACTCCAGGAAGATCTGACCGTCGGTAATGGAAATTACGTTGGTCGGAACGAAAGCGGAGACGTCGCCAGCCTGGGTTTCGATAATGGGCAGGGCGGTCAGAGAACCGGTCTGGCCTTTGACTTCACCGTTGGTGAACTTCTCGACATAATCGGCGTTCACACGAGCAGCGCGCTCCAGCAGACGGGAGTGCAGGTAGAAAACGTCACCGGGGTAGGCTTCACGGCCGGGCGGACGACGCAGCAGCAGCGATACCTGACGGTAGGCCCAAGCTTGCTTGGTGAGGTCATCGTAAACGATGAGGGCGTCTTGACCGCGGTCGCGGAAGTACTCGCCCATGGTGCAACCGGAGTAGGCTGCAATGTATTGCATCGCTGCGGACTCGGAAGCGGCAGCAGCAACGATGATGGTGTATTCCAGCGCACCGTGCTCTTCGAGCTTACGCACCACGTTAGCGATGGTGGAAGCTTTCTGACCGATAGCGACGTAAACGCAAGTGACACCCTGCCCTTTCTGAGCAATGATGGTGTCGACTGCAACGGCGGTCTTACCAGTCTGACGGTCACCAATAATGAGCTCACGCTGGCCACGACCGATAGGCACCATGGCATCAATAGCCTTGGTACCGGTTTGCAGCGGCTGCGACACCGACTCACGAGCAATCACGCCGGGCGCGACTTTCTCGATGACGTCAGTCAGCTTGGCATTGATGGGGCCTTTGCCGTCGATGGGTGCGCCCAGCGCGTCAACCACACGACCGCAGAGTTCGGGACCCACGGGAACTTCCAGAATGCGGCCCGTCGTCTTGACTGGGTCGCCTTCGGAAACGCCGGTGTAGTCACCCAGAACCACAGCGCCGACAGAGTCGCGCTCAAGGTTCAGGGCAAGGCCGAAAACGTTGTTGGGAAATTCGAGCATTTCGCCCTGCATCACGTCGGAAAGACCGTGAATGCGGCAAATACCGTCGGTCACGGAAACGACCGTGCCTTGTGTGCGAACGTCGGTTGAAGCGCCGAGGCCTTCAATACGCGCCTTCAGCAGTTCGCTGATCTCGGACGGGTTAAGTTGCATGTTCAGACTCCTGAATCCTGTTATCTGGCTTCGTCAGGCGGCCAGCGTATCGCGCATGCGCGCCAATTGGGCCTGCACCGAAGTGTCAAGTACCTGGTCACCCACGACCACGCGCACACCGCCGATCAATTCGGGATCCACGGTGACGGCCGGCTTGAGCTTGAGGCCAAACTTTTTCTCCAGCCCTGCTACCAGTTGCTGGACCTGTTCGTCGCTCAAAGGGAAGGCGCTACGGATTTCCGCCAGCGCAGTGCCCTCAAGCTGGTTCTTCAAGTGCTCAAACTGTTCGGCAATCTGGGGCAATACCAAAATACGTTGATTGTCGACCAGCAGCGCAATGAAGTTACGGGCGGCATCGGACAGCGGGGACTTGACCAGGCCGGTAAGAAGCTCGATGCGCTTGGACGCATTGAGCCGGGGGTCAGTCATAGCCTCGCGCACGTCATCGATGCTCACCAGTTGGGCGAGCTCGGACAGCAATGACGACCAGGATTCCAGTGCAGCCTGGTCATTGCGAGCCGAAGCAAACAAGGCTTCGGCATAGGGGCGGGCAATAGTCGATAGTTCAGCCATGGCCTATCCTGAATTTACAGTTGCGCCTTGAGCTGGTCGAGCAGCTCGGCATGTGCTTTGGCGTCAACCTCGCGCTGCAGAATCTGCTGCGCACCTTTGATGGCCAAGACAGCGACATCGGCTCGCAAGGAATCGCGAGCGCGTTGCACTTCCTGTGCTGCGTCTTGCTGAGCCTGAGCGAGAATCCGCGCCTTTTCGGACTCGGCCTCACGGCGCGCTTGTTCGATGATGGATGCCGCTTGTTTCTCGGCCTCGACCATACGAGCATGGTTGTCGTTCTTGGCGTTCGCCTCGATCAAATTGATACGTGCCTGCGCCTGAGCCAGATCAGCTTTGCCCTTATCGGCAGCTGCCAGACCATCAGCGATCTTCTGGCGACGATCGTCCATCGCCCTCGTGAGAGGGGGCCAGATGAATTTCATCGTGACCCACGCCAGGACGAAAAACACGATCATCTGGAAAAAGAGAGTCGCGTTTAAATTCACGGTCGTTTCCCTTTAATACCCTTAGCGCCGTGCGGGGTTCCGCCGACGTCTAATCGTTTATGCCGGGGCGCAACAACTGCGCCCTCGGCCGCTATTCCCGCTAATCAGCGTGCGGGAGCCTCGTTACCCGACAAAGGGGTTGGCGAAGGCGAACAGCATGGCGATACCAACGCCGATCAGGTAAGCCGCGTCGATCAGACCTGCCAGAACGAACATCTTGGTTTGCAGGGCGTTCATCAGCTCAGGCTGACGAGCGGATGCCTCGAGGTACTTGCCACCCATCAGCGCGATGCCGATGCAGCAACCGAAAGCACCCAGACCGATGATGAGACCGGCTGCCAGAGCGACGAAAGAGACGTCAGTCATGATAACTCCTTGGTTAGATAACCGTGTGTGATTCAAATAGTCAAAGAAACTGCTTTGCAGGCGGCAACCCTGCTTACCGGCCTTCAGAGGGGGGAAAGTCTCCTGGGCCGGCTGCCTTAATGGCTTTCGTGAGCTTGGCCAACGTAAACGAGGGTCAGCATCATGAAAATGAAGCCTTGCAACAGGACAATAAGGATGTGGAAGATCGCCCACATCGAGCCTGCAATGATATGGCCTAAACCAAGACCAAGGCTTGCACCATTAAAACCAGACCATGCACCACCCAACAGGGCGATAAGCATGAAAACGAGCTCGCCGGCAAACATGTTGCCGAACAACCGCATGCTGAGCGAAACAGTGCTTGCGGCATACTCGATAAGATTCATGAGCAGGTTGGCAGGAGCCAGAATCACCGCGCCGATGCCGCTGGCATGGAAGGGACCGGTAAACAGACCCTTGATATAGCCACCGGGCTTTTTGATTTTGATACCGTAGTACAACACCACTAGCAGTACGCCAAGCGCCATGCCCAAGGTGATATTGAGGTCGGCAGTGGGAAGAATACGATGGTAGTAGACAGGGTCGCCGTGTTCGGCGCCCAGACCCGTCACTTTGAGGATCCAGGGCATGAGGTCGACGGGAACCAAGTCAAGGGTGTTCATAAGAACCACCCACAGGAATACAGTGAGCGCCAGCGGCGAGACAAACTTACGGCTGGTCTCGTTAGGAACGATGCTCTTGGCCTGGTCCTCGACCATGTCGACCAGCATCTCAACCGCCATCTGAAAGCGGCCTGGCACGCCTGATGTCGCCCGCGACGCTGCGCGCCACAGAACGAACAGGACGATGGCGCCCATTAAGATGGACCAGAAAAGGGAGTCGTAGTTGATGACAGCAAAGTTGGCAACAGCCGACTGTTTCTCACCAATATTGTTCAGGTGAACCAGGTGATGCTGGATGTAGTAAGACTGGGGCGAAATATCAGCAGCGGCAGCCATCTGAAACCTTATCCTGTAAATACAAACCGGAGAATTCCCCGAAACCAATCAACGCTACGGCAGCTTACGAAAAGCCAGCAGCAGCACATACCCTTTCAATACACACAGCAGACCCAGAAGCAGGGCCGGCCAGACCAGCCAACCGTCTCCGTTCCAGGCAGCCAGCCCAAGAATGAGCGTAGCCGTGCCCAGTTTGAAGGCCTCGCCCCAGAAAAAAGCCATGGGGCCCGCCTTCATAGAGCCAAAAGCGCCAGTAAGCAACCTGAGAGCGAAAAGCGCATTCGGTATGAAATACGACGCAGCACCTACTAGCGCCGATAAAGCCGCATTACCACCCGCCACAAGGCCCGCAAGCACAATTGCAAAGACAGCCATGCCAGCTTGCGCAACCAACGCCCGTTTAAGGCCTTGATCCGCACGCCGGCCAATTCTGGCCCGCTCTTCGTCGGTAAGGACTATCGGACGATGATCTTCCATAATGTGGACTTTATTCACCTAGCTCTCGGCAAACCCAAGGAGTATAGCTTTTTTTCAGAATATGTCGCAAGCGAGACATATCCATAAATGCAACAACAAGCGCCGCCAGCAAACCAGCGGCGCTTAGCGGGCAATTTTACCGGTGTTTGAAGTCCGGCTTGCGCTTCTCGACGAAAGCCGCCATGCCTTCTTTTTGATCTTCCGTTGCGAACAGAGCATGGAAATTGCGACGCTCGTACATCAGAGTCTCATTCAGCGTGCCTTCGTCGGCAGCATTCACACACTCTTTAGCCATAATGATGGAAGGAAGGGAATACGAAGCGATCGTCGCAGCCGCTTCCATGGCTTCCTCCAGCAGACGCTCTACAGGCACAACACGGGCGACCAAACCGCAGCGCTCGGCCTCTTCCGCGTCCATCATGCGACCCGTAAGCACGAGATCCATCGCTTTCGCCTTGCCCACTGCCCGCGGCAGCCGCTGTGTGCCGCCGAAACCGGGAATGACTCCCAGCTTGACTTCCGGCTGACCGAATTTGGCGTTATCCGCTGCGATAATGAAGTCGCACAACATGGCCAGTTCGCAGCCGCCCCCCAAAGCATAGCCGGACACCGCTGCAATGATGGGCTTACGAATGCGTTTCAGAGATTCCCAGTTACCGCCCAGGTAATCCTGCTTATAGACATCCATGTATGACCACCCCTGCATGGCGGCAATATCGGCCCCGGCCGCAAAGGCTTTTTCGGAACCAGTGAGCACCATGGCGCCAATGTCGTCATCCGCGTCGAACTTTCTCAGCATTTCCGCTAACTCGTCGATCAGCTCGTTGCTCAGGGCGTTCAGCGCCTTGGGCCTATTCAGGGTTATCAGGGCCACACGGCCTTGAATTTCTGTTTTCACCATGGGTGTAGTCATACCGTCTCCTTATTGGAAGTTAATATTGAGGAATGAAAACTGAATCCATACTCTATACGCTGGTGCCGCACGACCTTGGCGGCCACCGTTTGCGTGTCTCCTTGACGCTGTCTAACCCAGACCCCCAAGGGCAAGAGCTCGCCCTTCCGGCATGGATTCCCGGCAGCTATCTTATTCGAGATTTCGCCCGTCAAGTTGAAACGATTGAGGCCTCCAGCAATAAGCGCCCCGTCAAAATTCGCAAGACAGGCAAGCAATCATGGCGATGCGCACCATGCAAAGGCCCGCTGACCATTGAGTATGTGGTGTACGCCTGGGATCTCTCTGTACGCAGCGCCCATGTCGATGAAACCCACGCTTTCTTTAATGGCACCAGCGTCTTTTTATGTCCGGTAGGGCAGGAAGACCAACCTTGCCACCTACTGCTGCAAGCGCCACCAGGCGTTTCTGGCTGGTCTGTTCATACATCGCTACCCGAAGCCGTCGGCCACCCGCAGGCAGCGTCCCGCCATGGCTTTGGCATGTATTGCGCCCCGGATTACGACGCCCTGATCGACCATCCCGTAGAGATGGGCACCCCGCAAATCATCAGTTTTGAAGCCTGCGGTGCACAGCACGAAATGGTGTTCACCGGCGTCGCGCCGAACCTCGACCTGAAACGCATTGCCGAAGACACCCGCCGCATCTGCGAAGCGCAAATCGCCTTCTTCGAGCCTGAAAGTCGTAAGGCGCCTTTTCTCGACAGCAGCGACCGCTACGTTTTCATGACCATGGTGACGGGTGACGGCTATGGCGGCCTTGAGCACCGCTCATCCACTGCTCTGATGTGCAGCCGCAGCGACCTTCCCGCCAAAGGGCGTGCCGATGCAGGCGAAGGCTATGAGAACTTCCTTGGACTGGTCAGCCACGAATACTTTCACACCTGGAATGTGAAACGCATCAAGCCCGCAGCATTCGCGCCTTACGCGCTTGGCAGAGAAAACCACACCGAGCTGCTGTGGGTGTTTGAAGGGTTTACCTCCTATTACGACGACCTCTTCCTTTTACGCTCAGGCGTGATGGACGAAACCGCTTACCTGCGCCGGCTGGCACGCTCTATCACGCTGGTGCAGCGGGGTGCGGGCCGCCTCAAACAAAGCGTGGCTGAAAGCTCATTCGATACCTGGACCCGCTTTTACAAACAGGATGAAAACTCTCCCAATGCGTTGGTCAGCTATTACACAAAGGGCTCATTAGTGGCCGCCGGGCTGGATTTGGCCATTCGCCAAGCCACCAAGGAGTCGCGTTCACTGGACGATGTGATGCGATTGATGTGGGAACGCTACGGCCGCGACTTCTATCGCGGGCGCGCCATCGGCGTGGAAGAAACCGCCATGCCGGCGCTCATCAAGGAAGCCACCGGGTTTGACGCCGATGATTTTCTGGCTCGCTATGCCTATGGCCGCGAGGACGTACCCCTGTCAGATCTACTAGCCCCCCAAGGCATTGTCATGAGCTGGAAACCAGCCAAAAACGACCTCGGCCTGGGTATGCGTTTACGCACTGCCAACGGGCAATGCAGCATCGCAACCGTCCATGAGGGTGGTGCGGCACACCAAGCGGGGTTATCTGCCAATGATGTTTTGGTAGCAGTCGCAGGTTTGCGAGTACAGGATGAAAAATCGCTGAAAACCCTGTTGGAACGCTGGCAGCCCGGCGATACCGTAGCGATACACGTGTTTCGTCGTGACGAGCTCCGCTGCTTTAATCTGGTACTGGCCGCCCCCGAGCCAACCGAATGCGAGTTGCAGCGCAAAAAGCCAGGCAGCAAAAAGGCCGCCCGCCATGAGTAGTCCCACCACTCGCCGCGTCGCTCTGGTTACGGGCGGCGCCAAACGCATCGGCAGCCATATCGCCCATCTTCTGGCAGAGAACGGCTGGAATATCGCCCTGCACTACCGCAACTCCTTGGCGGAAGCGAAGAGCGCCCTGCGCAGCTTGCAAATGCAGGGCGGCCAACACTGCGCCATTCAGGCAGACCTCACGGATGAACAGGAAACCCGGCAGCTATTCGTGCAGGCCGTCGCCATGCTGGGCCGCGTGGACGCCGTTATCAACAATGCCGCTGTGTTCGATTACGACGACGCCGCCACCTTTCAAAGCAGCCAACTACAAGCGCATATGATGCCCAACTTGGCGGCTCCCATTGTGCTGGCGCAAGCGCTGCATAAGCACGTTTGCGAGCGCCCGAACGCTAAAGGCGTGGTGGTTAACCTGCTCGATCAGAAACTCAGCAACCCTAACCCGGATTTCCTGTCTTATACGCTGAGCAAATCCGCACTTAAAACTGCAACGACACTGCTGGCACAGGCGCTGGCCCCGAAAGTCCGGGTGGTAGGCGTGTCTCCGGGGCTAACCCTTCCCAGCCACTTGCAAACGGCGGAAGCCTTTGAACAAACCCACCGCATGGCGCCGCTAGAACAATCCAGCACGCCTGAGGATATCGCTCACAGCGTATTGTTTTTGTTGAACAACCCCAGCATTACGGGTGTGGATCTCATTGTCGATGGCGGCCAGCACCTTGTGGGGATGGAACGCGACTTCAGCATGATGCAGACCCCCTAACGCTGCGCGATTGCCGCACACTCGCGCCTTTCAATAAAATCAACGGCTTGAGCCCGCTGCCGGGCCGGCCGATTTTCGAGAACCTCATGCTCACTCGACGCATTATCTTTGAACAACTCGCACTCGACGCCCGCATCGGCATCCTGGAACATGAATTACGCGCCACGCAACCTTTACACATCGATGCCGAATTCGATGTCGAAGTGTCTAGGGCAGTCCATGACAACGATATTGATACCGTGCTGGACTATCGCCATCTACGTAATGCGATCGTGGACGAATGCACACGCCAACATGTGCATTTGCTGGAAACACTAACTGAACAAATTGTGGACCGCATTTTTGACGAGTTTTCTGAAGTCAAAAAAATGCGCATAAGGGTCAGCAAACCGCTGGCCTTCTCCGATTGCGCCGCTGTCGGCATTGAAGTGCAGCGCAGCCGCTAAGCAAACCTACCCGCAACGACACCATGCAAGCAGATACTCTTCCCCCTCCGGACCAAACACCCGCCAACGCCGAGGAAGCCCGCCGCCTCAAGCGTGAGCGCCTGGAAGCAAATAAATTGAGTAAGCGGCTGATACGCGAGACCGGGCGCGCCATCAGTGACTTCAACATGATTGAAGACGGCGACAAGGTCATGGTCTGCCTTTCGGGCGGCAAAGACTCATACGCCTTGCTGGACATTCTCTTAACACTGCGCAAGCGCGCCCCCATCCAGTTCGATGTGGTGGCTGTCAACCTCGACCAGAAACAGCCCGGCTTCCCCGACCACATACTGCCGCAGTATCTGGAATCTCTGGGCGTGCCGTATCACATCGAAACCCAGGATACCTATTCGATCGTCACGCGGGTGCTGGAAGAAGGCAAAACCATGTGCTCGCTGTGCTCGCGTTTACGGCGCGGCATTTTGTATCGCGTCGCTAATGAGTTGGGCGCAACAAAAATCGCGCTGGGCCACCATCGCGATGACATTCTAGGCACCTTCTTTCTCAACCTGTTTTACGGCGGGCGGATGAAGGCGATGCCGCCGAAATTGCAATCAGACGACGGCAAGAATATTGTGATCCGCCCCTTGGCGTATGTGCAGGAAAAAGACTTGATTGCCTACGCTGAACTTAAGCAATTCCCAATTATTCCCTGTAATTTGTGCGGCTCTCAGGAAAACCTGAAACGCAAGGAAGTTACACGCATGATTGCTGAATGGGACAAGCGCTATCCAGGCCGTTCTTGGAACGTGTTTGGCGCCCTGACCCGCGTAGTGCCTAGCCACTTGATGGATCGCGAGCTGTTCAACTTCAACGATTTACACGTTGATGGGCGGCCCAATAAAGATGGCGATATCGCCTTCGACACCGAAGACTTCAACGCCCCCGTATTTGACCACGACTCAGAAGAAGACGACGGCCGCGATGAAGTCGCTGCGCAGGACGATAACCCGGTGTCGATCAGCCAATTCCAGGAAGCCAGGCGGCCACAGGTGGTACCGCGAGCCACTTAAAGCCCCCAAAACTTAAATGCCGCAGAGAGCAACGCTTCTGCGGCATTTTTTACACGTGCTGAAAGCAGCTCTTAAGCGAGGCCTTGTTATTCACAGGCGTGGTCTTGCCGCTTTCAAAGGCGCCCTTCACCGGCGTCGGCTTCCATACCTTCCCAACGAGGCGTTGGGATAACGATACCAAACATATCCAACACCCGGGCAACGGTGTGATCCACCATTTCCTGGATATTTTTTGGGTGCAGGTAAAAAGCAGGCAAAGGCGGAAAAATTACTCCACCCATTTCCGTAACCGCCGTCATATTGCGCAAATGCGCCAGATTAAAGGGTGTTTCGCGCAGCATCAAAACCAGACGCCGCCGCTCTTTAAGCGTGACATCGGCTGCACGAGTAATGAGGTTGTCGGAAAAGCCATTAGCAATCGCCGCCAAGGTACGCACCGAACACGGCGCCACCACCATGCCGGCAGTCGCGAAACTGCCGCTCGCCAGTGATGCGCCGATATCCCTGAAACTATGGACTTCGTCCGCCAGTTCGTGGAACTCACGGCGCGACATGCCAAGTTCATGTTTGATGGTTAGCACGCCGGGAGGCGAAATGACGAGGTGGGTTTCCACCCCGCCAAGCTCACGCAACACCTGCAGCAGACGTTGCGCGTAAATGGCACCCGTGGCGCCGGTAACGCCGACAACAAGACGCTGCTTACTGCTCACTCAGTGGCCCCAGCCTCTGCCAGTGCGGTCTGGAGCTCGCCGGATGCCAGCATTTCGCTAATGATGTCGGAGCCGCCGATGAACTCGCCCTTGATATACAGCTGCGGGATGGTGGGCCAGTTCGCAAACTCCTTAATACCCTGGCGCACTTCGTCGTCGTCCAGTACGTTTACCGTGACGAGCTTGGTTGCGCCGGCTTGACGCAAAGCCTGAATGGCATTGCCGGAAAAACCACATTGTGGAAACTGGGCCGTGCCCTTCATGAACAGCACGACAGGGTGCGTGGTGACGGTTTCACGGATGAAATCTTGGACTTCGCTCATGGTGGATGAAACTTCCAATTAGAAAAGGTTTATAAATGACCGCCGCTTACGCGTAGTATGCCAGCTAAATCAGGCAGGCTGGCCACATCACGAAAACCGGCTTGCCGTAGTAGGTTGCACACTTGGTCGGCTTGTTCCCAACCATGCTCAACATACAGGCTGCCACCTGGTTGCAAATGTTCAGGCGCCCCCGCCACGATTTCCCGATAGGCCGCAAGGCCATCGGCGCCGTCAGTCAACGCATTGGCAGGCTCAAAGCACAGGTCACCCTGAACCAGATGAGGATCACCTTCAGCAATATAAGGCGGATTCGACAAAATCAGATCAAAAACCTTGCCCGACGGCAGGGCTTGATACCAGCTTCCCTGATGAAATTCGACGTTGGCGCCAAGGCGGCTAGCGTTTTCGCGCGCCACCTGCAACGCCTCGTTGCTTATGTCTGTCGCCACCACCTGCGCCTGAGGAAGGGCCAGGGCCAAGGATATCGCAATCGCCCCTGAGCCCGTGCCCAGATCCAGCACCGCCACATCGGAACGACCCTGCAAACATAAGACGGCTTTTTCGACCAAAAGTTCGGTTTCGGGGCGCGGAATCAACACAGCCGGCGACACGAGGAATTCATGCCCCATAAATTCACGCATCCCCAGGATATACGCCATGGGCTCACCCGCCAGCCGGCGCTCTTCCAACTGGCGATACGCTTGTACGCTGTCTTCTGAAAGAGTGTCGGTGTCGTGCGCGATCAGCCAGGAACGCGGCACTTGCAATACATGCTGCCACAGCATGCGCGCCTCGAGCGCGGAAAGCCGCCCTTCCCTCAAAAAATCGCGCAAAGTGGCCATGCTTTACTCGTGGCCAAGCGCCGCAAGCTGCTCCGCCTGATGCTCGGCGCGCAACGCGCCAATGAGCTCATCCAGGTCACCTTCCATGATGTTGCCCAGCTTGTACAGCGTAAGGTTGATGCGGTGATCTGTTACCCGACCCTGCGGGTAGTTGTAGGTGCGGATGCGTTCGGAGCGGTCGCCCGAACCCACCAGGCTCTTGCGCTGCGCCGCCTCCTTGGCATGCGCTTCCTGCAACTGCTGGTCTTTCAACCGTGCCGCCAGCACCTGCATGGCCTTGTCACGGTTGCGGTGCTGGGAGCGGTCGTCCTGACACTCCACCACCAGCCCGGTAGGCAAGTGAGTGATACGCACGGCAGAGTCGGTTTTGTTAACGTGCTGCCCGCCCGCGCCACTGGCTCGAAACGTGTCAATGCGCAGATCGGAAGGATTGATTTGAATATCGGAAAGCTCGTCCGCTTCTGGCAGCACGGCAACCGTACAAGCGGAAGTATGAATACGCCCCTGCGTTTCGGTTTCCGGCACGCGCTGCACTCGGTGAGCGCCAGATTCAAACTTCAGCTCACCATACACACCGGCGCCATCCAAGCGGGCAATCACTTCTTTATACCCGCCCACTTCGGAGTCACTGGTAGACATCAGCTCTACCTTCCAACCCCGGTTTTCAGCGTAACGTGTGTACATGCGCAATAAGTCGCCCACAAACAGCGCGCTTTCATCGCCCCCGGTGCCCGCACGGATTTCCAGAAACACACTGCGACCATCGTCTGGGTCGCGCGGCAGCAGCAAAATCTGTAACTCGCTTTCAAGCTGCTCGATACGCGCCTTGCCGGTTTCTAGCTCTTCCTCGGCCATCTCGCGCATGTCGGGATCGGCCAACATTTCCTGCGCCGCTTCCATATCGGCTTCAACCGCCCGATACGCGTTGAACGCCTCTACAACAGGCTCGATTTCAGAACGCTCTCGCGACAATTTGCGAAAACGGTCCATATCGCTGGCGATTTCAGGTTCAGCCAGCAGAGCGTCAATCTCGATCAGGCGATGCGCCAACTGCTCGAGTCGGCTGCGCATGGAGTTTTTCATAGAAAAAGGGGAAAGCGGCGCTAACGGCGTTTTTCTGCCGAAGGCATCAGACGGGGAAGCAGGGACAACAACTGAGCGCGCTCTTCAGGCTCACTCTGGTTGAGCGTGGCCATGGGGCCATGTAGGTATTTTTGAGTCAGGCCGTGCGCAAGCAGTTCCATCACGCGAGCGGGATCTTCGCCCCGTGCCAACAACCGTTGAGCTTTTTCAAGCTCTTGCTGCTGAATGTGATTGGCTGTGCGTTGCAGCTCGATAATGGTAGGCACGGCTTCACGGCTTTGAAGCCAGTGCATGAAATTCTGGACGCGAGTCTCGATAATGGCTTCTGCCTGAACCACCGCCGCCTTGCGAGCATCCGCCCCGCTTTGCACCAGGCGCCCGAGGTCGTCTACGGTGTAGAGGTAGATATCTGCCAAACGGCCCACTTCGTGTTCGATATCGCGCGGCACGGCCAGATCGACCATCACCATGGGGCGATGACGGCGAGACCGTGTAGCGCGTTCCACCATACCCAAGCCCAAAATAGGCAAGGAACTGGCCGTACAGGAAACAATGACGTCGAAATCGGCGATGCGATCGGGCAGATCGGCCAGCTTCATCGTTTTCGCATTGAAACGGTTCGCGAGGTTTTCGGCCCGCTCCGCGGTACGGTTAGCCACCACCATCTGGCGGGGTTGCACCGCAGCGAAGTGTGTCGCACAGAGCTCGATCATCTCGCCGGCGCCGATAAACAGCGTATTACATTCGGACAAATCGCCAAAAACGCGTTCCGCCAGCTTAACCGCTGCCGCAGCCATAGACACCGAGTGCGCGCCAATCGCCGTGGTACTACGGACTTCCTTCGCGACGGAGAATGTGCGCTGGAACAGCTGATGCAGCAACGTACCCAGGGACCCTGCTTCTTCAGCCGCGCGCACAGCGTCTTTCATCTGGCCGAGAATTTGCGGCTCGCCCAGCACCATGGAATCCAGCCCGCTGGCGACGCGGAACGCATGACGCACCGCCCCATTACTTTGATACTGATAGAGATGAGGCTGCAAAGAGCCGCGTTCCAACCGGTTGAAATCTGCCAACCATTCGGGAATATGCTGCGACACAGCCGGATCGGCCGCGCAGTAGATTTCTGTGCGATTACAGGTAGAAAGAATGGCCGCTTCACGAACCGAGCGCCCAAACGTATTGCGCAGCCCATCGAGCGCGGGCTTGACGACATCCAGCGGAAACGACACGCGCTCCCGCACCGCAACCGGGGCAGAAACGTGGTTCAAACCAAACGTAAGGACGTCAACAGACATTCAATCAGCGCGCTCAAAAGCTTGTAACGTCATGAATTATAATCGCTAAGTCAAATTTTAGCGCGGCCGGACTTGCGCTGACGCAAGGTTAAGTGCTATTTGCCGCGATTTAACCTTGCAGTGTGCATTTTTAAAGAATTTTGCGGTTTCCCTGCACAAGAAAAAAATTTGGTGTATAGTTCTGTTTCTTCGTTGGCCTGGTAGCTCAGTTGGTAGAGCAGCGGATTGAAAATCCGCGTGTCGGTGGTTCGATTCCGCCCCAGGCCACCATCGCGCTGTTCCAGCACGGTTCAAAACATCCCAAAACGCTAATAAATCAAACTCTTAGGTGGAGAATAACACCTAGGACGTATCACTGCGTTCCGCTGTATCCCACGTTTGTCTGTACCCCCGTTTGTACCCCACAATGGTTTCGTGAAAAACAACCTCTGGGGGTACAAGTCATGGGTTTGCTGAGCGAGACTCAGATCAGAGCGGCCAAGCCTGGACCAAAAGAATACATGCTCAACGATGGAGACAATCTGTACCTCCGCGTGCGAGATACAGGCAAGCCCCCCGCTGTCAGAATAGTTGGAACCTCTACAGATGTTAGAGTTTGAATCTCCAACCTGGGGCAGAGAGCACACTCCCATGAAGTATTCCCCTGAGCGCCGTGAAGCCATCCTGGCCAAACTGGAAGCGCCATACAACCGAACGGTCAATGATCTCGCTGCCGAAGAAGGCATTTCGGCGGCCACGATATACAACTGGCGTAAGCAAGCCCGTAATACAGGTCGTTTGCTGCCCAATGCGTCTTCCACGACCGAAGGCTGGAGCTCCCAGCAGAAGTTCAATGCGGTGCTGGAAACCGCTGCTCTGACTGAAGAGGAGTTAGCCGAATACTGCCGCCGCCGTGGTTTATATCCTGAGCAGATTCGACGCTGGCGCGCCAGTTGTGAACAGGCCAATGACCGGTCAGACCAAGTGGCTGCACGGCAATCGGAAACGACCAAGGCCGAACGCAAACGGATTCGGGAGCTAGAGCGAGAGCTGCGCCGCAAAGACGCTGCCTTGGCTGAAACAGCAGCCTTGCTGGCGCTACGAAAAAAAGTCCAGGCGATCTGGGGGGACGAGGAAAAATGACCAATGCCACAGATCGCCGTCGAATTGTGGAGTGGGTCAACGAAGCCAGAGCGGCCGGTGCACGCCTGCGTCGTGTCTGTGGTGAACTGGGGATCGGCCTGAACGTGAGCAATGCGGTCACCGACCGCTGGTCCTGCACGGCGATAACGGCTCGGCGATGAAGAGTTCGACCATCCATGCCAAGCTGGAAGAGCTGGGCGTCACGCCATCGCACAGTCGTGCCCGCGTCTCCAACGATAACGCTTACTCTGAATCCCTGTTCCGTACCTGTAAATACCACCCCGCATTCCCTGTCACCGGCTTTACCGACCTGACCGACACCCGCAAATGGGTGGGGCAATTCGTGCATTGGTACAACGAGCAGCATCGCCATAGCGAAATCCGTTACGTCACGCCCGCTCAGCGACACGCTGGCCAAGATCACGCCATTCTTGCCAGGCGCCATGCACTCTATCAGGTCGCTCGCGCTCAGCATCCTGCTCGCTGGTCGGGCAATACGCGAAACTGGCAGCCCGTAGGTAGCGTCTGGCTTAATCCTGAAAAAGAAACGACGGTTGTCCATGTTCACAGTGAGTTAGAGGCAGCATGACGCATGTTCCAACTACCTTGACAGACACCGCAGCATCCGCTGCGGAACCTGTTTTACTTTAACCAAACAGCCTCCGCGATTTCCGGTTCGATTCACGACATGTTACAAACCAGTTCAACAATCAAAAGCCTAACCGTTCCTGCTCAGCGAATGCGTCACTTATGAAAATCGATCTCAGGCGATTAATCCTACTTCTGGCTCTTACCAGCCTACTACTCACATTAACCAACGCTTTATTTGCTAGCTTCCGTGTTCAAAAGGCGTCTCTGATTGAGGGGACGCTTGAAGTCAATCATGCCTACGCCACAAAGATTGCTGCCAGCGTGGAAGAACTATTGAGTTCAGCCCAGCGGCAGTTGCAGTATTCGGCAACAATGTTGTCGACCCGGCTGCAGGACCCTAATTTCGTAGAAGCAGAGGCAAGACGCGTTCAGCAACAAACAGATACTTTTAACTCGGTTGTTATCGCGGACGAAACCGGCTTGGTGTTAGCAACGGATCCAAACCTGGGTTTATTAGGACAGACGCTCAGTTCTGAAGGTTCCATCTTGGCTCGTCAAGTGCGTGCGCCTCTTATAAGCCCTCCCTTTGTCTCTCAAACAGGCCGATTATTAATTACTGTGTCGCATCCAATATTCGACAATTCACATGTATATCGCGAATATATTAGTGGCACGATTTACCTGCAAGAAGCCAGCATCTTAAGTCATATGCTGGGGAAGCATTTCCACAAAGACGGGTCCTATGTTTATGTTGTAGATTCTTCTAAGCGATTGATATCCCACCCTGATGCTGAAAGAGTAGGAGACGTTGTTGAAAATAATCCAGCCATTAATAATGTGGTGACTGGAAGCTCTGGAGCAACTGAGTTGACTAATAGCCAACATGTGCGAATGCTTGCAGGGTACGCGCCCGTCCCTGGAACCGGATGGGGAATTGTGTCGCAACGTCCTCAAGCGATTACGCTGGCACCTTTAAATGAGCTTATTACTCAAGTCTTGCTCGATGCCTTGCCTATGACCATTTTTATCGTCTTGATAATTATTTGGTCAGCACGGCTTATTTCTAAGCCTCTTCGCCGTCTAGCGGAGAGTGCGGCTGCAATTGATCGTCCGGAAACGGCGCGCGATATAGAAAATATTAGAGCTTGGTACTTCGAGACCGCGCATTTAAAAAAAGCGCTACACACCGGTGTCATGTTGATGTATGGGAAGCTTAGTAAAGCCAATACAGCAGCGGAAACGGATTCCTTAACTGGATTGTCCAATCGACGAGCCTACGACACCGCAGTAAAAAGATGGAAGAATGACAAAACCTCAGTTGCAGTTATTGCCGTGGATATTGATCATTTTAAGCGCGTTAACGATACTTACGGGCATGACGTAGGGGATGTTGTTTTAAAACGTTTAGCGCTACTGATGAAGTCTTGTTCGCGTCGCGAAGACCTAGTTTGTCGAATGGGTGGCGAGGAGTTTTTGATACTGGTTCCGGATGCAGAACTTGATGCCGTATCTGAGATGGCAGAGCGCTTGCGAAAGACCGTGGAACGACACGTGTTTGAGCATGTGGGCCATATAACAATTTCGCTAGGGGTAGCTATGGGGTCATCCGCGGATAGCGATATTGCGGAATTAATAAAGCTCGCCGACAAAATGCTTTATCTAGCAAAAAATAATGGGCGGAACCGAGTTGAAACTTCGCAACATCCTAGCTAGTTCTAATTTAAAGCAGTCACATTATTTCAGCTAACCTTTGATCAAACTGAGTTACCTTGCGTGCAAGTAAACTTCGCCTAAAGCTTTAGACAGAAGAACCACACGCCGCGCATTGATGGGGATACAGTTTCTACACTAATAAATAACATAAAGATCTCGGGTATTCGGGGCGTGATTGCCCCGAATACCGTAAGCGTCCGCTGAACGCACATTGAATCCTGAGGTCCTGCGTAAGAGGATACGTGTCCATTATTTTTGTTGGTGGACACGTGAACACTATTGATAAGAGCACTTCGGGTCGACGCCGGCGCCG
>NZ_JAZDRJ010000019.1:0-22220 GCF_047501535.1 Achromobacter sp. F4_2707
GATAACGTGTCGATGGAAGTGACCCTGATCGCTCCTATCGCCATGGAAGAAGGTCTGCGCTTCGCCATCCGTGAAGGCGGTCGTACCGTCGGCGCCGGCGTTGTGGCAAAAATCATCGAGTAAAAAACGTAGTATCATATCGGTCTGGCGTTTTTAAAACGTCAGGCCGACAAGCAAGCGGTGGTGCTAAGGCATCATCGCTTTCCAAGTCTAGGGGTATAGCTCAATTGGCAGAGCGTCGGTCTCCAAAACCGAAGGTTGTAGGTTCGATTCCTACTGCCCCTGCCACACATCTGATTCACCGCAGCCGCTTTCGTGGCGCTTGTAGCCGGGAACATGTCCAACAGCAAAGTAGAAACCGTCAGCAGTAAAGCCGACCGCCTCAAGCTGGCGCTGGCCGTGCTGGTCATTGTCGCCGGCATCGTCGGTTATTCCATGCTGGAAGGTCAACCCACGGTGCTTCGCCTGGGTGCCTTTCTGGTCAGTGTAATCGTGGCTGGGTTTATTGCCTGGTCCAGCGAACCTGGTAAGCGCAGCATGAGCTTCGGGCGCGATGCCTACAACGAAATCAAGCGTGTTGTATGGCCTTCCCGCAGCGAAACCATCCGCATGACAGGCATTGTTTTTGCCTTTGTTATTGTGGTTGGCGCCTTCCTCTGGCTGGTCGACAAGATCCTTCAGTGGTTGATCTTCGGCGTGCTGTTGGGTTGGAACTAAAGGTCATACATGAGCAAGCGTTGGTATGTCGTTCACGTGTATTCCGGTATGGAGAAAAGCGTGCAGCGTACGCTGGTCGACCGCATCGCCCGCGCCGGCCTCGAAAATAACTTCGGGCAAATTCTCGTACCGTCTGAAGAAGTCGTAGAAGTAAAGGGTGGCAAGAAGTCCATCACTGAAAGGCGCATTTTCCCCGGCTACGTGCTGGTGGAAATGGATCTCACCGACGACACCTGGCACCTGGTAAAGAGCACGCCTCGTGTCACGGGTTTCCTGGGAGGTTCTGGTAACCGTCCGGCACCCATTTCCGATAAGGAAGTCGAGAAGATTCTGTCGCAAATGGAAGAGGGCGTCGAAAAGCCGCGCCCCAAGGTTCTATTCGAAGTTGGCGAAATGGTTCGCGTCAAGGAAGGTCCTTTCGCGGATTTCAACGGCAACGTCGAAGAAGTCAATTACGAGAAAAGCAAGGTGCGTGTTTCGGTCACTATTTTTGGCCGCTCCACCCCTGTTGAACTCGATTTCGCTCAGGTCGAAAAAACCTGATTCATCAACCCCGGGGAGCCTCCCGCGTCGGCATGTACGACTACAGGAGGCGTCATAACCCGCAAGGAGCATCATAATGGCGAAGAAAATCGTCGGCTTCATCAAGCTGCAAGTGCCAGCTGGTAAGGCCAATCCATCTCCCCCAATCGGCCCGGCTCTCGGTCAGCGCGGCCTGAACATCATGGAATTCTGCAAGGCATTCAACGCCAAGACCCAGGGCATGGAACCCGGTCTGCCAATTCCTGTGGTGATCACCGCCTACGCCGACAAGAGCTTCACCTTCATCATGAAGACGCCGCCGGCAACCATTCTGATCAAGAAGGCTACCGGTGTACAGAAGGGCTCGGCTCGCCCCAACGTCGACAAGGTCGGCACACTGACTCGTGCTCAAGCCGAGGAAATCGCCAAGACCAAGCAACCCGACCTGACTGCTGCCGATCTTGACGCCGCAGTCCGTACGGTAGCCGGCAGCGCCCGCAGCATGGGCATCAACGTCGAGGGAGTCTGATATGGCGAAGTTGTCCAAGCGCGCGGCCGCTATTGCCGCCAAGATTGATCGCAACAAGTTCTACCCCGTCACCGAGGCGCTGGGCCTTGTCAAGGAAACCGCAACAGCCAAGTTCGATGAGTCCATCGACGTCGCTGTTCAGCTTGGCATCGATCCCCGCAAATCCGACCAGCTCGTTCGCGGCTCCGTGGTACTGCCTGCTGGTACCGGCAAAACCATGCGCGTGGCCGTGTTCGCCCAAGGCGAGAAAGCAGAAGCTGCTAAGGCAGCGGGTGCAGATATCGTAGGCTTGGAAGACCTGGCTGAAAGCATCAAGGCCGGCAATCTCGACTTTGACGTTGTCATCGCCTCGCCCGACACCATGCGTGTGGTTGGCGCCCTGGGTCAAGTACTTGGCCCTCGCGGCCTGATGCCCAACCCAAAGGTCGGCACTGTAACGCCTGACGTCGCCACGGCTGTCAAGAACGCCAAGGCCGGTCAGGTTCAGTACCGCACCGACAAGGCTGGCATCATTCATGCCACTATTGGCCGTGCGTCTTTTGAAGTAGAACAATTGCAGACCAACCTCGAAGCTCTGGTCGATGCGCTGAACAAAGCGCGTCCGGCTGCTGCTAAGGGCGTTTATCTGCGTAAAGTCGCCGTGTCCTCCACCATGGGTGGTGGTGCGCGTGTCGACGTAGCTTCGCTGACTGCTTAAAGTCAGAAACAGAACTTTGGGCCGTGCCCGGGCGTTACAACCTGGGCACCGCTGTCAAAGACCGCTGGAGCGTGGCGTAGCGGCAGTATCGCTACCTAAGCGCTTAATTCCGGTGTTTTGTTAACCGGGTCCAGCGTAGACGGCGCCCATGGAAGATTTCTCGTTTTCGAAGAACTCGACCAGGTGCGCCGCATTCGGTTGACGCAAGGGAGCCTCCCAAGCGTCGTTAGAAGGAGTGTTCAACCGTGAGTCTCAATCGTGAAGAGAAAGCGGTAGTTATCGAGGAAGTCTCTGCACAAGTTGCAAAGGCCCAATCGGTCATTATCGCCGAGTACCGTGGTCTGGACGTCGCTTCTGTAACCGTATTGCGCAAGACTGCGCGTGAGTCGGGCGTTTACCTGCGCGTTCTTAAGAACACGCTGGTGCGCCGCGCTGTGGCAGACACACCTTTTGAAGGTCTGTCCTCGCAACTGGTTGGTCCGCTGATGTACGCCATCAGCGACGATCCCGTTGCGGCCGCGAAAGTGCTCTCCGAGTTTGCCAAGAGCAACGACAAGCTGGTGATCAAGGGCGGTGCAATGCCCAATAGCCTGCTTGACGTGAATGGTGTCAAGGCCCTGGCCACGATGCCCTCGCGTGAAGAGCTGCTCTCCAAGCTGCTGGGCACTATGCAAGCCCCGATCGCGCAATTCGTGCGTACGCTCAACGAAGTTCCGACCAAGTTCGTGCGCGGCCTCGCAGCCGTTCGCGACCAGAAGGAAGCGGCGTAAGCCCTTCGTTGTGCAACGACACAGAACGATACCCAACCTGGCAATTATTTAAAATCTGGAGTTCTACAAAATGGCAACTAAAGCTGAAATCCTCGACGCCATCGCCGGCATGACCGTGCTCGAGCTGTCCGAGCTGATTACTGAAATGGAAGAAAAATTCGGTGTGTCCGCTGCTGCGGCCGCTGTGGCTGTCGCTGCTCCTGCAGCCGGCGGCGCTGGCGCTGCTGCTGCTGAAGAGCAGACCGAATTCACCGTTGTGCTGGCAGAAGTCGGCGCCAACAAGGTTTCCGTGATTAAGGCTGTTCGCGAAATCACCGGCCTGGGCCTGAAAGAAGCCAAGGACCTGGTTGATGGCGCACCGAAGCCCGTTAAGGAAGGCCTGGACAAAGCTGGTGCTGAAGAAGCTCAGAAGAAGCTGGAAGAAGCCGGCGCTAAGGTCGAACTCAAGTAAGACCTTTTTCGCCTTGCCCGGGGAGCGCCAAAGCCTTCCCGGGCTTTTGCGTTTCCAGAAAACCCGTGTTTCGGCCCTTTTTTTGCTGAAAGCCGGGCTTTCTGGAGTCGTAAACCAGGGCCGTGGTTGACGGCCATTGTAACCCCTCGAGTCGGAGTGCTCATGCCTTATTCGTATACCGAAAAGAAGCGCATACGCAAGAGCTTCGCCAAGCGTGCAGACGTGCAACACGTCCCTTACCTTTTGGCGACTCAGTTGGAATCCTTCAGAACCTTTCTTCAGGCGGATACTCCACCTTCCCAACGCGCAGAAGACGGTTTGCAGGCCGCTTTCAGCTCTATTTTTCCCATCGTAAGCCATAACGGGATGGCAAGGCTGGAATTTGTCAGCTATGTGTTGGGAGACCCAGTATTTGACGTCAAGGAATGTCAGCAGCGCGGTTTGACTTATGCATCGCCGCTGCGCGCCAAGGTGCGCTTGGTGCTGATGGATCGCGAAGCTAGCCGTCCTACCATCCGTGAAGTCAAGGAACAGGAAGTTTACATGGGCGAAATTCCGCTCATGACCGAAAACGGTTCCTTTGTCATCAATGGCACGGAACGCGTTATCGTATCGCAGTTGCACCGTTCACCCGGCGTGTTCTTTGAACACGACCGTGGCAAGACGCATAGTTCCGGGAAGCTGTTGTTCTCGGCGCGCATCATCCCCTATCGTGGTTCCTGGCTCGATTTCGAATTCGACCCCAAGGACATCCTCTTCTTCCGTATCGACCGTCGCCGCAAAATGCCCGTCAGCATCCTGCTGAAGGCCATCGGCATGACGCCGGAGTCCATCCTTGCCACGTTCTTCGATTTCGACCAGATCGAAATTCATTCCGAAGGCGGCATGCTGGAATTCGTTCCCGAGCGCTGGAGGGGCGAAGTTGCACGATTCGACATCTGCGGCCGCGACGGCACAGTAATTGTCGAGAAAGACAAGCGTATCAATGCCAAGCACTTGCGCGACCTGGCTAACGCCGGCGTGGAGCGCATTTCCGTGCCTGAAGATTTCCTCATCGGGCGCATCCTGGCAAAGAACATCATCAATCCGGAAACCGGCGAAGTCGTGGCCAACGCCAACGACGAGATCACCGAAACCATTCTGGCCGATATCCGTCTGGCCAATATCGGTGAAATCCAGACGCTGTACATCAATGACCTGGATCGCGGCGGCTATATTTCCGCCACCCTGCGTACTGACGAAACCGCCGATCAGAACGCAGCGCGCGTAGCCATCTACCGCATGATGCGCCCCGGTGAGCCGCCAACCGAAGACGCTGTTGAAGCGTTGTTCCAGCGGCTTTTCTACAACGAAGAGACCTACGACCTGTCTCGCGTTGGCCGCATGAAGGTCAACAGCCGCCTGGGTCACAGCGAAGATGAAGACGGCCCGCTGACGCTTACCGACGAAGACATCCTGGAAACCATCAAGGTTCTGGTTGAGCTGCGTAACGGGCGCGGTCAGATTGACGATATCGACCACTTGGGTAACCGTCGCGTACGTTGCGTGGGTGAATTGGCTGAAAACCAGTTCCGCGCAGGCTTGGTACGCGTGGAGCGTGCAGTGAAGGAACGCCTTGGCCAAGCCGAGACGGAAAACCTCATGCCGCACGACCTGATCAACTCCAAGCCGATTTCGGCAGCAGTCAAGGAGTTCTTTGGTTCGAGCCAGCTGTCGCAGTTCATGGACCAGACCAACCCGCTGTCTGAAATTACTCACAAGCGCCGTGTTTCGGCTCTTGGGCCGGGCGGTCTGACGCGTGAGCGTGCGGGCTTTGAAGTGCGTGACGTGCACCCCACTCACTACGGTCGCGTGTGCCCCATCGAAACACCTGAAGGCCCGAACATCGGCCTGATCAACTCGATGGCGCTGTATGCACGCCTGAACGAGTACGGTTTCCTGGAAACGCCTTACAACAAGATCATCGACGGCAAGGTCAGCAATCAAATTGATTACCTGTCCGCGATCGAGGAGTCCAACTACGTCATTGCGCAGGCTAACGCGCAACTCGACGAAGAAGGCCGCTTCGTTGACGATCTGGTTGCTTGCCGTCAGGCGGGCGAAACCCTCATGACGTCGCCTGAAAACGTTCATTACATGGACGTGGCGCCTTCCCAGATCGTTTCGGTGGCAGCATCGCTGATTCCCTTCCTGGAGCACGACGACGCCAACCGTGCACTGATGGGCGCCAACATGCAGCGTCAGGCTGTACCTTGCCTGCGCCCCGAAAAGCCGCTGGTCGGAACGGGTATCGAGCGCACGGTTGCGGTTGACTCCGGCACCACTGTGCAGGCCCGCCGTGGCGGCGTGGTCGACCACGTTGACGCCGAGCGTATCGTGATTCGCGTGAACGACGACGAAAACGTCGCCGGTGAAGTGGGTGTAGATATCTACAACCTCACTAAATACACGCGCTCCAACCAAAACACCAATATCAACCAGCGCCCCATCGTGAAACGTGGCGATGTCGTCGCCCGCGGCGACGTGCTGGCTGACGGTGCTTCCACCGACCTCGGCGAACTGGCTTTGGGCCAGAACATGCTGATCGCGTTCATGCCCTGGAACGGCTACAACTTCGAGGACTCCATCCTGATTTCCGAGAAGATTGTGTCCGACGACCGCTACACTTCGATTCACATCGAAGAACTGACGGTTGTGGCGCGCGATACCAAGCTGGGTGCTGAAGAAATCACCCGCGACATCAGCAACTTGCCCGAAACCCAACTGAATCGTTTGGACGATTCCGGCATTGTCTACATTGGTGCGGAAGTACGCGCTGACGACGTGCTGGTAGGTAAGGTGACTCCCAAGGGAGAAACCCAACTTACGCCGGAAGAAAAGCTGTTGCGCGCCATCTTCGGTGAGAAGGCTTCTGACGTTAAAGACACGTCGCTGCGCGTGCCCTCCGGCATGGTGGGTACCGTCATCGACGTACAGGTGTTCACCCGCGAAGGGATCGATCGCGACAAACGCGCTCAGTCCATCATCGACGACGAACTGCGCCGCTACCGCCAAGACCTCAACGACCAGCTGCGTATCGTTGAAGATGACGCGTTCGACCGTATCGGCAAATTCCTGGTGGGCAAGACCGTCAACGGTGGCCCGCGCAAGCTGGCTAAGGGCAGCGAGATTACTCAAGAATACTTGAACGATCTCGACCGCTGGCAGTGGTTTGACATCCGTCTGGCCGATGAAGAGCACGCTGTCGTGCTGGAGCAGACCAAGGAATCGCTTGAGCAGAAGCGCCACCAGTTCGACCTGAACTTCGAAGAGAAGCGTAAGAAGCTCACGCAGGGCGACGAACTGCCGCCGGGCGTGCTCAAGATGATCAAGGTCTATCTGGCTGTGAAGCGTCGCTTGCAACCGGGTGACAAGATGGCCGGCCGCCACGGTAACAAGGGTGTGGTGTCTCGCATCACTCCAGTGGAAGACATGCCTCACATGGCCGATGGTACGCCTGTGGATATTGTCCTGAACCCGCTGGGCGTGCCGTCACGGATGAACGTCGGTCAGGTTCTGGAAATGCACCTGGGCTGGGCTGCCAAGGGTATTGGCCAACGCATCGACGACCTCTTCGACGAAGAGCGCGGTGTGCAGGTCAAGGAACTGCGCGAATACATCGACAAGGTGTACAACAGCGTGGGCGAACCCGCCAAGGTTAATGAGCTGACCGACGATGAAATCGTTGAGATGGCCAAGAATCTGCGCAACGGTGTGCCTCTGGCAACTCCGGTCTTTGACGGTGCGACCGAAGAAGAAATCGACCAGATGTTGCGTCTGGCCTACCCGGAAGACATCGCAGA
Source organism: Achromobacter sp. F4_2707 (assembly GCF_047501535.1). Classification (NCBI taxonomy): domain Bacteria; kingdom Pseudomonadati; phylum Pseudomonadota; class Betaproteobacteria; order Burkholderiales; family Alcaligenaceae; genus Achromobacter; species Achromobacter sp. F4_2707. Next base: position 7,529 of record NZ_JAZDRJ010000019.1, read on the forward strand.
GAAGCTGCAGCTGACCGATACCCGTACCCAGGCGTGGCTGTTTGACGGCCGTACTGGCGATCGTTTCGAGCGACCCGTCACCATCGGCTACATGCATTACTTGAAGCTGCACCACTTGGTTGATGACAAGATGCACTCGCGTTCCACCGGCCCGTACTCGCTCGTGACTCAGCAGCCGCTGGGTGGTAAGGCTCAGTTCGGTGGCCAGCGCTTCGGGGAAATGGAAGTGTGGGCGCTGGAAGCCTACGGTGCGTCGTACACCCTGCAGGAAATGCTGACGGTCAAGTCCGACGACATTACCGGCCGTACCAAGGTTTACGAGAACATCGTCAAGGGTGATCACGTCATTGATGCGGGCATGCCCGAATCGTTTAACGTGCTCGTCAAGGAAATTCGATCCTTGTCCCTGGACATGGATTTGGAGCGTAAATAAATGAAAGCGCTACTCGATCTCTTCAAGCAAGTTTCGCAAGACGAACAGTTCGATGCCATTCGCATCGGCATCGCGTCGCCGGAAAAGATCCGTTCATGGTCTTTCGGTGAAGTTCGTAAACCCGAGACGATTAACTACCGCACGTTCAAACCTGAGCGCGACGGCCTGTTTTGCGCCAAGATCTTTGGTCCCACCAAGGACTACGAGTGTCTTTGCGGCAAATACAAGCGCCTCAAGCATCGTGGCGTCATCTGCGAGAAATGCGGTGTGGAAGTCACCGTGGCCAAGGTTCGCCGTGAGCGCATGGCTCATATTGAGCTGGCCAGCCCAGTAGCGCACATCTGGTTCCTCAAGAGCCTGCCTTCGCGCCTGGGCATGGTGCTCGACATGACGCTGCGCGACATTGAGCGTGTGCTGTACTTCGAGGCCTGGTGCGTCATCGAGCCAGGCATGACCCCGCTCAAGCGTGGTCAGATCATGTCCGACGACGACTTCCTCACCAAGACGGAAGAATACGGCGATGACTTCCACGCTCTCATGGGCGCGGAGGCCGTTCGCGAGTTGCTGCGCACCATCGATATCGACCGCGAGGTCGAAACCCTGCGTGCAGAGCTCAAGGCAACCGGCTCGGACGCCAAGATCAAGAAAATCTCCAAGCGCCTCAAGGTGCTGGAAGGCTTCCAGAAGTCCGGCATCAAGCCCGACTGGATGATCATGGAAGTGCTGCCGGTTCTGCCTCCCGATCTGCGCCCGTTGGTGCCGCTGGACGGTGGCCGCTTCGCCACCTCCGACCTGAACGACCTCTACCGTCGCGTCATCAACCGCAACAACCGCCTCAAGCGTCTGCTCGAACTCAAAGCGCCGGACATCATTCTGCGCAACGAAAAGCGGATGCTGCAGGAATCGGTCGACTCGCTGCTGGATAACGGCCGTCGCGGCAAGGCCATGACAGGCGCCAACAAGCGTCAGCTCAAGTCATTGGCCGACATGATCAAGGGTAAGAGCGGTCGTTTTCGTCAGAACCTTCTGGGTAAGCGCGTTGACTACTCGGGTCGTTCCGTCATTGTGGTGGGCCCGCAGCTCAAACTGCACGAGTGTGGTCTGCCCAAGCTGATGGCGCTGGAGCTCTTCAAGCCCTTCATCTTCAACAAGCTCGAACTCATGGGCCTGGCCACCACCATCAAGGCGGCCAAGAAGATGGTGGACAGCCACGAACCCGTCGTGTGGGATATTCTCGACGAAGTGATTCGCGAGCACCCCGTCATGCTGAACCGTGCGCCAACGTTGCACCGTCTTGGCATTCAGGCGTTTGAGCCGGTGCTGATTGAAGGTAAGGCCATTCAGCTTCACCCCCTGGTCTGCGCGGCATTTAACGCCGACTTCGACGGTGACCAGATGGCTGTTCACGTTCCGTTGTCGCTGGAAGCGCAGCTGGAAGCCCGCACCTTGATGCTGGCCTCCAACAACGTGCTGTTCCCGGCCAACGGCGAACCTTCCATCGTGCCTTCTCAGGACATCGTTCTGGGTCTGTACTACGCCACCCGCGAGCGCATCAACGGTAAAGGCGAAGGCACGTTCTTCTCGGATATTTTCGAAGTCCAGCGCGCCTACGATTCCGGTGTTGTCGAGCTGCAAAGCCGCATCACTGTGCGCCTGAACGAATACGAAAAGGACGAATCCGGCGAATGGCAGCCTAAGCTGCGTCGTTTTGAAACGACTGTGGGTCGTGCGCTGCTGTCGGAAATCCTGCCGCAGGGCCTGTCGTTCTCCGAACTGAACCGTCCGCTCAAGAAGAAAGAAATCTCGCGTCTGATTAATCAGTCGTTCCGTCGCTGCGGCCTGCGCGCCACGGTGATTTTCGCGGACAAACTCATGCAGTCGGGCTTCAGCCTGGCCACGCGCGGTGGTATTTCCATCGCCATGAGCGACATGGTTGTGCCCAGCGTCAAGGAAGAAATCCTGGCTCAGGCTGCTCGCGAGGTCAAGGAAATCGACAAGCAGTACTCCTCCGGTCTGGTGACTGCGCAGGAACGCTACAACAACGTGGTGGATATCTGGGGCAAGGCCGGCGACCGCGTCGGCAAGGCCATGATGGAACAGCTTGCCACGGAACCTGTGGTCAACCGCTTTGGCGAAGAAGTCCGTCAAGAGTCCTTCAACTCCATCTACATGATGGCCGACTCCGGCGCTCGGGGTTCCGCTGCACAGATCCGTCAGTTGGCTGGTATGCGTGGCCTGATGGCCAAGCCGGATGGCTCGATTATCGAGACCCCCATTACGGCGAACTTCCGTGAAGGCTTGAACGTACTTCAGTACTTTATCTCGACTCACGGTGCACGTAAGGGTCTGGCCGATACGGCACTTAAAACGGCTAACTCCGGTTACCTCACCCGTCGTCTGGTAGACGTCACGCAAGATCTGGTCATTACGGAAAACGATTGCGGTACCACGCAGGGCTATTCCATGAAGGCCGTGCTGGAAGGCGGTGAAGTCATCGAGCCGCTGCGCGACCGCATTCTGGGCCGCGTAACCGCCGTGGATATCGTCAATCCCGATAACCAGGAAACAGCCATTGAAGCCGGCACGCTGCTGACTGAAGACTATGTCGAACTCATCGACGAGCTCGGCATCGACGAGGTCAAAGTACGCACGCCGCTGACTTGCGAAACCCGTCATGGCCTGTGCGCCCACTGCTACGGGCGCGACTTGGGCCGTGGTTCCATGGTCAACCAGGGTGAAGCCGTCGGTGTGATCGCTGCTCAGTCCATCGGTGAGCCCGGCACGCAGCTTACGATGCGTACCTTCCACATCGGGGGGGCGGCATCGCGAGCAGCCATGGCAAGCTCGGTGGAAACCAAGTCTGCGGGTACCGTTGGCTTCGAAATCGGCCTGCGTTACGTGACCAACCCCAAGGGCGAACGTGTTGCGATTTCCCGCTCAGGCGAAATCGTCATTTTCGACGACGCACGCCGCGAGCGCGAACGCCACAAAATCCCCTATGGTGCAACCATTGCTGTAGGCGATGGCGATACGGTCAAGGCTGGCCAGCGCCTGGCTTCGTGGGATCCTCTCACACGCCCGATCGTGTCCGAATACCAGGGCCGCGTGCGCTTCGAGAACATCGAAGAGGGCGTAACCGTCGCCAAGCAGCTTGATGAAGTGACAGGCTTGTCCACCCTGGTGGTCATTACGCCGAAGACGCGTGGCGGCAAGACCATGATGCGTCCGCAGATCAAGCTGATCAACGAGGCGGGCGAAGAGGTCAAGATTGCCGGCACGGAACACTCCGTCAACATCTCGTTCCCGGTTGGCGCACTGATTACCGTGCGCGATGGGCAAGACGTTCAGATGGGTGAAATTCTTGCGCGTATTCCGCAAGAATCGCAGAAGACCCGCGATATTACCGGGGGTCTGCCGCGTGTTGCCGAACTCTTCGAAGCGCGTTCTCCCAAGGATGCCGGCATGTTGGCGGAAGTCACCGGCACGGTTTCCTTCGGTAAGGACACCAAGGGCAAGCAGCGTCTGGTTATCACCGACCTCGAAGGCGTCAGCCACGAGTTCCTGATCGCCAAGGAAAAGCAAGTTCTGGTGCACGACGGCCAAGTGGTGAACAAGGGCGAAATGATTGTCGACGGGCCTTCCGACCCGCACGATATTCTGCGTCTCAAGGGCATCGAGAAGCTGGCAACGTACATCGTTAACGAAGTGCAGGACGTCTACCGTCTGCAGGGCGTGAAGATCAACGACAAGCACATTGAAGTGATCGTCCGCCAGATGCTGCGCCGTGTGAACATCACCGACGCAGGCGACACCAGCTTCATTACCGGCGAACAGGTCGAACGCTCCGAACTGCTCAACGAGAACGATAGGGTGATCGCTGAAGGCGGTATTCCAGCGACATACGACAACGTTCTGCTGGGCATTACCAAGGCCTCGCTGTCCACGGACTCCTTCATTTCAGCAGCTTCCTTCCAGGAAACCACCCGCGTTCTTACCGAAGCCGCCATCATGGGCAAACGTGATGAACTGCGCGGTTTGAAGGAAAACGTCATTGTGGGTCGCCTGATTCCCGCTGGTACCGGCATGGCCTATCACCAGGCCCGCCGCGACAAGGAATCGCTGGAGGCTGCCGAGCGTCAAGCCGCACGCGCCATGGCCAACCCGTTTGAGGATCGCCCCGCTGAAGAATCTGCTTCAGATTCCGAATCGGTTGATGCTCATACCGACGCAGACCAAGGTGTGGAAGGTGCAGTTCCCGGAACTGAAACGTCCGAGGAATAAGCTTTGCCTCACGCATAGCGTCTAAACGCTGCAGTATCAAAAATGCCGGGCCCTTTTCAGGGTGCCCGGCATTTTTTTTATTCCCAGAATCGCATTTCACAGTCGTTGCAAGCCAAAGAATGGGCTGGCACAAGCGTAGCGGCATGTGTTCCCATGTCAAACCCTCATTAGTTCTCAGGTATTCTGTCTGATCGAATGGAAACTTGATCAGCAGAAGTGCCAGATCCAGAACACTCTCCATCCTATAAAACCAAAGGTCAGAGGCAATATGAATGCAGGAGATTTGGTCGCCCGGTTTCTAAAGGCGATAGAGGTTGATACCGTATTTGCAATTATTTCGGTGCACAACATCCCCATTATGGATGGCATCGCACGGGAAGGCGGTATCAAGGTGGTGACAACGCGTGGCGAAATGGGCGGCGCTCATATGGCCGATGGCTTTGCGCGGATCTCCGGAAAACTGGGGGTGCTGATATCTAGCACTGGCCCGGGGGCGGCCAATGCTGTGTCAGGGCTGCTGGAAGCAAGTTATTCCTGCACGCCTGTTCTGCATATCACCGGCCAAGTGCCTACAAAGTATCTGGGACGCGATACAGGCGCGACACATGGAGTCAGAGATCAGCAGGGCATGCTGGCGAGCGTCTGCAAAGCGGCTTACCGGGTCAATACGCCTGAAGAAACGTGGGGCATTCTGACCCGGGCGGCACAAGAGGCCATGGCCGCGCCTGCGGGGCCGGTCAGTGTGGAAATACCCATCGATGTTCAAAAAGCCTTATGCCAAGAACCGTCGCCATTACAGGTTGATCTTAAGCCTGTTCCTCCCATGCCCCCAGCGCCTGAGCCGCTTGCCCGCTTGACGGAAATGGTTGCCAGCGCCAAGCGGCCAATGTTTTGGGTGGGCAGTGGCGCGCGCGATTGCGGTGACCTGCTTGAGCAGTTTCTCGACATGGGCTTTGGCATGGTCAGCAGTTGGGCTGCGCGTGGCATTGTGAAAGAGTCCCATCCGATGAACCTGGGTGCGATGAACGGCTCCGGGTGTAAAGATGTGGAAAATTTCTACCAAGACGTGGATCTCATGGTGGTCTTGGGCTCCAAAATGCGTGGCCAAGAAACGGTGGATCAAACCATTCAACTCCCTGCGCGCAGGGTGCAGGTAGATATCGACCCGGCCGCTAACGGGCGTACCTATACAAGTGAACTCTTTGTACAAGGCGATTGCAGGGAAGTTTTAAAAGCCTTGCTAGAAAAGATCGGCTCAGAGCCTGGCGTCGATGAAGATTTTCCTGCGGCGTTTACTCGCATGAAGCAGCAAGCCCGCGAGAACTATAAAAAGACATTGGGGCCTTACCGCGACTTCGCTGAACAATTGCGTTCCGCCACGCCTGAGGATTCCCTTTGGGTGCGCGATATCACCGTCGCAAATTCCACCTGGGGGCACCGGCTGTACGAGATCTATCATCCTCGCACTGCCATCCACCCTGTCGGGGGTGGCATCGGTCAAGGTCTGCCTTTGGCCATTGGCGCCGCCTTTGCAGCAAACGGCCGGGATACCGTTTTGTTATCGGGTGATGCCGGTTTTATGATGAATGTCAGCGAGCTCTGGACTGCCCAGCAAGAAGGTGTTGATCTGCTCATGATCATCATGAACGATTCCGGCTACGGTGTTATCAAACACATGCAAGATGCAGGCTTTGGCGGCAGAAGAGTGTATGGCGATCTCGATTCCCCGGATTTCGAGCAACTGGCCCGTTGCGTAGGGGCCGCTTACGTGAAAGTCACCGATAAAAACGGCCTGGCCTCCGCCGTGCGAGACATTCTGCCGCGAGGCGGGCTGCGCATGGTGGAGGTCGATATGGGCGTGATTGGCGAAGCACCGCCGTACTATCCGTTCTTGAAAGAGTAGACGCGGCTGCTTTGTATATCAGCACATGTCTTCATGCGGTCATCTACGCCGATTTGTCGGCGTAGAGTTCGTCGAGGATGTCGAGCACTGCCTCGATGTACCAGGAAGAGTCGTTCATACGGTGGCTAAGAATGACGGGTGAGGTGGCGGACTCGTCTTCGATCTTTCTGTAGACGAGGTCGCTACGGAATTTGGCGGCTGCAGGTATGACGCATAACCCGACGTCAGCGGCGGTCAGGCCCAGGGCGGTTTGAAGTTCGCGTACCTCAAAGACTTGTGAAGGGCGTATTTTTTTATCGTGTATCAGGTTGAGAACTTGATCTGCGAAGCTGGGGCGCGGCTCTTTGGGATAGACGATCAAAGGGTGGCCTTCCAAGGCAGATAGCGGCAGGGGGCTAGGATCCTTCCCAAATTCGTGGGTGGGTGGGATGGCAAGCACCAGCCTCTCTTCCCGTAAAACGATGCGCGCAACAGAACGATCGTCGCTTCTCACCCGACCAAATCCAATATCAATTCGGCCGTCTTTCAGGGCTGCAATCTGCTGCATGGTCGTCAATTCCAGCAACTGGCAATCAATATCGGGATAGCGTTGCCGCAGCCTTTGCGTCAACAAAGGCAAAGCTCCATACAAGGTTGATGCAACAAACCCAATTGACACCCTTCGGGCCTGCCCCTTGCCTACTTGTACCGTGGCCGCCTTCATTTGTTCAACGCGGTGCAAGACTTGTAATGCTTGTTCGTAAAACACTCGCCCGGCTTCAGTGATCTGTAGCGGACGCGTGTCGCGCTGCAGCAGCTGTACCCCTAATTCCGATTCCAGTAACTGTATCTGTCGACTAAGAGGGGGCTGCGCAATATGCAACTTTTCTGCAGCCCTCGTGAAACTACGCGCCTCAGCGACGGCGATGAAATAGCGCAGCTGCCTTAAATCCATTTAAATCACCCCGCCTAGGGTAAACCCTGGAATTGGTTTTCTGTGTATCTAAGTAACTGATTTTTCAGTGACTTCATGTGGATTATACCTTTTAGGTATTCCAGCAGACTTATTTGGTGTTGGATTGCCAAGCCCACACTGTTTTTTAATGAGCCCATGGAAAAGCAAACCGTCATCCCTAGTTCCTTAGGTCGCGTCACGGTCGATCGCGTCGAAACTTTCCTGCTCGACCTGCCCACGATTCGTCCCCACCAACTGTCTATGGCCACCATGAACGGCCAGACCTTGATGTTGGTACGCCTGTATTGTTCTGATGGCTCCGTCGGCGTAGGCGAGGGCACCACCATCGGGGGCTTGGCCTACGGTGCTGAGTCTCCCGAAGGTATGAAGCTCGCCATCGACACCTATTTCGCTCCCTTACTTATTGGTGCGGATGCTAATCGTGTGCAAGCGGTGATGGCCCGCCTGAATACTGCGATTAAAGATAACCGTTTCGCAAAGTGTGCTGTCGAGACTGCGTTGTATGACGCGCTGGGCCAGCGTACTCATTTGCCGTTGTCCGAACTGTTGGGTGGACGACATCGCGATAGTCTTCCCGTTGCTTGGACTCTGGCCTCTGGTGACACTGCCAAAGATATTGCAGAGGCTGAAGCAATGCTGGCGTCTCGCCGTCACCGGATTTTCAAACTGAAGATCGGTAAGCGCGAAGTGATGCAGGATGTGGCCCATGTGGCTGCCATTAAAAAGGCACTCGGAGATCGCGGTGCAGTCAGGGTCGACGTCAATATGGCGTGGACCGAGTTGGAAGCACGCAAGGGCTTGGCCGCTTTGGCCGACGCGGGATGTGAGCTGGTCGAGCAGCCGGTCGCAAGCGCGAAAGCTCTGGCTCGTTTAACCGGAAACTACCCTATTGCTGTCATGGCAGACGAGTCCCTGGTTGGACCGCAGTCCGCATTCGAACTGGCGCGTGTCCGCGGGGCTGATGTATTTGCTATCAAGATTGAGCAGTCGGGTGGCCTGAAGGCGGCGCAGGAAGTAGCGGCAATTGCTGATGCTGCCGATATCGAACTTTACGGTGGAACCATGTTGGAAGGCGCGATCGGCACCATGGCTTCCGCGCATGTGTTCTCCACCTTCCGAAATCTGCAGTGGGGAACCGAGTTATTTGGCCCTTTGCTGTTAACAGAAGAAATTTTACAAAGCCCGCTGACATATCAGGATTTTGAACTGGCTTTGCCAGCTCGCCCAGGCCTAGGTATTGCTTTGGACGAAGACCGTGTTCAGCACTTCCGCCGAGACCGTGCCAAAAGCTAAGTCAGCGTGACTTCGCCCTGATCTGATAGGGGGCCAGATAGCCCCGAACTCGCCGAGTTAACGCCAACGGTTGTCGGATTTAAGCAGCTTTTTCGATGACCACTCACCTTCATATAAGCAAGGAAATTTTATGAGTATCAATATTTTTGAAAGCGCTGAAGTTCAGAACTTCCTGAAGCTGGCCTGTGGTCTGAACAACAACGAGGGCAATCCCCGCACCAAAGAAATCGTCCACCGCATTGTGTCCGATATCTTTAAGGCCATCGAAGATCTGAATATCACCTCGGACGAGTACTGGGCAGGTGTTGCGTACTTGAACCGCTTAGGCACAGCACACGAAGCCGGTTTGCTTTCGCCCGGGTTAGGCTTTGACCGCTACATGGATATGCGCATGGACGCGGAAGACGAAGCGCTTGGTGTAAACAATGGCACTCCTCGTACCATCGAGGGGCCTTTGTACGTTGCCGGCGCCCCGGTTGAGCACGGCTTTGCCCGCTTGGATGATGGTAGCGATACCAATGGCCACACCCTTATCATGCATGGCACGGTGCGCGGTGAGGATGGCAACCCCATTCCGGGGGCTCAGGTAGAAGTATGGCATTGCAATACCAAGGGCTTTTACTCGCATTTTGACCCGACCGGCGAACAAAAGCCATTCAATATGCGCCGCACCATCATCGCAGACGAGCAAGGCCGCTATCGCTTCCAAAGCATTATCCCGCATGGCTACGGCTGCCCTCCCGATGGCCCTACCCAGGAGCTGCTGAATCAACTCGGTCGCCACGGCAACCGCCCGGCCCACATCCACTTCTTCATCACTGCAGAAGGCCATCGCAAGCTGACTACGCAGATCAATATTGACGGAGATCCGTACGTCTTTGACGACTTTGCTTACGCCACGCGCGAAGGTCTGGTACCGCCCGTTATCGAGCGTACAGATGAAGAAAGCATCAAGGCCAATGGTCTGAACGGGCCTTTCGCCGAAATCGAGTTCGACTTCAATTTGACCGCCTTGATCAATGGGGTCGACAACCAGGTTGTGAACCGCGAACGCAAGGTGGTCGCCTAAATATGGATTCCATGATTGACACTATTTCGCTGTCCACCCGTAATGGCGTGTTTCGCGTCGCTGAGCGGGGCCCCAAAGAGGCGCCCGTCCTGCTTCTAAGCAACTCTTTGGGTACCACGCTGGAAATGTGGGCCGAACAGCTGGCGGTTTTCTCTGAAACCTATCGGGTAGTGTGCTACGACACCCGCGGCCATGGCGGCAGCCCAGTCACGCCCGGGCCTTACAGTTTCGATCTGCTCGGTGAAGACGTCTTGTCGATCATGGATGCGCTGAATGTGGATAAGGCTGCCATCTGCGGCGTTTCCATGGGCGGACACACCGCACTCTGGTTGGCGGCGAATGCTGCAGAACGCTTCACCGGCATCGCGGTGTGCAATAGCGCCGCTAAGATCGGTACCGCCGAAGCTTGGGGAGCGCGGGCCGCAACCGTGCGTGAGAGTGGTAAAGACGCCATGCAGGCATTGGCGGCATCTTCTCCAGAGCGTTGGTTTTCCGCCAACTTCATCAACGCCGAGCCCGACCTGGTTGCCCGTGCGCAAGCTTGGATAGCGAGCATTAATCCAGAAGGTTATGCCGCATGTTGCGAAGCGTTGGCTACCTCCGACCTTAGAGACAAGCTTGCCGGCATTAAGCTTCCAACCTTGTTGGTGGCAGGGGAGTACGACCCTGTCACTACGGTGGCGGACGCCGAATTTATGCGTCAGGCCATCGCGGGTTCGCAATTGGTGAGTGTTCCGGCATCCCATCTTTCCAACATCGAAGCGCCTCAGGCCTTTAATCAGGCCCTCGCGTCTTTCCTTTCATCGCTGGGCTGATCACTGATCGGCAAGTAACTAACCGGGCGCTTCGTGTGTTCCGGTTTTTCTTTCTTTTAAGGACTTCCCATGCTCTTTCACGTACATATGATTGTCGATATTCCCGAAAACCTCCCTGCAGAGGAAGCCGAACGCATCAAGGCCGAGGAAAAACAGTACTCGCAAGAGTTACAGCGTTCCGGGAAGTGGCGCCATCTCTGGCGCATCGTGGGTGAGTACGCCAATGTCAGCATTTTCGATGTTGAAAGCAACGATGAACTGCACGACATCCTGAGCAAGCTGCCTCTCTTACCCTACATGACGATAAAGGTTGTGCCGCTGGCCAAGCATGGCTCGGCGATTGACGCCTAAGCGGGCGTTGCAAGTTTTTATCTACTCGCCATTGACCACGAATTATCCATAGTGGTAGAATGGCGAGCTTACTTGAAGTTTGTGCTTGCCACATAGGCTGCAAGTCAAGCTATGCAAGACCCGCTCTTTTTACGTTCACGTGCTAAGGCGGCTATTGCGTAAACCGCCTGGCGAAATCTGGCCTTCCACCGCAAGGGTGGGGTCGGCCCGGCAGGCGTATTCATCAATACGTTCATCTGCGTAGATATCAGATACGTAACGTAAACAACAGGATGCGTAAAGGTCATGCCAACCATTAGTCAGCTCGCGCGTAAGCCGCGCGAAAGAGCACGCGAAGGCAGCAAGAGCCCCGCGCTCGAGAACTGCCCTCAGCGTCGTGGTGTCTGCACTCGTGTGTACACCACCACCCCCAAGAAGCCGAACTCCGCTTTGCGTAAAGTCGCAAAAGTGCGTCTCACCAACGGCTACGAAGTCATTTCCTACATCGGTGGCGAAGGCCACAACCTGCAAGAGCACTCGGTCGTGCTGGTTCGCGGCGGTCGTGTGAAGGACTTGCCTGGTGTGCGTTATCACATCGTGCGTGGTTCCCTCGACCTTCAGGGTGTCAAGGATCGTAAACAGGCCCGTTCCAAGTACGGCGCCAAGCGTCCCAAGAAATCCTGATTTTATTTATTTGGCCATTCAGGCCGATTCAGTGCAGCGTCGGAAAAAGTGTCCGGCGCATGTAAGTGGTACTCCTCCATTCATAGGGTGCCGTGGCCGCTAAGCGGTTCAACTGAACAGTCACAAGGAAGCAAAAATGCCTCGTCGTCGCGAAGTTCCCAAGCGTGAGATTCTCCCTGATCCTAAATACGGCAGCGTAGAACTCGCCAAATTCATGAACGTTGTTATGTTGTCTGGAAAAAAAGCCGTTGCAGAGCGCATCGTGTACGGCGCTTTTGACCAGATTCAGGCTAAAACTGGCAAAGAGCCTATCGAGGTGTTCAACACCGCCATTAACAACATCAAGCCAATGGTCGAAGTCAAGAGCCGCCGTGTAGGTGGTGCGAACTATCAAGTGCCGGTTGAAGTGCGCCCTGTGCGCCGCCTGGCCCTTGCTATGCGCTGGTTGCGTGAAGCAGCCAAGAAGCGTGGCGAGAAGTCGATGGATCTGCGCCTGGCCGGTGAACTCATGGACGCGGCTGAAGGGCGTGGCGGCGCGATGAAGAAACGCGAAGACACGCATAAGATGGCCGAGGCCAACAAGGCATTCAGCCATTTCCGCTGGTAATCAATAGGACATTACATCATGGCCCGCAAGACCCCAATCGAGCGCTATCGTAATATCGGTATTTCCGCCCACATTGACGCCGGAAAGACCACCACGACCGAGCGCATTCTGTTCTATACAGGCATCAACCACAAGCTTGGTGAAACCCATGAGGGCTCTGCCACCATGGACTGGATGGAGCAAGAGCAGGAACGCGGCATCACCATTACGTCTGCTGCCACTACCGCATTCTGGAGTGGCATGGCTGGCAACTACCCGGAACACCGTGTCAACATCATTGACACCCCCGGGCACGTTGACTTCACCATCGAAGTTGAGCGCTCCATGCGTGTGCTCGACGGCGCTGTCATGGTGTACTGCGCCGTGGGTGGTGTTCAGCCCCAGTCGGAAACGGTATGGCGCCAAGCCAACAAGTACAAAGTGCCGCGTCTGGCGTTCATCAACAAGATGGACCGCACCGGTGCGAACTTCTTCAAGGTCTACGACCAGCTCAAGCTGCGCCTGAAGGCCAACCCCGTGCCTGTTGTTATTCCAATCGGCGCTGAAGAGAACTTCAAGGGCGTGGTTGACCTCGTCAAGATGAAGGCCATCTATTGGGAAGACGCCAACTACGGTATTAAGTTCGAATACGCTGATATTCCCGCCGAACTGGCCGACCAGGCTGCAGAGTGGCGCGAAAAGTTGGTAGAAAGCGCAGCTGAAGCCAACGAAGAGCTGATGGACAAATACCTGGAGTCAGGCGAGCTCACCGAAGAGGAAATCAACAAGGGTCTGCGTCTGCGTACCATCGCCGGCGAAATCCAGCCCATGTTGTGCGGCACTGCGTTCAAGAACAAGGGCGTACAGCGCATGCTGGATGCCGTGCTCGACTACATGCCCTCCCCGGTAGACATTCCTCCAGTCGAAGGCACTGACGACGACGGCAACCCCATCAGCCTGCCCGCCGATGACAGCGCCAAGTTCTCGGCTCTGGCATTCAAGCTGATGTCCGACCCCTTCGTTGGTCAGTTGACCTTTGTGCGCGTGTACTCCGGTGTTCTGCACGCAGGCGAAACGGTCTACAACCCTGTCAAGGGCAAGAAGGAACGTGTTGGCCGTATTCTGCAGATGCACGCCAACAACCGCGCCGAGATCAAGGAAGTTCTGGCAGGTGACATCGCCGCTGTGGTGGGCCTGAAAGACGTAACCACGGGTGAAACCCTGTGCGACGTCGGCCAGCACATCCTGCTCGAAAAGATGGAATTCCCCGAGCCCGTGATCTCGCAGGCCGTCGAGCCCAAGTCCAAGGCCGACCAGGAAAAAATGGGTGTGGCGCTGTCGCGTCTGGCACAGGAAGATCCTTCCTTCCGCGTGTCGTCCGACGAAGAGTCCGGCCAGACCATTATTTCCGGCATGGGCGAGCTGCACCTTGAGGTTCTGATCGACCGCATGCGTCGCGAATTCGGCGTTGAAGCTAACGTGGGCAAGCCCCAGGTTGCTTACCGCGAAACCATCCGCAAGACATGCGAAGAGGTCGAAGGCAAGTTCGTCAAGCAGTCGGGCGGTCGTGGTCAGTACGGTCACGTTGTCCTCAAGCTCGAGCCTTTGGAGCAGGGCGGCGGTTACGAATTCGTCGATGCCATCAAGGGTGGTGTGGTTCCGCGCGAATACATTCCTGCAGTCGACAAGGGTATTCAAGAAACCCTGCCTGCGGGTGTGGTCGCCGGTTACCCGGTGGTTGACGTCAAGGTCACGCTGTTCTTCGGTTCGTACCACGACGTTGACTCCAACGAGAATGCGTTCCGTATGGCTGCCTCCATGGCATTCAAGGAAGGCATGCGCAAGGCCAGCCCCGTGCTGCTTGAACCCATGATGTCTGTAGACGTCGAAACGCCGGAAGAGTACGCCGGCAACGTGATGGGCGATCTCTCCTCCCGCCGTGGCATGGTCCAGGGCATGGAAGACATCCCCGGTGGCGGCAAGATGATCAAGGCCGAGGTTCCTCTGGCTGAGATGTTCGGTTACTCGACCAGCCTGCGTTCGCAAACCCAAGGCCGTGCAACGTACTCCATGGAGTTCAAGCATTACGCTGAAGCTCCGAAGAACGTTGCCGACGAGGTTATCAGCGCGCGCGGTAACAGGTAATATTGGCCCCGCCGCACTTATTAAAGCGGCGGGGGCTTTTTCATAGTTTTCAAAAATTCAGTGGAATAAATCATGGCAAAAGGTAAGTTTGAACGGACCAAACCGCACGTTAACGTGGGTACCATCGGGCACGTTGACCACGGCAAAACGACGCTGACCGCAGCGATCACGACCGTGCTGAACAAGGAATACGGTTCT
>NZ_JAZDRJ010000001.1:0-397288 GCF_047501535.1 Achromobacter sp. F4_2707
AGAACCGTATTCCTTGTTCAGCACGGTCGTGATCGCTGCGGTCAGCGTCGTTTTGCCGTGGTCAACGTGCCCGATGGTACCCACGTTAACGTGCGGTTTGGTCCGTTCAAACTTACCTTTTGCCATGGCTGACTCCCGAATAGGAAAGAGCGTTTATTCAATAAAATTCGATTGGTGCCCATGGCGCGGATCGAACGCGCGACCTCTCCCTTACCAAGGGAGTGCTCTACCACTGAGCCACATGGGCGTTTGAGTTGCATTACTACAGAAGCTAGGCGCCATCTGGAGCGGGTGAAGGGAATCGAACCCTCATCTTCAGCTTGGAAGGCTGTTGCTCTACCATTGAGCTACACCCGCGAGGAACGATTCACCTACTGAACACCCATGAAAAGCCCATGAGCGAGCAACTGCTGAAAAACTGTGGTGGTGGGAGTTGGATTCGAACCAACGTAGGCGCAAGGCCAACAGATTTACAGTCTGCCCCCTTTAACCACTCGGGAATCCCACCAACAGCGAATTTCGTATTATGCGTGATCTAATTTTGATTGTCAAGCGCTTAACAGAAATTCTTTTGGATGATGCTGCCAGACGACAACAGCGCGGAAGGCTTTGAGTAGACCTGATAAGGACTGGCTCAGCGCCTGCCGACACGCATCATAACTGAAAATGGCATCAGTTGTCTGCGACCACTTCTGCCAAGCCTTGTTGTTCCAACAGGGCATTGAGATGATCCCAACCGTGGAAGTCAATAATGAGCTGGCCACGCTTACCGCTGCCCATCTTCAAAGACACTTTGGTCCCGAGATGATCTGACAACACCGTTTCCATTCGCTTGGCGTCGCCACTATGTGCAGATTCCTTCTTCTTGGCTGGCGCACCGGCGCCCTCTTCGCGTTCGCGAATACTACGGCCGACCAGTTTTTCGGTGTCTCGCACTGACATCGCTTTGGCGATGACTTCGTTAGCCAGCATGATTTGATTCGCCGCATCAACGGCCAACAGCGCCCGGGCGTGGCCCATATCAATGTCGCCGGCCAAAAGCATGGTTTGAACAGGTTCCGCCAGGTTCAACAGGCGCAGCAAATTGCTTGTCGCTGAACGGGAGCGGCCTATAGCCTGAGCAGCCTGTTCGTGCGTCAGGCCGAACTCATCGAGTAAACGTTTGACACCTTGCGCTTCTTCCAATGGATTGAGGTCTTCACGCTGGATGTTTTCGATAAGGGCCATCACAGCCGCGTTTTCGTCGGCGACCTCACGCACCAGAACAGGTACTTCCTCCAAGCCGGCCAGGCAGGCCGCACGGAAACGGCGCTCACCCGCGATAATTTCGTACTTGCTGTTGGGCTTGTTACCTACCGGACGCACCAGAATGGGCTGCATAACCCCTTGTGCTCGGATTGAGTCGGCAAGCTCATTCAAAGCCCCCTCATCCATGCGCGTGCGCGGCTGATACTTGCCAGCCTGGAGTTGCTTGACCTTCAAGGAAGTGGGCTGGCTTTCTTCTTCCTTGGCACGCCCGAGGGAGCCAATAATCTGCGCATCGGCCCCCAGCAAGGCATCCAACCCTCTTCCCAGCCCTTTAGTTTTTCTCGTTGCCATAATGTGAATCTCCTGTGTATCAAGTGCGAGCGCGAGCGGCTTGCTTAAGCCCTTCGCGCTTCATGCGCCGGATGAGTTCGTTGCCAAATTCCAGGTAGGCCTTAGCGCCTCGGGAGCTTTTGTCGTACACCACGCCCGGCATGCCATGGCTAGGCGCCTCGGCCAGCCGCACGTTACGGGGAATAATTGTTTTGAAAACGCGGTCGCCAAAGTGGGTTTCGACTTGCACCGACACCTGCTGTTGCAGAGTCACCCGGGTATCGAACATCACCCGTAATAGGCCAATCAGTTGCAGATCGGGGTTGATGTTGGCGTGAACGCGTTTAATAGTATTGACCAGATCAGACAGCCCTTCTAGCGCGAAATACTCGCACTGCATCGGAATAATCACGCCCGAAGCTGATGCCAAACCATTGAGAGTCAGCAAAGACAGCGTGGGCGGGCAGTCAATAAGAATGAAGTCGTATTCGTGCCGCACGGCTTCAATCGCTTGCTTGAGCCGCGCTTCTCGCCCTTCCATCTGAACGAGGTCGATTTCTGCTCCAGAAAGCTCTCTATTGGAAGGCAATACGTCATAGTTGCCAGATTCAGAACGTACCCGCGCATCCTGGATGGAAACCTCGCCAAGCAAGACTTCGTAAAGGTTGGCCTGCAAATTGTTCTTATCCACACCACTGCCCATTGTGGCGTTTCCCTGAGGGTCAAGGTCAATAAGCAGGACGTCTTTCTTCAGTGCAGCCAGAGCCGCAGCTAGATTGATAGCTGTCGTTGTTTTGCCTACCCCGCCCTTCTGGTTGGCTACGCAAAAAACGTAAGCGCCCGTATTGGCCTTCTTGTCATTCTTGATTGTCATGCGATTCCTTGCTCCGTAAGCCATACCAGACAGCGCTGCGCATCCAAGTCCGGGACCTGCAAAGGCTCGATGTGAGCCACACGCCATGATGTCTTGCTCGACAACTCTTCAATTTCTTCGGTGGGTTCGCGCCCTTTCATAGCCAGCATCCGGCCTTGTGCCGACACATGCCTACCGGCAAGCGTAACGAAATCAACAAGAGAGGAAAACGCACGCGAGACCACCAGATCTGCCTCAAATGGGGGGAGCTTTTCCACCCTTGCGTGATGGGCCTGTAAGTTGGACAAACGCAAAACGCCTGCTACATAACGTATAAACGTGGCTTTTTTCTCAACCGTATCGACGCAATGTACGGTGGCATCCGGGCACATGATGGCCAGTACAACCCCGGGTAGCCCTGCGCCCGAACCAACATCAACCATCACCTTATTAACTGTGTTTTTATACAGCTCTTTATTGATGGAGGGAATAATGGACAGGCTGTCGAATACATGTTGTACCAACATCTGCTCCGGGTCGCGTACTGCAGTCAAGTTGTAACTGCGATTCCAGCGCTGCAATTGTTCCAAGTAGGTAAGCAGCGCCTGCTCCTGGCCGGCATTGAGTTCCAGACCCAAATCTGTCGCCGCCGCTCTTAATCGGGACGCAAAATGGTTTGTAGCTGTCATTCCCCTACCCTGTTGCCCTGGCGCTTGCTTGCAAACGTTTAAGCTGAACAAGAATCAAAGATACCGCTGCGGGCGTAATGCCTGATACACGACCGGCTTGTCCAATGGTGGCGGGGCGAGCTTCTTTAAGGCGGTGGCGTGCTTCCATGGAAAGGCTTGGCACTTTGTCGTAATCGAAATCCTCAGGAATCAACATGTTTTCCTGAGTGCGCTGACGCTCAACATCCTGAGCCTGCTTCTGGATATACCCCGCATACTTGACCTGGATTTCCACTTGCTCGGAAACTTTGGGATCTTCAACTCCGGGGCCAAAAAGCCGCTTGCCGTCGATGCCCTCAGCTTGCATCAAAGATGCATAATCAACTTTAGGCCTCTTAAGCAGATCGTAGGCGTTCGCTTCCTTTTCCAAAGCCTGACCCAACAACGATTCAGCCGTATGGGATGAAATCACCTTTGGGTTGATCCAACTGCTACGCAGGCGCTGAATCTCAGCTTCCACC
The DNA here is from genome assembly GCF_047501535.1 of Achromobacter sp. F4_2707. Classification (NCBI taxonomy): domain Bacteria; kingdom Pseudomonadati; phylum Pseudomonadota; class Betaproteobacteria; order Burkholderiales; family Alcaligenaceae; genus Achromobacter; species Achromobacter sp. F4_2707. The sequence goes on from NZ_JAZDRJ010000001.1 coordinate 3,621, forward strand.
GCTTCTTTTTTCCGGCTGAAAGCATCCCAGCGGATATCGTCTACCAAGCCAAGTTGGCGCCCTATTTCCGTGAGCCGCATGTCTGCGTTGTCTTCACGCAAGCTAAGACGGTATTCCGCCCTAGAAGTGAACATGCGGTAGGGTTCTGTAACGCCCCGGGTGATGAGATCATCCACCAATACGCCCAAATAGGCCTCGCTGCGCTGTGGATACCAGGCTTCCTGTTCTTTGACTTTTCTCGCGGCGTTCAACCCGGCCAACAAGCCTTGCGCCGCTGCCTCTTCATAACCTGTAGTGCCGTTGATCTGCCCAGCAAAATACAGATTAGCGATAGCACGCGTTTCAAGTGTGGGATGCAGAGCTCGCGGGTCGAAGTAGTCGTACTCTATGGCATAACCTGGCCGCATAATGACGGCATTTTCCAGGCCGCGCATAGATCGCAGCATTGCCAGTTGAATATCAAAAGGCAAGCTGGTAGAGACACCATTTGGGTAGATTTCCTTGCTGGTCCAGCCTTCTGGTTCAAGAAATATCTGGTGGCTGGCCTTATCGGCAAAGCGGTGAATTTTGTCTTCAATGGATGGACAGTAGCGGGGCCCTATGCCTTCTATAGTGCCTGCATCGCTATACATGGGGGAACGGTCCAAACCAGAACGTGCAATATCGTGCGTGCGCTCATTGGTGTGGGTAATCCAGCATGGCAGTTGTTCCGGGTGTTGACCGGAATTCCCCATAAAAGAAAAAACGGGGATAGGGTCAACATCGCCAGGCTGTGTTTCAAGCACCGAAAAATCAATACTGCGAGCATCAATACGCGGCGGAGTACCTGTCTTCAAGCGACCCTGAGCGAGGTTCAATTCCTTGAGTTTCTGACCAAGAGTAATCGCTGGAGGGTCGCCGGCCCGACCGGCTGAATAGTTTTCCAAGCCAACGTGAATACGTCCGTTCAGGAACGTGCCCGCAGTTAGTACGACGGTTTTCCCATGAAACTCCAGACCTATCTGTGTCTTGGCGCCGACCACCGTTTCGCCTTTCAAAAGCAGGTCTTCGACAGACTGTTGAAAGATTGTGAGGTTGGGTTGGTTTTGCAGGACGCAGCGAACCGCCTGCCGATATAAAGATCGATCTACCTGTGCACGTGTTGCACGAACGGCGGGGCCTTTTGACCGGTTCAAAATTCGAAACTGAATTCCCGCCTGATCCGTGGCCTGAGCCATGATGCCGCCAAGCGCATCAATTTCTTTTACCAGGTGCCCCTTCCCTATGCCACCGATGGATGGATTGCATGATAGTTGGCCAAGGGTGTCGATATTGTGAGTCAGCAAAAGTGTTTTCACGCCCATACGTGCTGCAGCTAACGCCGCCTCAGTACCAGCGTGGCCACCACCTACCACGATCACATCGAATTCGTCTGGGTAAATCATTCTTTCAAAGAAAAAGGCAGAGTTAGTACGTAACATGACTATTACGCTCTGCTGGGAGATGGAGCCGCACCAGGCAAAAACTCAGCTACGGGTGGCTCAGAAAATCGTAGAAAACACCCTTAAATAACTGGGCTGGCGCCCATTATACTTTGCTGCGCCTTCAAAATCATGCTGCAGGCTGGACTGAAACGTAACACCATCAGCACATACCAACAGCACAGGTTCTAGCATTCCGCCTCACCCTTCACTTCAAACAGTTCATAAGCTGTTCGCAACCTCCACCCTCTACCCATGCTTTGCGTAGCAGCGACAGATACACCCACTCTTTTCGCCGCCCAGGTGTCTGCGTGATTTTTTATACAGTGTTTCTACGTTGCCATCCATTACTCAAAACATCGACAAGCAACGATGTTCCACGTGAAACACTGTACCTATCACACATATTGTTGTGTGGATAACATTGGGGATAGGTACGAAAACGGTTAACTTCTCCTCCCAGTCTTTAGGCACCATTTTTTACCGGACAGACATAGTTTCGCACTCCAGAGCGGGTACTCAGGAAGTTGAAACACAAATTATTTCACCGCCCTATTCCCTCGGGTTGGCACCGGAGCAGGTCAGAACACCCGTTCAACCCACGCCCATGACTGCCGCCAAAGTTCGCTCCTAACGCAACACCTGTACCTCTCTCTATACCTCACCCTCAGCGGCTAGGGACTCGTTTCGCATCACACCACCACCCAGACGCGAGCGGTACACGCGCGCACCAATTAATGAATAGTTTGCTTAGCTTCCCAGTAAGCTTGGCGCCTCAGTTACCTGAGTTGAGGATGATCCTCCTAAGACATCTCATAAAACTTGTTTCACGTGAAACACCACTAGTTTTCAAAGATGTTTTCTGTGGATAACTTTGTGGAAAAGCTTATTTCTTTACCTGTCTGATTCCTGGTGGGCGGCACGAAACTCAGAAAAAGAACTGACAATTAAAGCCGGGATGCAGATCTTATGAGCAGGCATAAATCCATGAGTAAGAAATACAACTCGTCTCCTGGGGAGAGAGTATATTAAATCGTGCAGACAGGAGATTGAACACCTTTTATCAATGCCCCCTCCCCTCCAAGAGAGATATAGCCAGGAAATACGCCACAACTCTGAGTATTCAGTGTCCACTTGAGGAAACCTCCGTCCGCCCCATCGAAGGCCGACACGAAGACCCAATGGTTCTCAGACCGCAAGTCAGTAATAGAGAGACTCGATAACTTCTGCACACGTAACTGTCCCATTCTCAGACTCATGTTTCACGTGAAACAACTCATCCATCAGTAATGTAGATCTGTGGATAACTTTTGGGATATATACGCTAGAGATCGCTCTAGCATCGGCCAATTAACTCACGGATTTGTAGCACGCTGGGGGCGAAATTCTTAGTTCTGGAACGGGTAAGAAGTCGACGAAACCTCTTCCCCCTAACCGGCCAACTAAGTGTATTCGCTTCCTATTCTTTAGATCGGCACGAGACAACCAGGAGCGTGATAAGTAGGATGTTTCACGTTAAACACAGTACATTCCGTTGCGGTTTCATTCTGTGGGTAACTATGTGAATAGATGCGCCGGACGCTGCTATTTTCCGGTGTACTTAGCGGACTGACTTATGTGGCGATGTGAAGGTTAATACCGCACTAAATTTCATGTTGGTTAGTCCGACTTACTGCTTTTAAGCCTTGTTTCACGTGAAACATTAAACCTTGAGCGTCGGCATTCTGTAGAAAACGTTATGCAAAGATCCTCTATGCGTTCTTCGCTCCCCCTGCGTACGGTGCTCTAGAAAAACCGAACCATGTCAAATAGACGAAGGTTTGAATCCGCCCCATTCAAAGATTAAACAATCCAGTTCCACCACCTTACCAACCCCACCGCCTAGCAGCCCTCACCCGACAAAAAAATCCTTCACCACCCAGCCTTTGCATAAGGGTGTGAGAATAAAAGTTGAAGAAGACTAGTCTGAAGGGCCGCAGGTGAATGGCCGAATGGGGAGACAAGGACGCAACTGTTTGAGCACGGCGCTTTCGGACAGCCGGGGGCTGTCCGATCGTGCGAGTTTTGCGTCCGCCCCATTTGGGCATTCAACAAGGGTAGTCCGGCACCCTGCCGGACCCCGAAAGCTAGGCGACATTCAACTTTTATTCTCACACCCGACTTAAGAACCCAAACCAAAAGTCAGCTGCACCAACAAACCTAAACCACTCCGCGTAAACCACCGCTCCACTGATTCCCTTATCTGCACTACTGACGATACGTTAACCACTAGAGGAAAGTCTCACTATCCAAGCCCCACCCCTCACAAACTAACCCAATCAAGTCGTTTAAATAAGCCCAGACGCAACTGTTTGAGCACGGCACCTTGGAATAACCGGTGGCAGTCCGATGGACCGAGTTCTGCGTTCGCCCCATTCCGGCATTCAACAAGGGTAATCCGCCACCTTGCCGGCCCCCGAAAGCTGGGCAACCTTCAACTTTCGTTCTCACACCCAACTTAAGAACTCGGCACGCGAACATAAAAAACCCGCCCGTACCACCAAAAACCAGAAATCCAAAAAAGTTCCACGTGAAACACAAGGCTGTGGATAAATCTGTGTAAAACCAGTGGACGGAAAGTGCACAACCCTAAAACTGCACGCTTACATCCAAATCAAACCCTTCCACACCATCTCGAGAGAAACCTGCTTTAGATGCAACACACCCCGTATGCTCTACTACAGCAACCGAAATCACACCAAAAAGGGAAATTTCCAGCTCTACCTCTTTCCAACACTTCCTCTAAACACAAGCTTGTAACCTTGCAAACATAACCAAAGTACAAAACCCGGAAGAAACGCGTTCCCATAGCCAGCAATTATGGCGCTTGAGAAAATACTGTCGAGAACGAAAACTTGAAGAACAAGCAAGCAGAGTAAATATCTCTGTACATCAACCCGCGAAGTCAATTACCAAACCCACGCAGAGATTCTTGACCTTAGATGGAGTAGAGGGAGGGCCGCAATTGACATCCACCAGCCAAGTAGTGCCTTTCCAAACCACAAACCTCCTACAAAACCAGACACCCATAAAAAAACGCCCGTTACCGGGCGTTTCTTGCTTGGTTTTGGAAACCGAAGCTTACAGGGGGCGAATCTCAGCTGCTTGTGGGCCTTTAGGACCATCTTTTACTTCGAATTCGACCTCTTGGCCTTCATTCAAGCTGCGATAGCCACGACCCTGAATTGCAGAGAAGTGAGCAAAAACGTCACTGCCGCCAACATCGGGAGTAATAAAACCGAAGCCTTTTTCAGCATTGAACCACTTAACTTTGCCCGTTTGAACCATGATTTGGAGCGTCCTAAAAATAAAACAAAAATTGCATTGCACCAAGAACGCAAAACACGGGACGGCATACCAGGCTTTCAGAACAGTACTGAAAATGATGTATCGCTACGAGACTTGCGGTACGTGGATTACAACTGCACTCGAAAGCATACTCATACCTTATAAACTAGGCAATTAATAGTTAACCCTGATGTGGTTTTTTTCTCCTTAAAATGCTTCCTTAACAAATACAACAGAGCATAAGATTTTTCATATATTTGTTAAGTAAACCTACAGTCAGTAAAACAAGTCGCAGGCATAAGCTTTCTTTACCGCTTTTAAACGATTACCTTGAAGGTTTGAGCTCTTCTCCTTTGTATAAGCTTCACGTACAAGCCTTACGACACTGTCTATTTCCGAGATATAAAACATGGAATTACCCACAAGAATGCCCGGCGTTGGCACAACCATTTTCACAGTAATGAGCCAGCTTGCCACTGAACACAAAGCGATAAACCTTGGGCAGGGTTTCCCAGACTTCAACCCAGACCCTTTATTGCTGGATGAAGTGAATAAAGCCATGCAAGAAGGGCACAACCAGTATCCCCCTATGCCTGGCATTCCCTTATTGCGTGAAGGTATACGGGAAAAGGTCAAAGCCCTTTACGGCCATGACTACAACAGTGATACCGAAATCACCGTCATGGCGGGCGCCAGCGAAGCCCTCATGATGACAATTATGGCTTTGGTTCACCCAGGAGACGAAGTCGTTGTCATCGAGCCGTTCTACGACCTCTACAACCCCGTCATAGCCCTGGCTGGTGCAACACCCGTGATTGTCCCCATGCAGGCGCCTGACGCCTCCCACGACACCTACAGGGTGGATTGGCAGCGAGTCAGGGATGCGATTACTTCCCGCACACGGGCGCTCATACTGAATTTTCCTCATAACCCCACAGGTATCAACCTGACGGAAGCCGATCTTGATGCGCTAGAGCGTATTGTGGAAGAAACCGGAATATTCCTGATTTCAGATGAGGTCTACGAACATATCGTTTTTGATGGAAAGCAACATCAAAGTTTGTGCCGTAGAAAGTCGCTGGCTGAAAAAAGTGTCGTGATTTCTTCGTTTGGTAAAACGTATCACGTTACGGGTTGGAAGATTGGCTATTGCTGCGCACCAGCAGCCATTACTGCCGAGATTCGAAAACTGCACCAGTTCAATGTTTTCACAGTGGTGTCTCCCATGCAATGGGCTTTGGCTCGTTATATGGCCAACCCTCAGCACCACCTTGACCTGGCCGGTTTTTACCAAGCTAAACAAGATCGTTTATTCAATGGTTTGCTTAATACCCGATTCAAACCGGTTAAAAGCGCCGGAACCTTCTTCCTGCTGGCAGACTACAGCGAAATCAGTGATATGCCGGAATCAGAATTCGCCAAATGGTTAACCATCGAACACGGGGTAGGGGTGATCCCGTTGTCGGCGTTTTACCGCGACCCTGCTGCGCCTGAAGCCAACCATGGCTTGGTTCGTTTTTGCTTCGCCAAGAAGGACGCCACCCTTGACCAGGCCATCGAACGCTTGAGCAAGCTGTAAACCGTTTTTTTTCCTGTGTTCCGCCATCGAAAGAAACGACACGATAACACACTGATTCAGAGATCAGAAACGTGTTGATGGTGAGTAAGGGGTAGCCGCAGAACTGTGGCTATCCCGTTTTTTATCCTTAACTTCTTTATATAAAGACTGGTAATAATAAGGCCTGTGGATAACTGGCACAACTGCCTGAATTCCTGCTACAACAAGAACTTACAGCATCCTGGATGGTGGAATAAGAGAGGGCGTTGCTCGTGGATGGATTGGGGACACTTTTTTCATAGCGCAAGAAATCAACGCTTGTACCCCGTTCATCAACAGCTTTTGCACATGTCTCTCTCCTAGAGCTTATCCACAGGAGGAATCATGGGGCGTTACGACATTTTTGGGGCGCAAGGGGTGTTCCAGGCCGGTTCGGATGACCGCGTGCTGGCGAACAAGTTGGGCATTACGCGCCTGGAAGACATCAACGAAGCAGAGATGGTGCTCTTGCAGAAGCTCTACATTCAGGTGCTGCAAGAGCGTATGCCGCATGGCCGGATCCGCACCCAAAACCTAGGAAGCTGGCACAAGCTGTGGTTGGGAAACCTCTACGACTGGGCTGGGCAATATCGTGCAGTAAATATGAGCAAAGACGGCTTCCCATTTGCTCCTGCGGCCCAGTTACCTCGGTTGATGCAGGTTTTCGATTCAGATTATTTAGGCCGATACACGCCGTGTTCTGGAATGCGTTGTCCACAGTTGGTGGAAGCGATTGCAATTATCCACGTGGAATTCATACTGATGCATCCATTTCGCGAGGGAAATGGCAGAGTTTCCAGGTTGTTGGCCGATGTCATGGCCGCACAGGCGGGGCACGACTTACTTGACTACAGCTCGTGGGAACAAAACAAAGCCGCCTATGTGGCGGCCATACAAAAAGGAATGGAATGCGATTACGAACTCATGAAGTATTGGGTGCGCCGGGCATTGGACTGCCCTTGAGTGATTGGCAATGGAATCAGGATGTGGCCAGAGGCAGGTTCTGATACTTGCTGTCTTGTGCTTGTAGCCGAGTTTCGAGTTCAGAAATAGATTGCCCCGTTTCGATAGCGGTAGAACTGGCAACTGCGCGAATGATGCGCGTAGTGCTAGGCTGCTTATGAACCAGGGAATGGCCGTTAAGGCCGACTTTGGATTTGGTTTTCATTGAGGCACGCATGAATGTGTACCCTTAATTATACTGCCAATACCGCATAAATTCATGTTTTATCAATGGTTTGCGCCTTTTCTGCCACACTGAAAACATCTTGTCGTCTGTAGGAAAATGAATAACAAATTACAAAAAAACAAAGATTTCTCCGAGCTCCCAGGTAGCGCTGCTTTGAAACGCATCGTCCTGCTATCAACGGGCGGCACCATTGCCAGCGCCCCCGGTCGCGACGGGCGTGCTGTAGCCGGTGTGCTCTCCGGCGAAGCGCTGTTAGCCCATACGGGTCTTGATGGCTTAATGCAAGCCAGCGTGGAATCGGTATTCCAAAAAGCCAGTAATGCCATTGGCGCAACGGAATGGAGGCAGCTTGCTGAACGATGCACACAGCTCATTGATTCAAAGAAAATCGATGGCATTGTGGTGACCCACGGCACTGACACGCTGGAAGACACGGCCTATTACCTGCACTGTGTACTGGATACCGCCGACGTGCCGGTCGTTGTCACAGGTTCGCAGCGGGTGCCGCAAGCCATGGGCAGCGATGCTTACGCCAATTTGCGCCAGGCCATGGAACTGGCTGCGAGCCCGCACGCCAGGGGGTTGGGCGTTCTGGTGTCATTCAATCAATCGGTATTCAGCGCAGGTTTCGTCAGAAAGGTCAGCAGTTACCAGCTTCATGGGTTTGATGCACCGGGCCTGGGCCCTATCGGAATGCTCGACGAAGGGGGCTTTCAGCTGTTGCAACGTCCCGTTATGCAGAAACGATTACCTAACCCCGCCCAGTTGCCGCGTGTGGATATCTTGCCTGCGTACGGTGGGGCAGAGGCGGAAATGGCCCGTGCAGTGCTTCAGAGCGCGCCAGACGCGTTGGTTGTGGATGGGCTGGGGCGTGGGCAGGTTCCGCTTGCCTGGGCGCCTGTGTTGGCCGAGGCGCTGGAAAAAGGCGCCATCATTGCCGTTTGCAGCAGCACATTGCACGGTGCCACGCATGAAAGCTATGACTACCCGGGTTCTTTGCACGAGTTAATCAATGCAGGCGCATTCAATGTAAGCCACCTTTCTGCCAGAAAAGCCCGCATTCGCCTGGCGCTTTCTATGGCAGCCTACGGAAAAAATATTTCAGCCATCGCTGCCGCATTCAACTGGTAGCAGGCGACCCCTCTCTTTCATCAACGTAAGGAAATCATGTCTTCGTTCAAGATTGCAATCATCCCGGGCGACGGTATTGGAAAGGAAATCATGCCCGAAGCGCTTCGCGCTCTGGAAAGCCTAAAAAACCGTCATAAGCTTTCTGTTGAGCTGGAACATTTCGATTGGGCCTGCGCGGAATACTACCAACGCCATGGCGATATGATGCCCGCAGATTGGTTCGACACCCTGAAAAATTTCGACGCCATTCTGTTTGGCGCCGTGGGCTGGCCTGATGTCGTACCGGACCATGTTTCCCTCTGGGGTTCCTTATTGAAATTCCGCCGGGAATTTGATCAATACATCAACCTGAGGCCGGTCAAACTAATGCCTGGTGTGCCATGCCCCTTGGCGGGTAAGAAACCGGGCGATATCGACTTTCTTGTCGTGCGTGAAAACACCGAAGGTGAATACACAAATGTCGGTGGACGATTGTTTGCCGGAACAGAAAGGGAAGTAGTTCTACAGGAGGCTGTTTTCACCCGCCATGGTGTGGACAGGGTGCTGGATTTTGCGTTCAAGCAAGCACAGCGACGCGAACGTAAACATGTGACTTCCGCCACAAAATCGAATGGCATTGCGATCAGTATGCCGTACTGGGATGAACGCATGAAAGCCATGGCGCAGAACTACCCGGACATTACCTGGGACCAGTATCACATCGATATTTTGACTGCGCGTTTTGTGCTGTCACCCGAACGCTTTGATGTCGTGGTGGCTTCCAACTTGTTTGGCGACATTCTCTCCGACCTTGGGCCTGCATGCGCTGGAACCATCGGTATCGCTCCTTCCGCCAACCTGAATCCAGAACGAAAATTTCCGTCGTTGTTCGAGCCTGTGCACGGTTCAGCACCCGACATCTATGGAAAAAATATTGCCAACCCGGTTGGGATGATCTGGTCTGCTGCCATGATGCTGGAGTTCCTGGGTGAGCAAGATGCATCATGCGCTCGTGCAGCGGCTGAGTTGCTGACAGCGATTGAAAGTGTCCTGCAAAACGGCCCGCATACTCCGGATTTGGGTGGCACTGCCAGTACAACCGATATGGGTAAGGCGGTTGTAGAAGCTTTGAAGGCTGCGAGTCAGTAACGCAGCTCCATACCTTTTAAAGGTTAACAGGTTTACTGCGTAGCGAAAACCTGTGTTCGCGACAGCGAGTGTTGGGTGAAGAAGAAGGAGAGGTCTTTATTCCTTTCTTTCTTCTTTATATATATGTTGTTGGTGATGGGTGCCTGTGGATAAGTGGAACAACTGCGTCAAACCCGCAGTCTGCATGAGTTTGCGACGCTTTTTCTACGTCCATAAGCTTGCTCGGAACTGCTTAATGGAATCTGGACAATTTTCTGCCAGGCAAAGTTTGGAGCATTCATCCACTTTTGCTCCACAGGCTGTGCACAACCACGGCCCCAGAGGTTATCCACAGGAATAACTTGCGAAATAATCCGATAAATGGGGGAAACGCTGCTTTTTCCCCAGTGGCGTCGTAAGCTTTTGTCTCTGATTTAGAGGGTGTAGAAATGTTTTCTGTGATGCTGCGAATCCAGCTTATGTTTAATCGCTGGTTCGAAAAAGCCTTTCTGGAAGACCGTTACCGTTACCTGGCTCGCCGGGGAGGTTTTGAGGAAGGTTTCGACCAAAAACTGGCCCATTTTCGAGAGCAGAAGAAGTACGGCGCGGTCAGGCTGGCGTACGCGGATGCGCGCTATGAATATATGCACAAGAAGCTGCGTTCAGAATGAATAACTGTGCGATTTAGCCGGCGGTCGTTTCGACTTATGAATGCGTGAAGAACGCAACGTGCAAAGAGGCGGCCGTGTGCCGTCACTTTATTGGGTATATGCAACGTTGTAGCCACAGTGCAGCGTTTTAATTAGACCTTTGAGCTTTATTCCACCGCTGCAGGGTCGGCTGCATCTGTGAGGCGAGGCTGCGGCCTGGGAGCACCGCTTTTCCAGCGGCGTACCACCCGCTGAAAGATTAATGAGTTGGGAATTTGCAGCAGCACCCCTGGTTGGGGGGCGGTACTGTCTTCCAAAGTGATGTAGAGCAGGTTGATATCTACCACTTCGCCTCGCGCGCCGGGTTTTTCGGCAGTATCAAGAATTTCCACATGGTCGCCAAGGCGCAAGGGCCGGGCAGTAAAGATCAAAATGGCGCAAAACAGGTTAGAAAGCACGCTCCAGGCGGCGAAGAACGCCACAGCCGCAACGGCGGCGAAACCTGTCAGCGCTGTCCATAAAACTGTGCCGGAAACGCCTAACCTGCCCAAAACCAGCAGGCTGGCACTGACAACAATAGTCCAGCGGGTAAATAGAATGGCGGGCCTGACAAGATTGCGGGGCAGGTCGTAGAGTTCCCCCGCTTTGAGAATAATGCGTCGCAAACTGCGTTGCAGCAACAGGGCGACCAGAATAATGAGCAATACTTGGCCCAACAGCATAATGCTGTCCAGCCATTGATGTGTCCAGCCAGGCAGATAGGTGGTAAGAGGTGCTTTCATGCTTAGAATTCTTTAGGTTTTGGAATTTTTCTCTAGCATATCAGCCCACTTGCTTACCGTGGTGATCCAGTAGCACCCGTCATTCTCCATGAGTTTCTTACATACAAAAGAATAGGGCGGCCGGCTTGTTGAAGCCATGGCCGCCCGGTGCAGCGATTTTATGTACGTGTCAGGCTGCGATATTCATTGGCTTCTGCTGGCTGGCTTCGACTAATCCTGCATGCAGGCTTCTTACCGCCTTTTCGTAATCTTTTTCTTCGATCACAAACTGGATATCTACCTGTCGCATCGATTGGTGGACGGCCAGAATATCTACGCCAGCATCCGCCAGTGCGCGTACCGTGCGTGAAAGCATGCCGCTGACCTTGAGATCCGAACCAATGGCAGAAACAACGGCGACCTTGCGGGCCTGTATTTCAGCGTTGGGAAACTCCTGTTCAAGGTCGGCAATAATGCGTTTCACGGCGCCCAAGCCCGTGTCCAGAAAATGCGTGATGGTGTTGGCGTTGAGATCCTTGGTAATGATGCGCGCCCGGTGGCGGTGAACCGCGTTGACAATAACGCTGTCGTAGCGGTTGGCGCCCATCATGTCCTGGTCGAAGACTTCGACGGCCAATACGCCTTTGCGCCCCGCGATAATTTCCACCTTGGGGCGGGAACTGACGTATTCCTGGGTAATCAGCGTGCCGCCGTGTTCCGGCTCAAAGGTGTTTTTCACGCGCAGCGGAATGCCAAGCTGGCGCAGGCCTTTGGCAGCGCGCGGGTGAATGGCTTCCATGCCAAGGTTGGCCAATTGGTCGGCGACATCGTAATTGGTACGGCCCAGGGGGATCACTTTTTCGGTGCCCACCATGCGCGGGTCGGCGCTGCTTAGGTGGAATTCCTTGTGGATAATGGCTTCGCTGGCGCCACTGACCACGGCCAGGCGGGCGAAAGTCATTTCGCTGTAGCCGCGGTCAAAGGTGCGCACCATTCCTTCAGCACAGTGGCAATACCCGGTGACGATCGGCAGTTCTTGCTCCAGGTTCATTTCTCTGAATGCCTGTTTGAGCCGGTCGTCCAGGGGAAGCTGGCTGGGGTCGCGCCAACCGGTGAGGTCAACAAAGCGGGCGGCGACGCCATCACGGCGCAGCAGGGCTGCCATGTTGTAGGCCGAATGCACCTCGCCTACAGAAGCCAGCAGTTCACGCAAGGTGATCAAGTGTTCTGCCAACTGGAAGTGGCCGTAGGTGCAGACCCGGCGTAAATCCTGCAGGCAGCTTCGCACCCCTTCGATGCGTTCTGTGATGAACAGGTCGGCGTCGCGGCGGTCGGCGCCGTCACCAAACAACCTGTCGTTGTGATCAAGCATGGCGTTTAGAACGCGATCAAGCTGGGCCTCCCAGTGGTCGGCATTGCCTTCATCGTCGGTTTCACCGGCGAACAGGGCATATACCCCGGGTTCACCGCTGCGTTTATGTTCCAACAAGAGGTCGGTAATACCGCCGTAAGCTGAAACCACAAAGACACGGCCGTAGATATCCTTATTAGCACCGCCGTGCAAGATGATGTTGTCTCGCACGGCGGCATAATCGCTCATGGATGTGCCGCCGATCTTCTCGATAGTATGCTGCATTTCTGATACCTGTTTACGATGGTCGGAAGTCATCAGCACTGTTTTTACGTATATCTAAAGGAGATATGTTTTCTCTTGTGGCGATGAATTCCGGACGCGGTGGCTGGTCGCAGAAGGGGTCTTCCACCGCATTACTGAGCGCGTTGTAGACAAAAAACGCGTTGGAGCGGGGCAGGTGAGTGATATTGCTGTTTGACCCATGCATCAGGTTGGAATCAAAAATCAGTACGGAACCTGCCGGGCCGGCCGTATCGACCAAGCCGCCCATTTCCGCCAGGCGTGTCAGGTTTTCGTCGCTGGGTACGCCGGTTTCCTGGGCCTTTAATGACATTTGGTAGTTGTCGGGTGGGGTTTCGCCTTCGCACACCACATAGCGTTTGTGTGAACCGGGCATGACAAGCAGCGGGCCGTTATGCGGCGTATTGTCGGTCAGGGAGACCGAAATACTTAGCGCACGGGGCAGGGGCATGCCGTCTTCAACGTGCCAAGTCTCAAAGTCGGAATGCCAGTAGAACTCCTTGCCATGGAAACCCGGCTTGTAGTTCAGGCGGCTTTGATGCAGGTAGACGTCGTCGCCCAGCAAGTAGGAAGCCAGCCCGGCCAGACGTTGGTCGGCGGCTAGGCGGGCGAATACTTCGCTCAATGCGTGCACCTTGAAAATGGAACGCACTTGGCGTGAGCCCTTCTCGGTGATGATTTCCGGGCGTTCCACGGTTTGCGCGTCAGAGCGCAGGCGGTCAAGTTCCGCCTGGAGGTTGGAGACTTCTTCCGGTGTGAAAATATCGCGTAATACCAGAAAGCCGTCGCGTTCGTACTGCTCCACCAGACTGCGTTCAACAGGCGGCTGTGTCGTAGCCGATGCCCAGACGGTTGGATGATTGCGGGGGACGATGTTTCCTTTCAGCCCGCCGCGCGAAGGGTAGAGGTCGGTACGAGCCTCTTTTCGTGTGAGGGTTGCGGTATTCATGATCAGTTCTCGATTAGTTGTCGATGACTTCTGCTTCCAGGGGATAAGCACCGGATTCGTCGTGGACTTCCTTGCCGTTGAGCGGCGGGTTGAACACGCAGGCGCAGGTGATTTCCTTGTGGGCGTGCAAAATGTGACGATCGTGCTTGTCCAGCACATACAAGGTTCCGGGTGCCAGCTTGTGAGTCTTTCCGTCATCCAGGTTTTCGAGCTCGCCTTCACCGCTGAGGATGAAGACGGCTTCGAAGTGGTTCTGGTAGTGCATGGAGGTTTTCGTTCCTTCGTAGAGCGTGGTGATGTGGAACGAAAAGCCGACGTTATCGCTCTTGAGCAGAAGACGGCAGCTATCCCAAGTGGTGGATTTCACCAAGCGATCTGTCTTTCTGCATTCTTCAAGTGTGCGAACAATCATTTCTGTTTCTCCTGTATTTGTGTTTGATTCCGGTCTTGGGCTCAAGCCTCAAGCAGCCAGGCTGTAGTCTTGCGCCAGCACGTGGCGTACGCTGTTTTCGAGAATGTCCAGGCCGGCATTCAGGTCGGCATCGCTAATCACCAACGGGCAAAGAATCTTGACCACTTCGGAATCCGGGCCACTGGTTTCAATAACCAGGCCGTGGTCAAAACAGCGCCGCACGATTTTTTCAGCGAGGTCGCCATTGCGGCAGCCAATACCTTGCATCATGCCGCGGCCCTTGGTGTGGAATACGCCGCTGCCGCCCAGCGCCGCGATGCGGCCCAGCCGTTCAGACAAAATGGCGCCTTTGCGTTGAACTTCTTTAGCAAAGCTGTCGTCCTTCCAATAGGTTTCAATCGCAGCCTTGGCCGTGATAAACGCGTGGTTGTTGCCACGGAACGTGCCGTTATGCTCGCCGGGCGCCCACTTGTCATGTTCCGGCTTGAGCAGAACCATGGCAAACGGCAGGCCAAAGCCCGAAAGCGATTTCGACAAGGTGACGATGTCGGGCGAAATACCGGCCGGTTCAAAACTGAAAAATGTGCCGGTGCGGCCGCAACCCGCCTGAATATCGTCGATGATGAGCAGAATGCCGTGGCGGCGGCAGACGGCTTCCAGGGATTTCAGCCAGCGCTGGCTCGCCACGTTCAGGCCGCCTTCGCCTTGCACTGTTTCCACAATGACGGCGGCCGGCGCATCGATGCCGCTGGAAGCGTCGCCCAGCATTTTGTCGAGCATGCGGGTGGAATCCAGGCCGCTGCCCAGATAGCCGTCAAAGGGGATGCGAGTCACGCCGCTTAGGGGAATGCCGCAACCACCGCGATGATGTTGGTTGCCGGTGGCAGCTGCGGCGCCCAGAGAAACGCCATGGAAGCCATTGGTAAAGGCAATGATGTTGTGGCGGCCTGTAATTTTTCGCGCCAGTTTCATGGCCGCTTCAACGGCATTCGTACCGGTAGGGCCGGTGAACTGAAAGCGGTAATCCATTTTGCGCGGGGACAAAATGTATTTTTGGAAACTTTCCAGGAAGTCGGCCTTGGCACGCGTATGCATATCCAGACCATGGGCAATGCCGTCTTGGGCGATGTAGTCGAGCAGGGCTTGCTTGCATTGGGCATTGTTGTGGCCATAGTTCAGCGTGCCTGCTCCCGCCAGGAAGTCGATATAGCGTTTGCCCTCCGTGTCGTAGAGTGCGGCGCCTTCGGCCCGGTCGAAAACAACGGGGAAAGACCTGGAATAGGTGCGGACATTCGATTCGAGTTTTTCAAAGATGCTCATGTTGTGTTCCTCTTAGCTTGTTGGGTTCGAGGTGGGCTGCAGTGACGCGAATGCCTGGCGGCTGCGCCTGAATAAGGAAAAGGGGGCTTTGATACCAGCTCGCCCGGGAGTGCCGGTATCGGGACGGGTACGCCTCAGCGCCCCTTGAATGATTGAGAAATCAGGTTGCGGATTCAGCCGCCATTTCGAATGGGCCGATACGCATGAGGTGTTCGTCATCGTGCCGCCCTCTGAAGTGACGTTCACGTTCGAAATGCACACGACTGGATGTGGGCGCGTCGTGCTGACGGGCCCAAGACTCAAACAGCCCCCAGGACGCCTGGTTGCCCGGCGTGATAGTGGTGTCTATGTAGCGGACATCACTACATACAGGGCGTTCGAGAATGGAATCCAGCATGCGGGCCGCCAGACGTTGGCCGCGCGCTTCGCGAGCAACGGCAACCTGCCATACAAACAGGGTGTCAGGCTGACCAGGGGGGATGTAGCCGGAAATGAAACCGACAAGGCGTTCTTTGCCTTGTTCATCACGGCGCACGGCGGCGACTGATGTGCCGCTGAAGTGGCTGCAATGCAAGAGATTGCAATAAAGAGAGTTTGGGTCCAGCGGAGGGCAATCCGCGACAAGTTGGTGGAGATCCGCAGCATCTTCTGCAACAGGAGCGCGCAGCACAATGGCTTGCGGTGTTGAGATATTGCTGTCTTGTTTAACTGTGCCTTGAAGATCAGGGCTTACGCTTGTGGGCGTAGTCATGTCATTCGGGAGACTTCGACTGGTGTTGCCGGCCTCTTTGTTGATGCGACACGAATTAGTGTATCACGAATGATTAGAGTACGAATTATATGTGGGTGAAACAACTTACATCAAAGTGACTAGATACTTTGCCGCTTACGCCTTGTTCTGATGGGGAATGGGCGCGCCGGGGCCTGACGCTTACGCTTGAT
The DNA here is from genome assembly GCF_047501535.1 of Achromobacter sp. F4_2707. NCBI lineage: Bacteria > Pseudomonadati > Pseudomonadota > Betaproteobacteria > Burkholderiales > Alcaligenaceae > Achromobacter > Achromobacter sp. F4_2707. Next base: position 20,120 of record NZ_JAZDRJ010000001.1, read on the forward strand.
ACATCTCGTGAAATATCAGGTGGGACACAGAAATGGCCAGTCAGAAACAGTCGCATGCCCCTATGCGGGTGCTTGTATCAAGCACGTTCTCCTTCACCATCTGTTTTGCCGTCTGGATGATATTCGCCGTTCTGGGAATTCCCATCAAGACGCAATTGGGGCTTTCAGAAACGGAGTTCGGTCTACTGGCAGCTACGCCGGTGTTATCGGGTTCGCTGATACGAGTACCTCTGGGTATCTGGACCGACCGCTACGGTGGCCGCATTGTTTTTTTTCTGTTGATGATGGCTACGGTGGTACCGGTATGGCTTCTCGCGTACGCCACCGAATACTGGCAATTTCTAGTTCTAGGCCTGTTCGTTGGCTTGGCTGGCGGTTCGTTTTCCGTGGGCACCCCTTATGTGGCGCGATGGTTTGTGCGTGACCGTCAGGGCCTGGCCATGGGGGTTTTCGGAGCCGGCAACTCAGGTTCGGCTATCACCAAATTTGTGGCGCCAGTCTTGATCGCCGCCGCCGGCGGCGCCTGGGTGATTGTTCCCAAGGTCTATGCCGTGAGCATGTTGATCACGGCAATACTGTTCTGGGTGTTTTCGGCCTCCGATCCTTCGCACAAGGTAAAGGGCAGCGTCAGCATGTCGCAACAGATGGCAATGCTCAAAGACCCTCGTGTACTGCGGTATTGCCAGTACTACTCGGTGGTATTCGGAGGTTACGTCGCTCTGGCACTGTGGATGACCCAGTACTACATCGGAGAGTACGGCTTCAGCCTGGAGCTGGCTGCGTTGCTGGCAGCCTGTTTTTCTTTGCCGGGCGGCGTACTGCGCGCATTGGGCGGTTGGATCTCCGACCGATATGGCGCATACCACACCACCTGGTGGGTCATGTGGGTGTGCTGGGTGGCTTTCTTTCTTCTGAGCTATCCCGAAACCCGGCTCACCATTATGGGAACCGACGGCCCGATGGATTTCACCGTTCGCCTGGGGCCGCTGTTCTTCACTTTCCTGCTGTTCGTGGTGGGTATCGCCACAGCAATCGGCAAGGCTTCCGTATTCAAGTTTATCTCTGATGAGTTTCCCCAGAACATCGGTGCAGTCTCCGGCATCGTGGGGCTGGCAGGTGGTCTGGGCGGCTTCATCCTGCCCATTCTCTTTGGCGCTCTGCTGGATCTCACCGGCGTTCGTTCCAGCGCTTTCATGCTGCTTTACGGAACAGTGTGTGTGTCTCTGATTTCCATGCATTACAGCTTCAAACGCAATGGACTGAAGGCGGCAGCGCCTGCTGCTGTTTCAGTCTGATCCACACGCCTGTGCGCAGGCCTTGCCTTTCTTATAAAGAGTGATTGCCATGTCATCATCACCTTCTGCTGTTCTGAGACGTTGGGAACCCGAAAATCCTGAGTTCTGGACCCACACAGGCCAGCGTGTGGCCTATCGCAACCTGGCTATTTCCATTCCGGCACTGATGCTGGCCTTCAGCATCTGGATGTTGTGGAGCGTTGTCGTCGTCAATCTGGGAAAAGCGGGGTTTGATCTTTCAAAGAACCAGCTGTTCTGGCTCACAGCACTGCCGGCGCTATCCGGCGCCACGCTGCGGGTTTTCTATTCGTTTCTGGTGCCTATTTTCGGCGGGCGCCGCTGGACGGCGATATCGACGGCCAGTTTGTTGATTCCCGCGGTGGGTATGGGTTTCGCGTTGCAGAATCCGGATACCAGTTATCCCGTGCTGCTCATCCTGGCATTGTTCTGCGGCCTGGGCGGCGCGAACTTCAGTTCCAGCATGTCCAACATCAGTTTTTTCTTCCCCAAGGTGAAGAAGGGACTTGCGACCGGGCTGAATGCGGGCATCGGCAACCTTGGCGTATCCGTGGTGCAGTTTGTGGTGCCCATGGTCATAGGCGTTGCCATATTCGGGGAATGGGGCGGCGCACCCTATCTCGCGCAAGCGCCGGATGCGCAACCGATCTGGTTGCAGAACGCGGGGTTTGTGTGGGTGATTCCCATTGCGATCATGTCGGTGGCAGCGTGGTTCGGCATGAATGACATTGCCGATGCCAAAGCATCGTTTGCAGAACAAGCCGTGATCTTCAAACGCAAGCACAACTGGTTGATGTGTTGGCTGTATGTCGGAACGTTCGGCTCGTTCATCGGCTTTTCCGCTGGTTTCGCCATGCTGATCATGACCTTGTTTCCCGAGGTGAACCCAATGAAATACGCGTTTCTGGGGCCGCTTGTCGGGTCGTTGACGCGCCCATTGGGAGGTTGGGTGTCCGACAAAGTAGGTGGTGCGCGGGTGACGATGTGGACCTTTATCTGCATGGCGCTGGCGGTTGTGGCGGTCATGGTGTTTTTGCCTGCTGAGGGGAGTGCCGGCAACTTCATGGGCTTTCTGATGGTTTTCATTGTCTTGTTCGCCCTGTCGGGGATAGGCAATGGCTCTACCTTCAGAATGATTCCCATCATCTTCCTGCATGAGCGCATGAAAGAAGCCAAGGGGTGCGGTGAAGCAGCCCATCGGCAAGCGGCGCTGGATGCGGCCAAAGAGTCGGCGGCCGTGCTGGGCTTTTCCGGTGCTATCGGCGCCTATGGCGGCTTCTTCATTCCGCGCAGTTTTGGTTCATCGCTGGCCATGACGGGCGATGTTCATGCCGCGCTGTATTCGTTTATCGCTTTCTACGTTTCTTGTGTGCTGGTGACCTGGTGGTTCTATGCAAGGCGCAATGCACCCGTGCCCTGCTGATATCAGTGTGAACAAAGAATCATTCGGGCGGCATCGCGCCCCATGGAGATAAGTATGAGTCATTTTTTGGATCGGCTGAAGTTCATGTCCAAAGTGAAGGACAGTTTTTCAAATGGACATGGACAGACCGTCAATGAAGATCGGCGCTGGGAAAATGCCTACCGCGCTCGCTGGCAGCATGACAAGGTCGTGCGTTCCACCCATGGCGTGAACTGTACGGGTTCCTGCTCATGGAAGGTCTACGTTAAGAACGGGTTGATTACGTGGGAGACGCAGCAGACCGATTACCCCCGCACGCGCCCCGATCTGCCTAATCACGAGCCGCGAGGCTGTCCGCGTGGGGCGTCATACAGCTGGTATGTCTATTCAGCCCAGCGTGTGAAGTACCCGATGATTCGCGGCCGCTTGATGGAAATGTGGCGCGAAGCGCGAAAAACCCTGGACCCGATTTCCGCCTGGGAATCCATCAGTCAGGACCCGGAAAAAGCCAAGCGTTATAAGGCGGTGCGGGGCTTGGGGGGTTTTGTCAGGGCGGACTGGGATACTGCGACTGAAATCATCGCCGCCGCCAATGCTTACACCGTGGGTCGTTACGGCCCGGACCGCGTGATTGGTTTCTCGCCGATTCCCGCCATGTCGATGGTGAGCTATGCCGCCGGGGCGCGCTATCTCAGCCTGATTGGCGGCGCTTGCTTGAGCTTTTATGACTGGTATTGCGACCTGCCTCCTGCGAGCCCACAGGTGTGGGGCGAGCAGACCGACGTGCCGGAATCTGCCGATTGGTACAACTCCAGCTACTTGATGGTGTGGGGCTCCAACGTGCCGCAGACCCGCACGCCGGATGCGCATTTCTATACCGAGGTGCGTTACAAGGGCACGAAAACGGTGGCGGTATCCAGCGATTTCGGGGAGATGGTCAAGTTTGGCGATATCTGGCTGGCGCCCAAACAGGGTACCGATGCGGCGTTGGCGATGGCCATGGGGCATGTGATTCTGAAGGAATTCCACCTGGAAACACCTTCTGCCTACTTCACTGACTACGTGAAGCGTTATACCGACATGCCCATGCTGGTCATGCTTGAAGAGCGTGATGGGCGCCATGTGCCGGGCCAATTCCTGCGTGCGTCTCATCTTGATGGTGCCTTGGGCCAGCAGAACAACCCTGACTGGAAGACATTGCTGATAGACAGCATCAGCAACGAGGTGGTAGTGCCAAATGGCACGGTGGGTTTCCGTTGGGGGGAAACGGAAAAGGCTGGGCGCTGGAATTTGGAATCACGTGAGGGTGGCAGCGGGCGTGAAATTGACCCGGTGCTTACGTTGTTAGACAGGCGTGACGATGTCGTGCCGGTCGGCTTCCCTTATTTCGGGGGCGAGCATGAGGAACTGATTCCGAGAAACGTTCCTGTGATGCGCATGCGGCTGGCGGATGGAAGCACGGTGCTGGTGGCCACGGTCTACGATTTGCAGATGGCCAACTACGGCATTGACCGGGGGTTGGGCGGCGGCAATGTGGCAAGCAGTTACGAGGATGATGTGCCTTACACCCCCGCCTGGCAGGAAAAGCACACTACGGTGCCGCCGCATCTGGTTGTGCAGGTGGCCCGGGAGTTCGCGCAGAACGCACACGATACGAAAGGCCGTTCCATGGTGATTGTCGGTGCTGCGCTGAACCACTGGTATCACATGGATATGACCTATAGGGGCATCATCAATATGCTGATGATGTGTGGTTGTATCGGCAAGAGCGGTGGAGGTTGGAGCCATTATGTAGGCCAGGAAAAACTCCGCCCCCAGTTTGGTTGGGCGCCGTTGGCCTTTGCTCTGGACTGGTCACGCCCTCCTCGTCAGATGAACGGCACATCGTTCTTCTATGCGCATACCAGCCAGTGGCGTCATGAAAAGCTGCGTATTGAAGAAATTATCAGCCCGACTGCCGACCCCAAACGTTACGACGGTATGAGCATGATCGACCTGAATGCCAAGGCCGAGCGCATGGGGTGGTTGCCGTCTGCGCCGCAGTTACAGACCAACCCGCTCAAAGTGGCGGCTGAGGCTGAAGAAAAAGGGGTGGATCCGGTGGCTTACGCGACCGATCAATTACGCCAGGGCAATCTGAGAATGAGCTGCGATGACCCTGACCACCCGGAAAATTTCCCGCGCAATATGTTTGTCTGGCGCTCGAATATCCTGGGCTCCAGCGGCAAGGGGCATGAATATTTCCTGAAATATCTGCTGGGCACGCAGCACGCTGTTTTCGATGATGAAAGCAATGTCGTTAAACCGACTGAGGTCACGCAACGTGAGGCGGCACAAGGCAAACTTGACTTGCTGACCGTGCTGGATTTCCGCATGAGCACGACTTGTCTGTATGGCGATATTGTTTTGCCCACGGCGACCTGGTACGAAAAGGACGACCTGAACACGTCGGATATGCACCCCTTTATTCATCCTTTGTCCGAAGCGGTTCAACCCTTGTGGGAAAGCAAGACAGACTGGGAAATCTACAAGCTGATTGCCAAGCGTTTCAGCGAAATAGGCGGCCCTTACCTGGGTACGCGCAAGGACATCGTACTGACGCCGTTGCTGCATGATACGGCGGGAGAACTCGGCCAAGCGTTTGAGCCGCGCGATTGGAAGCATGGTGAATGTGATCTGGTGCCTGGCAAGACTGCGCCCAATATGACGGTGGTGGAGCGCAACTACAACGATATCTACCGCAAATTCACGTCGGTGGGCCCATTGTTGGACAAGCTGGGCAACGGGGGCAAGGGCATCAACTGGAACACCGAAGAAGAGGTGCGCGAGCTGGGTGGTCTCAGCAATGTAGTGACGGAGGAGGGTGTGAGTTATGGGCGCCCGCGCCTGGATAGCGCCATCGACGCGGCCGAGATGATTCTGACTTTTGCGCCTGAAACCAATGGGCATGTTGCAGTCAAGGCCTGGAATGCTTTGAGTAAGGTGACGGGGCGTGACCATACCCACCTGGCGGTGGGGCGCGAACATGACAAGATCCGTTTTCGGGATGTCCAGGCGCAGCCGCGCAAGATCATCTCGGCGCCGACCTGGTCCGGGCTGGAAAGCGAAGAGGTCAGCTACAACGCTGGCTACACCAATGTGCATGAGCTGATTCCCTGGCGCACGCTGACCGGGCGTCAGCAGTTCTACCAAGATCACCGCTGGATGCTGGATTTTGGCGAAGGTCTGTGTCTGTACAAGCCGGCGATTGATACCAAGACGGTCAAACCCATGTTGGGCAAGTATGCCAATGGTGAACATGAGCTGGTGCTCAACTGGATCACCCCGCACCAGAAGTGGGGCATACACAGCACGTATTCCGACAACTTGCGGATGCTGACTTTGAGCCGTGGCGGCCCGCATATCTGGATTTCAGAGAAGGAAGCCGCTCAGGCGGGGATTGTCGATAACGATTGGGTGGAAGCATTCAATGTCAATGGAACGCTGACCGCCCGTGTGGTGGTGAGCCAGCGGGTGCCTGAAGGCATGTGCCTGATGTATCACGCCCAGGAAAAAATCGTCAATGTGCCGGGTGCCGAAACCAGCGGCAAGCGGGGCGGCATACACAATTCCGTGACCCGCACCGTTCTGAAACCGACCCACATGATAGGTGGCTATGCCCAGCTTGCCTGGGGATTCAACTACTACGGAACGGTTGGCAGCAACCGGGATGAATTCGTGGTGGTCAGGAAGATGAAGAAAGTCGATTGGCTGGAAGGTCCGCTGGTCGAAGAAGCACATTCAAAATAAAGAAGGGGCCGCAATGAAAATTCGTGCGCAAATCGGTATGGTGCTGAATCTGGACAAGTGCATCGGCTGTCATACTTGTTCGGTTACCTGCAAGAATGTCTGGACCAGCCGGGATGGCGTTGAATATGCATGGTTCAACAATGTAGAAACAAAGCCAGGCATTGGTTATCCCAAGGAATGGGAGAACCAAACCAAATGGAAGGGGGGCTGGATTCGCAATTCGGCCGGCAAGCTGGTGCCGCGCCAGGGTGGCAAGTTACGTGTTCTGGCCAACTTGTTTGCCAACCCTAACCTTCCGCAAATCGACGACTACTACGAGCCTTTCACCTTCGACTACGAACGCCTTCGTTTTGCGCCCCTGTCGGAAACGCCGCCCACTGCGCGGCCGGTATCTGTCCTGACGGGTCAGAAAATGGAGAAAATCGAGTGGGGCCCCAACTGGGAAGACGACCTGGGAGGCGAGTTCAGTTCGCGCAGCCGCGATGCCCTGTTTGAAGGGGTACAGAAGGAGATGTATTCCACCTTTGAAAACACCTTCATGATGTATCTGCCGCGTTTGTGCGAGCACTGTCTGAATCCAACCTGTGTGGCCAGTTGCCCGTCGGGCTCAATCTACAAGCGTGAAGATGACGGCATTGTGCTGGTGGATCAGGACAAGTGTCGTGGTTGGCGTATGTGCATATCGGGGTGTCCATACAAGAAGATCTACTACAACTGGAGCAGCGGCAAGGCGGAAAAATGCACCTTCTGCTACCCGCGTATCGAGGCAGGTCAGCCTACTGTGTGTTCGGAAACCTGCGTAGGGCGCATCCGCTATCTGGGGGTCATGCTGTATGACGCCGATCAGATTGAGGCTGCTGCGTCGGTTGCCGACGAGCAAGATCTCTATCAAGCCCAGCTAAATCTGTTTCTTGACCCGCACGACCCCAAGGTGATTGCGGCTGCACGCGAGCAGGGCATTCCGGAGTCTTGGCTGGAAGCGGCCCGCCAGTCTCCTGTCTACAAAATGGCCTGCGAATGGAAGGTCGCTTTTCCTCTGCACCCTGAATACCGCACATTGCCCATGGTCTGGTATGTGCCGCCGCTGTCGCCTATCCAGTCAGCCGCTGAAACCGGCCGCATGCCGCACAAGACAGTCAGCAAGCATTCCATCATTCCCGACGTTTCCAGCTTGCGCATACCCGTACGCTACTTGGCGAATCTTCTGACCGCCGGCAAAGAAGCACCGGTGGTGCAAGCGCTTGAACGATTACTGGCCATGCGGGCCTACAAACGGCGGGAAACCGTTCATGGCGAACGAGACCTGGACACACTGAAGGCCGTTGGCCTGGATGAAGCCACCGTGCAGGACATGTATCGCATCATGGCCATTGCAGATTACGAAGACCGCTTTGTCGTGCCGTCCAGCCATAAAGAAGAAGTCGAAGACGCTTTCAATGAAAAAGGCAGTTGTGGCTTCACTTTTGGCAACGGGTGTTCAGGCGGGGTATCGGAAGGAACCCTCTTTGGGCGCAAGCCACAGGGCAGCGCCATTTTTGTGGATATGCCGAAATCACGGCGGGATGGGCCGACAGTACGGCCCCGACAGGAGGAAAAAGCATGATTTACCGCATTCTTTCCACTTTGCTGTGTTATCCCCAAGAAGATTTGCTGGCGGCTTTGCCTGAAATCCGCCAGGCCTTGAGCAATGACCCGGAACAGTGCGACAGGCTTGAACCTCTGCTGGCCCACCTGGAAGCCCATACCCTGATTGAGGCGCAGGAAATTTACGTCGCTACTTTCGATCGCAACCCGTCGCATTCATTGCATCTGTTCGAACATGTGCATGGCGAAAGCCGGGATAGGGGGCAGGCCATGGTTGATCTGCTGCAAACGTATAGAGATCAGGGTTTCGAGCCGTCGGTGTCCGAACTGCCCGATCATGTTCCGCTGTTTCTGGAATTTCTCAGCCTTGTAGATGCGCAGCGCGCGCAAGCGTTACTGGATGATGCCATCCATGTGCTGGCGGCGATTGGTTCAAGGTTGGCCCAGGCAGACAGCCCTTATGCAGCGGTGTTTTCCGTCATCAGGGGTTTGTCGACCGTCACGCCGCGCGAACAACTCCCGCCTCCCGTACGTGATATGGACGAGGCAATGGAAATATTCGGGGTCGGGCCAGATGGCGTTGAACCTTTGCTGAAGCCGCGTATGGGAGATATCCAACCCCTGCGCTTTTACCCTGGCGGCGTGCACCGTTGAGTTCTGGAGAAACCACTATGAGCGGATTCAACCAATTTCTGTTTGGCATTTATCCCTATATTGCGCTGACGATATTTTTTGCGGGCAGTCTGTTGCGGTTTGAGCGTGAACAGTACACGTGGAAAACGGACAGCTCCCAGTTACTGCGCAGCGACGCGTTGCGTATCGGCAGCATCTTTTTTCATATCGGCATATTGGGGTTGTTTTTTGGCCACTTTGTCGGCCTGCTCACACCGGCTTCGGTTTGGCACCTATTGGGTATTTCCCAAAGCACCAAGCAAGTTGTGGCCATGGCAGCCGGTGGCTTGATGGGGGCTTTATGCCTGATCGGGCTGCTGATTCTTTTGCGTCGTCGCCTGTCCGACCCACGCATCATGGCTACAACCCGCAAAGGGGACATGCTTTTACTGTGGTGGCTGTTGGCGACACTCTTGCTGGGCCTTTCAACCATAGTGATTTCAGCAGGCCATACCGATGGCGTCCTGATGGGCGAGCTGATGCGGTGGGCGCAGCATATTGTGACTTTCCGTCCCGGCGCAGCTCAGTTTGTGGCGGACGCACCTTGGCTGTTCAAAGCCCACCTGTTCATGGGCATGAGCCTGTTCGTCATTTTTCCGTTTACGCGTCTTGTGCATGTGTGGAGCGGCTTTGCTGCGGTGACTTATCTGAACCGGGCATGGCAATTGGTGCGCCCGCGTTAATTGATCAAGCAGACCGTACATCAGGAGAACATCATGGCCATCAGCATTAACGGCGTCGAACTGAGCGATGCCGAAGTAGAACGCGAGCTACCCTGGCATCAGGACAGTGCGACGCCACTACATAGTGCAGTGATGACGCGTATTTTGCGTCGGGTGCTGCTGGACGAAGCGCAACGGGTGGGACTGGACACCAGCAATGAAGAAGAGGCGGTGTCTGCGCTGCTGGCAAGGCATGCCCCCAGCCCGCAGCCTGACGATGCAGCCTGCCGCCGCTTTTATGATGCGCATCCCGAACGATTTACTGTTGGGCGTTGTGTGCAGCTGCAGCATATTCTGTTTCAGGTCACGCCTGAGGTGGATCTGCCCGCCCTGCGCTTGCTGGCTGAAGATGTTCTCAAGCAGGCGCTGCAGACACCAGCAGATTTTGGCAAGTTGGCGCGCCGCTACTCGAATTGCCCATCTGCCGCGCTGGAGGGCAGTCTGGGGCAGGTCACGCCAGGAACCCTGGTTCCTGAATTTGAACGTGTAGCCTTTGCTGCGCAATCCGGCGCAGTCCACCCTAAGCTGGTTCATAGTCGCCATGGCTTGCACATTATCAGAGTGACTCACGCGGTGGCGGGGCGGCTGCAACCTTATGAGGCTGTGGCGCAAGATATTGCCGACGTTTTGCAAGCCATGGGTCAAGATACCGCCTGGCGCCAATACATCAAGATTCTGTTGGCAGGCGCCCGAATAGAAGGTATTGATCTGGACGTCCGTATGGATCAGGAACGGGTCATGACCGAAGGAGGGTATGTATGAAGCCGCGATGTCCTCCCGCACTGATAGACAGTTTCGGACGCCACATCGTCTACTTGCGAGTATCGGTCACCGACCGTTGCGACCTGCGTTGCAACTATTGCATCCCCAAAGGCTTCAAAAATTTCGAAGAACCAGCTAATTGGCTGAGCCACGATGAGATGGCGCGGTTGATTAATCTGTTTGCGCAATTAGGAGTCAGAAAAGTAAGGTTGACGGGCGGCGAGCCGCTGACGCGTCGGGGCGTCGCGGAATTAGCGGGCCGGATTACCGCTATCCGGGGCATTCAAGATTTATCGTTGTCGACCAACGGCACGATGCTGGCCCGCCATGCGGCTGCGCTGAAAACGGCGGGCGTGCAACGATTAAATGTCAGCCTGGATTCCCTGGATGCGGTGAGGTTTAAAGAGATTGCCGGACGTGACTGCCTGCGTGACGTGTTGGCAGGCCTGGAAGAAGCCCGGCGAGTGGGTTTTTCACCCATCAAACTCAATTGCGTGGTGCATGCCGACACCCCCGAAGCAGAATTGACCCGGTTGCTGGGCTATACATTGGCCAATGGTTTTACCCTGAGGCTAATCGAAACCATGCCCATGGGAAGCGCGGCGCAAAAATTCCAGCCGGCCAATCTATCTTTCATGGGAGAGAAGATTGCAGCCCGCTTCGGCTTGGTGCCGGCGCTGGATACCGGTGATGGCGGGCCGGCCCGCTACTGGTCGGCGGGCGATATGCCCGCATTGGGAGTCATTACGCCCATGTCGCGCCATTTCTGTGCCAGCTGCAATCGCGTAAGACTGACGGCTGATGGCACGCTTTACCTGTGCCTGGGCCATGAACAACAAGTTCCTCTAGGACGTTTGATGCGCCAGGGGGCTAACGATGACCTGCTGACGCAGCATATATTGGCCGGTATCGCGGCCAAGCCTGAACACCATCATTTCAACTCAACCCCGCGGCGTATTGTGCGTCTGATGTCACAGACAGGGGGGTGAAGTCATGAAAAAGATAGAGAATCTGATTGATGGTTTCAGCCGCTTTAAACGACACTATTTTGAAGATGCACCGGAGCTGTACCGTAACCTGTGCACCGGGCAGCAGCCCAGCACACTGGTGATCGGCTGCGGCGATTCACGGGTCGATCCGGCCGTGCTGCTGGGTTGCGACCCTGGTGATATTTTCACCATTCGCAATATTGCCAACCTGGTGCCGCCAGTGAATGAGGCGATCGGGCCGCAGGGGGTATTGGCCGCCATACAGTTTGCGGTGGAAGATCTCAAGGTTGAAACCATCATTGTCCTGGGGCATTCCCAATGCGGGGGGATCAAGGCGCTGATGGACGGCAGGGCATGCGACGGCCGTCAGAAGGATTTGGTCAGCAGTTGGATGTCGATTGCGGAGCCTGCGCGTCAAAGAGTCATGCAGCTATTGCCCCATGCGAGCTGTGAAGAGCGCTACCGCGCCTGTGAACAGGCTTGCATTCTGATTTCCCTGCAGAATCTCAAACGCATGGATTGTGTGCGGGCCAGGTTGGAAGAAGGCGCGCTCAGCCTGCATGGCTGGTATTTTGATCTGGTTGTGGGCAGCCTGAGAGCTTATTCGCCGGATGAAGATGCGTTCATCCCCATGCTGTGTACAACCCAAGAGCGCATGCATGCCTGAGTTGCAGCGGGAAAATCATTTTAGATCAAGGAATTGGGGAGGGCGATCGGCAACAATAGAGTACGACCGTGATCTAAGCGCCTGCCGGCCCTATCGTGTTGCCATGGATTCAATGCAAGAGCCGTCACACAATGACCTCCCCGAACTCAGGCACCGCCTGTCCACCCGCATTGTGGTCAGTTCGCTGGTGGCTCTGGTGGTTGTTCTTGGCATGATTGGCACAACGCTATGGTTGTCCTGGCGCCTGGAAGGCGCTGGGGCGGCTATCAACGACACCGGCAGCTTGCGCATGCGCGCCAACCGTATTGCCGTGGAATTATTGATTGACCAGGGCTGGCGCACAGGCAGGGTGCGTGAGCAACAGACTGCGCTGGATGAAACCGTGGCACTGCTGCTTAAGGGCAATGCTCAGCGCCCGCTGTTTTTGCCGAATGATCCGGCCATCCGTGCCCAACTTGCAGATGTCACGCAGTATTGGCGAGAAATTGCCAAACCAGCGGCCGAATATGCATTGGAAAGCGGAGATAACAGGGCGTATCTGCGCAGCCTGCCAGAGCTGGTTAACCGCGCGGATGTTCTCGTCACCATGATAGAACACGATAACGCGGGTAAAACGGCCGCGTTACGTCTGGCGCAGGGCGGCCTGGCGATGCTGGCTGTCATGGGTACACTCACCATGATTTACCTGCTGTATTTGTGGATTATCGCGCCGGTATTGCGCTTGCGTGATGGCTTGCAACGTATGGAATCGCACGAGTTCACTATGCGCTTGCCAGTAGAAACACGGGATGAATTCGGTGTCTTGGCAACCGGATACAACCGGATGGCAGATGAACTGCAAAGTCTTTACAGCGGTCTGGAACAGCGGGTAGAGGAAAAAACGCATCAGTTGGCCAAACAGAACCTGGAAATCACGGCCTTGTTCGATATGGCGGCATTTCTTAATCAGCCTAACGATATCGAGGCTTTGTGTGATGGTTTCCTGCAGCGTGTAATGCACCAGTTTGAGGCGGAGGGCGCCAGCCTGCGCACGCTGGATGCCGACCATCAGCGTCTCAGTCTGGTGGCGTCTGTTGGCTTGTCGCGCGATCTGACTGATTCAGAACACTGCATGCATGTGAACGACTGCTATTGCGGTGAGGCGACCTTGGGTGACAAAGTGTTTGTTATCCGTGACATGCGTCATCAGCAGGAGGCGCCCAAATTACAGTGTCAGCAGGAAGGGTTTGCCAGCGTTGCGGTTTTTCGCGTCGTATCCAGAGATGCCGTTCTAGGCTCTTTTTCTCTGCATTTCCATCAGCATCGCGACTTGTCAGAGTCGGCCAGAAAAGTATTGGAATCCTTTGGCCAGCTGTTTGGAGTGGCGCTTGAAAACCGGCGCCTCGATGCGCAGGCGCGCGAGCTGGCAGTGGTGCAGGAGCGGGGGCTGGTTGCGCAGGGGCTGCACGATAGTTTGGCACAAGGGCTGAACTATCTGAACCTGCAACTACAGATGCTCGAATCGGCGGTGCGTCATGAGAACTACGCGGAAGTCCGGGAAATCCTGCCCTTGTTGCGTATGGGGGTGACGGACGGCTATCAGGATGTGCGGGAGTTGCTGACAAACTTCCGCAGCAAACTTGAGCAGGGTGACCTGAAGATGGCGGTTGAAGAAACCATAGAGCGTTTCAGGCGCCATAGCGGCTGTGAAACGGTGCTGGAATTCCAGAATGCTCATGGTGCGCCGCTGGCGCCAGACCAACAACTGCAAGTGTTGTTCATTTTGCAAGAGGCCTTGTCCAACATCAGGAAGCACGCGGATGCAGAGCATGTGCATGTGCGTATTGAGAATAGTCTGGATTTCGTGCTGGAAGTCGTGGATGATGGCCGCGGCTACAACACTGAAGAAGTCGACACCTACGGAGAAGTCCATGTCGGCCTGGACATCATGCGTGAGCGCGCGGCTCGCATGAATGCCATGATTAAGCTGGAATCCGCACCGGGTAAGGGCGCGCGTGTGGCACTAGTGTTACCCGCAAGCGAAAGGTTGGCAGCATGACTCAGAAAATCAGAATTTTATTGATAGACGACCACACGCTGTTCCGTTCGGGAATGCGGCTTTTGCTCAAGCGGCAGGAGGACTTTCAGGTGGTCGCAGAAGCCGCCGACGGGATAGAGGGCCTTAAGCGCGCGCGTGAGCTACAGCCGGATGTGATTCTGCTCGACCTTAATATGCCAGGCTTGAGCGGGCTGGAAGTGCTGCAGATTCTGTCGCAGGATATTCCTGACTGTGCAGTCATCGTTCTGACAGTGTCTGAAGAGGGAGACGAGCTGGCACAGGCGCTGCGCAACGGTGCGCAAGGTTATCTGGTTAAAAACATTGATGCAGATGTCCTCGTGGAAGGCATACGGCAGGCTGCGCGCGGTGAGGCCGTTATTGATCATGGTATGACGGCCAAGCTAGTGGATCAGTTTCGTAGCCAGGCCGCGGCACCTGCCTCTTCTGAGGCTCAGCGCAACAAACTGACCGCCCGTGAAATGCAGGTCACGCAATTGCTGGCTCGGGGAGCCAGCAATAAGGTGATTGCGCGTGAACTGGATGTCTCTGAAAGCACAGTCAAAATCCACGTGCAAAATGTGCTTAAAAAGCTCAACCTCAACAGCCGTGTGCAGATCGCTGTTTATGCGGTTGAGCATGGGTTAGACGCTCAATAGCGGTAACTCAGCCCTGCCATGAGGCTGCGGCCATTACCGGGAAGGAAAGTCGGCATAGCCGGTGTGGCGGTGCGGCGAATCACGTAGCTGCTGGCGTAGACCTTGTCGGTGAGGTTGTCGGCGACTAAGTAGCCACTCCAATGCTTGTTGTGTTCATAGGCGATACGGAAGCCCAGCAGTGTGTAGGCGTCTTGCTCTGTGCCGCGTACATTCTGGTGGTTGGTGGGCGTGTTGCTCGCCAGCCAGCGCACATTCGGGCCAAAGCGCCAGCCGCCTACACGGTACAGAAGCTCTGCACTTAGCAGGTGGCGGGGCACGCCGGCAATGCGGTTACCTTCGTATTCGCCGCCTCGGAAGGTGAAGTCGCTGAATGTGTAAGCTAAACGGTAGTCAAACGTGCCGTCGCCCACGCCAGGCAGGCTGCCGCTCAACCCCAGCTCAACGCCCTGGTGGCGAGTGCGGTCACGGTAGTTGAAGGTGCCGCTGCCGGTGCCCATTGCATTGCTGACTGCCATCAGCTCGTCGCGGACATTGCTTCGGTAAAGGCTCAGCTCCCAGTTGGGGGCATAATCGCCCGAACCGATGCGGCCGGCACCGCCAATTTCCAGTGTGGTGGCGCGTTGCAGGTCAAGCTTGCTCAGGCTGGTAACGGCAGAATTCACGTTCATGGGCATAGGCACTTCGCCACTGACAATTTCCCAGTAAGTGGGTGCTTCGTTGCTGCGGCTGATGTTGGCATAGAGGCGCAATGCATCGGAAGGCTGCCAAACAATGCCCAGCTTAGGGCTGGCGTACGACCAGTCCTGATCCAGCTTCTGGCCCGTCATGGTGTTGCGGGCATCACGGATGGCTTGGCTGAGTTTTACGTCGCCGACTAACTGCCATTGCGGCGTTAAGTGCCAGACTAAACCCACCATGGCATTGCGGTTTTCCGCTTGCAGGTCGTAATCACCAAATTTCAGTGCGCGGCTGCCGTTTTGCGGGTTGACTGCGTAGAGACGACGATCCATGTCGCTGCGGCTCCAGTCGAAGGCCAGGCGATACTCCAGGCGGTCGACCTGACCTGCAAGCTGCCATTGGGCGCCGAAGGTGTGGCCTCTGGTGGGGTGGGATACCTGTGGATTGGTGAAGGTATCGTCAATGGTCTGCCAATACACCCCCACCGTATGGTTAAGCGTGTCAGTTCCCCAGTGGCTGCGATTAGCCAGTCGGAACTGGGTGGATTCGCGATTGGGGTCTCGACGATAGATGTTATTGACGCGATCAATCTGCTGGTTGTAGTCGCCCGATACAGCGCGCGGGTCGGCGTGCATGCGATCACGAGGCGTGACGTTGGGGATTTCGAACTTCAGGTCGGTGTAGGAAAGGTAGGTTCGGTTTTCGAAACCGCCGTTGCGAAAGCCGAAATTACTGGAAAACACGGTGCGCTCAGATGAGGAGTGATGGCGGTAACCATCGGCTTTCTCGTAACTGAAGGCCATGCGGCCATCCATGTCCTCGCTCGTGAACCCCTTGCCCAGGTAAACGTTGCGCCGCCCGAAGCTGCCGCCTTCCAAGGTGGCGACATCGCCTTCCGTGCCGGTGAGCGACCTGAAATCCAATTCTCCGCCTAATGTGGTGGCGGCCGGAGAACCTGCGTTGGCGCCTCGCCGGATGCTGATGGCCGAAGCATTGCGTGGCTCAAGAAAACCGATCACAAACGAACCGTCAGCTTCGTTCAGGGGCAGGCCGTCCTGCATGAGCAGTACGCCGCGGTTGACTGGATTGCTCTGTATACCTGAACCACGGATATTCAAACGTGGCTGGTCATTACCGCCGAAGAATTCCTGCATGACGATGCCGGGCTGGTGCGCCAATGCGTCGTTCAATGTGGTGAGCTTGATCTCCTTTTGTGGCTCCACCAGGTTAGTGCCACCGGGCACGCTTTTTAGAATGATTTTTTCTTGGGCCACACCCCTGTCCAGTGAACGAGTGCCAAGCTGGCCCGTCACCGTAACGGGTGCCAGTGTCGACACACTGCTTTTCTGTGGAGCGGTTTGGGCCAAGGCGGGAGTGGAGGTCAGCCCCAGTGCGATGGCCAGAGGCAGAATTCGAAAGGGAAGTGCAGACATTGTCAAAGGTTCCAAGGATGGGTATTTCTTTTTTGAGAACAGTTTGTTGGGATGGACTTACCCTGCGCAGGGCGACGCCCGATCACGCATTGGATGGAAAAAAATCGCTAGGGGCGGGAGAAGCAAATAATTTATGGCGGCGCTGTTTCCTGTTCCGTCAGGCGCGTGTGAAGTTCCTGCGCAACCTGCTGTGGGTTGCCGGCGTCAATGGTGTAGTGCAGCAATTGGCCCTGGTGGATGAGCAGGCAGTGATCCACCATGCGTACCAGTTCCTGGGGATGATGGCTGCTGCATATCATTGCGGCGCCGCTAGTGCGGATATAGTCCATGCACAGGTTTGACAAGCTGTTGCGCAAGGCGGGGTCGAGCGCGCTGAAGGGTTCATCCAGAAGCAGAAGATCTGGTTGCATGGCAAAAGCGCGGGCGAGTGCTGCGCGCTGAGCCATGCCGCCCGAGAGTTCGCTCGGCCAAGACTCTGCACATTCTTTAAGATCTACGTTGTAGAGCCATTCTAGGCTCCTTTCTGTTGCTTCTTCTTTGGATAAGCCCATGGCTCGCAATGGGATTTCCAGGTTTTCTCGAACGCGGCGCCAAGGCAGCAGGCGGGGTTCTTGGAATAGCAGAATGGGTGAGAGAAACTGGTTGATGCAGCTGCCCGAGCTGGGAGCTGTGATGCCGGCAGCAATTCTTAGCAATGAGCTTTTGCCGTTGCCGCTGGCGCCCAGCAAACCGAAGCGCTCGCCTGCAGCCACTTGAAGACTGATTTCTCGCAAGACTTGACGGGGGCCGTAGGCGAGACTGACGTTGCGCAGATCAAGCATGGCTGGGCTCCTTCCATTTTCCCAGACGGCGTTGCAATGGTTGCAACAGCAGGAATTCCAGTGCAGCAACCAGCAACAGAATCAATAGCACCCAGGCATAGAGTTCAGCGGTATCGAAGGTACTGCGGGCATTGGCCAGGGCATAGCCGGCGCCGCTTTCCGCACCCAGGACTTCTGCCATGACAACCAGGCGCACTCCGCCGGCTGTGGCGATCAGCAAGGCTGCTGTCAGGGGGGCGGTGAGTGCGGGTAGATAAAGATGCCGCAGTCGTCGCCAGAACCCAAAACGGTAGACGTGGGTCATTTCTGTCAGCTGGCGGTCGATCTGCAACATGCCCTTCACCGTATTCACATACATGCCGGGCGACATCATGAGTACGGTCATGAATATCACCATGGGAGAACCCAGGCCGAACCACAGCATGGCCAGCACCACAACGATGACAGGCGGAATGGACATCAGCAGCCAGCGCAGGGGTTCAAGCAGGCCGCGTAAGCGTGAGCTGTGTCCGGCTAGCAGGCCCAGTACAAAGCCGAGGGCGCAGCCGGTACTGACGCCCAGGCAAATGCGCATTAACGAGGCGCCAGCGTGTTCCATGAAATGCGGGCTCTGGATCAGGCGTGGGATGGCTTGCAGCGTTTGCAAAGGTGTGGCCATCATCATCGGCCCCATAGCCGTAGCAGTCACGTGCCAGGCCAACACAATGAGCAATATTCCTACGGCTGACCATGCACGCGAGGTTTTCTGGGGTGTGGCGGCGTTCAAAGAGAGCGGTTTTTGGTTCTGGAAGTGTCGATTTGCCTGTTGATGCGAGCGCGTCTCCTTTGGATGAAATGGCTGCACTGAATCGGGAATAACGGCCCTGTCTGGGTGGGATGCGTTCATGATCAGGGTCCGTATAGACTGTCAGCAGGCAACTTCCCGCCTATCGATTCTGGAAAGTGTTCAGCGACCAGGCCATAGAGCGTTTCCAACTGAGGACGCGCTTCGATCGCGGTACGGCTTTCAAGGCGAGTGCCCTCTATGGCTTCTTTGACCGGTTCAACAGGCAGTTGTGGGATATGCCGATGGACGAGCTCAGCGCAGGATTGAGCATTGTTTTTGCACCAGCGTGCCGATTCTGCATAGGCGCGTTCCACGGCCTGATTCAACTCATCGTTGTCCGAGAACTTAGAGTTGGCGATGATTCCGGCTTGGGGGAGTTCTGCTTTAGTGGGAAATTGTTCGCGCCAAGCGGTTTCCAGACTCTGGCCACGATGCAAAGCAGGCCCTTCATGCTGTTGAGCGCGCCACAGGAGCAGGGAAGCAGTCGGCTCGACTAATAGCGCGTTTTCGCCTTTTCCTGTGAGCATGAGGGCGATGGCGTCTTGGGCATCGCGCGTATGACGGAATTTGACCGGAGCCAGGCCGTCTTGTTCTTGTTGCGCGTTTAGCAAGGTGTCGAGCAACACCGCCGGTAAGTCGCGCTGAAAAGGCATTAATAATTCTTTGCCGGCCAGATCTTTGAACGAATGTACGGTTGGGTCGCTACTGACCAGCCAGAGAATGCCCCATACAGATATGTTCAGCAGTTTCACCGGGTCGCCGCGGTTGCTCATCAGAGCAGGCAGGTTGCTGGGCGTGGCGCTGTAGTCGATTTCGTGCTTGGTTAACAGAACCCGCAATTGATCATTGTTTTGCCAGAGCCTGAAGGTGACTTCGTCCGCGTAGTCACTGAGTGCGCCGGACTCCATCATGTGCAGCAAGGGGTAGCTGACCACAGCAGCGGGGCCGGCCAATACGAGTTTGGGCAATTTGCTGTGGGCGGCGCCAGATGTTGCATCGCTCTGGTTGGCTGTTGTGGCAACGGCGGGAGTCAGACCGCAAGCTAAACAAAGACTCATGGCCATGAAGGCGCGCCGTGTTTGACCCTGCCAGAGTTTGGAAATATTGAACATATGTAAGAATGAGAACTATTATCAAGCTTTATTCTGTTATCGAGCGGGGGCTCGTACCAATGACAAAAGTCAATTTGGCATGCGCATGACGGAAAGAGTTGAGCCAACGGCACTGAGTGGCTTTGCTGGTCGCGAAGCGCGCGGAGAGTCTGGAATGGAGTCTGGGGTTGATAAACAGGGGCAGCCATTATTGGAATTGCTGGCCCGTGTTCGTTCGTTTCAAGGGCTGGACCCAGCCGCCTTACACCTATTGAGCGAAGGCGCCATATTGCAGACCTATGAGCCGGGTGAGGTCGTTTTTCGTGAAGGAGATACGGCCTTGGCGTATTTCCTGGTGGTGGAGGGCGAAGTTGATGTTCTGCGTTACTCAATCACCGGCGAAGAGCGTGTATTTTTTGTATTCGACGCAGGTAAAACAGTGGCTGAAGCCGCTATGTTCATGCCCCATGGGCGCTACCCCATGTACGTGCGGGCCCGCACTGTCGCCCGGCTCTACCGGCTCAGGCGCGACAAACTGCTTGCCGCCTGCCGCAACTATCCCGATTTATCCATGCAGATGCTGGCTTTGCTTAGCCAGACCATCTATGTGCAGGTGAACAAGGTGGATTGGTTCTCTTCCAGTTCTGCTGCCGAGCGCTTGGCTAATTATTTGCTTGGCTTGAAGCCATGCAAAGAAAATAAGGTTTGCCTGCCTTTATCGCAGCGCCAGCTTGCAGCCCATCTGGGCGTAAGAGCCGAAACGTTGTGTCGGTTGCTGACGGATTGGCAGGCAAAGGGTTACGTGGCGGGGCGACGTAATGAATGGGAATTACGCGACAGGGCTTACCTACAGGATTTGGCGAGCGCCGCGCAGCGTAGTTTCTGAATGCGCGAATTGACTTAAGTCATTTGGTTGAAGCGTAGGCGAGACAGATAATCGTTCTCATTTATGTTTCAACGATTGCCATAACGGCAGTGACAACAAGGAAGTGTCATTCATGTCTGCCCAGCCCGTGCCCGCTTCATCCAGCGCCCCCTGCACTGAAAAAGAAATCCGTTTGCTGGTGGAAACCTTTTACGGCCGGATTAGAAAAGACGCTCAGCTTGGGTCAATTTTTGAGAAACACGTGGCGGATTGGGATGCCCACTTTGACATGCAGGCGGACTTTTGGTCTGCGCTGGTGTTGCGCACCCGCCGTTTCAAGGGGGCGCCTATGCCCCGCCACATGGCGTTGCCGGGCCTGAGCTGGCCTTTGTTCGAGCGTTGGTTGGAGATCTTCCACCAGACCACGGAAGACCTCGGCCTACCGGCCCTGAAGCAAGTGGTTGACCCCATGGCTCAGCGCATTGCTGCCAAGCTATGGGAGATGTACCAGACCCAGGCGAGTATTCCCACACCGCCATTTGAGTTGCCGGATGGCCTGGTGCGCTATGGCGAATCACCGGTTTTTACGCCTGAAAACCTGCCTGAGAAACTGAAAAACACTCACACCACCAAGGCTGGAACATGGGGCGTGCTGCGTGTGCAAAGCGGGATTGTGCAGTACTTCGTTGATCAGCCGCCCTATGCGCAAGCCGTGGTGTCGGCAGGAAAGTCCGTGGTCATAGAGCCGGAAGTGCCGCACCATGTGGAATTTGGCGTGCCCGGGAGTTTCCAGGTGGAATTCTGGAGAAAGGAAGAGTAATCACCTTGCCGGCGGCCAGTGCTTTGACGCTTGGCAGGCTACTGCTTTTGCGCTTGAGCACGGGCCGCCGCTGGTGAATGATGCGTTCTAGAAGGGATAGTCGCGTGGGGTGGTCTGAATGGTAATCCAGTGGTCAGTTGTGAACTCCGCAATGGCCCAATCGCCATTGAAGCGGCCAAGGCCAGAGTTCTTTTCGCCGCCAAAAGGTGCATTCGCTTCGTCGTTGACCGGCATGTCATTGATGTGAGTCATCCCGGCGCGCAAGCCCTGAGCGAACAGCATGCCTCGGGTGATGTCACGGGTGAAGACCGCGCTGGAAAGGCCGTAGTCGCTGCAGTTAGCTAATTCCAGGGCATGTTCGGCATTGCGCGCGGTTTGAATCCCTACCAGAGGGCCGAAGATTTCTTCTCTGGCAATATCCATGTCGGCGGTGACATTGCCAAAGACATGTGGCGGCATGACATTGCCTTGTGGTTCGCCTTCCAGCAGCACCGTGGCGCCTTCCTCTTTGGCTTTAGCAATCTTCTTCTTCAACCCTTCCAACTGCTGTGAATTAATAACCGGGCCGATGGCGGTTTCCGATTTGGATGGGTCACCGTAAGACACGGTTTTGACGTGGTCGACAAAACGCTGAGTAAATTCTTCTACCAGCGGTTCTTCCACAATGATGCGGTTGATCGCCATGCAAATCTGCCCCTGGTGCAGGAATTTTCCGGTGACCGCGGCTTTGACGGCGCTTTCAACGTCGGCGTCGGCCAATACCACAAACGGGCTGTTGCCGCCGAGTTCAAGCGCCACGTGTTTGAGATGCGCGCCGGAAGTGGCAATACGGCCAATATTGCGGCCAACCTGAGTGGAGCCGGTGAACGAGATGAAAGAAGGAATGGGATGCTCGACAAACGCATCGCCGATTTCCGAGCCCGCGCCGACCACCACACTGAGTGCGCCTGCGGGCAGGCCTGCTTCTTCAAACAATCGTGCGAGCAACAGGCCGCCGGTAACCGGGGTGTCGCTGGCGGGTTTGATGACCACGGTGTTGCCCAGCGCCAGGGCGGGGGCGACCGAACGGGCACTTAGGTGGAGTGGGAAATTCCAGGGGCTGATGACTCCGATCACCCCCAAAGGCCTGCGGTACACATGGCTTTGCTTGCCAGGAATATCGGAAGGCAGAATGCGCCCGTGCATGCGCCCGGGAAAGCTGGCGGATTCTTGGATGATGCCGCGCGCCGAGCCCCATTCGATTTCCGCCTTCAGGCGCGTACTGCCGGCTTCGCGAATCAGCCAGTCAATGATTTCTGCTTTGCGGGCATCGAATAAGTCGACCACACGGCGCATGATGTCGCCGCGTGCTGTGGGCCCAAGCGCGGCCCATGCCGGTTGGGCCTTTTCCGCCGCCTGGTAGGCTTCGTCAAGATCGGCTTGGTTGGCCATGGGCAGGCTTAACAAGGTTTCGCCGGAATAAGGGTTAAGTACATCCAGGTTGCGCGGTGAGCTGCCTTTTCGCCATTGGCCCCCAATGGGCTGAAGATCCAGATTCTCGTATGTGTTGAGGTTTTCCATGTTAATACCTTATATATACGTTTCAGCCGAACTTGAGCACAGGTTTGACAGTGACACCAGATTTTGAATCTTCGAAGGCCTGGTTAATGTCTTCGAATTCGTAGAATTTTATGAGCTTGTCGAAGGGGAATTTGCCCGCCTTGTAGAAGGCGATCAGTTGAGGAATGAATACCCGGGGTACGGAATCGCCTTCAATAACGCCGATCATGCTTTTGCCTTCGGCCATCAGGTCGTTGTGCACGTCAATAGACATTTCCGGGGTCACGCCGACAATGGCTGCTTGCCCTAGGGGACGCAATGCATGGAGACATTGGCGCACCACTGGCGGCACGCCGGTTGTCTCTACAGCATAGTGGGTGCCGCCATTAGAAGCCGCTTTGATCTCTTTGACGACATCGACCTGCTTGCCATTGAATGCATGGGTGGCGCCTAGTTCGCGCGCCAGTTCCAGGCGGCTGTCGTGCACATCGAGAGCGAAGATCTGCGGGCACCCGGCAATTTTTGCAGCCATGATGGCGCTTAGGCCGACGGCACCGCAGCCATACACAGCAATCGAAGTGCCGAATTCGGGTTTGAGACGATTCAGTACCGTGCCCGCACCCGTCTGGATGCCGCAACCCAGGGGGCCAAGCAATGCCAGGTCAACGTCTTTATCGACTTTGACCACGTTGCGTTCGTGAGCAATGGCATGCGTGCCGAACGATGACTGGCCAAAGAACGTATGAATATCGGTGCCATCCTGATGCAAGCGGCAGGTGTGGTCATCCATATGCCCGCCGAAATTCAGGTCGTTGAAGGACGAACATACGGTGGGATGCCCGGTGAGGCAGTTGTCGCACTGGCCGCAATGGGCAAACGACATCACGACGTGGTCTCCCGGAGCCAGGCGGGTGACGTTCTCGCCGACTTGTTCAATGATGCCGGCCCCTTCATGCCCCAACACAATGGGGTAGGGCGATACGCCCAAATCGCGCCCCACGGCGTCGGTATGGCAAACGCCAGTGGCTACGATTCTGATCAGAACTTCGTTTGCCTGCGGGCCCGAGAGAGCAACTTCTTCAATGGAAAAATCCTGCCCTTGTGCGTGGGTGACTGCCGCCTGGATTTTCATGTCTGACTCCTTCAAAAGGTTTGATCCATTATCGGAGTAAAGTGGTTTTACAGCCAGAGTTCACATGAAACGACCCAATACGCTTGGACGTGTGGGCCGGCCTTTGTTGTGGGACGCGGCAAGGGATTAAGGGTGGCTTGCGATGTGTAAGGCGTGCTCCAGCGACACTCGGATCATTTCGCCATGCCCGTGCTGCGGGAATGTTTGATAGCTGACCTGGGCCCCGCTTGTTTCCAGCTCTTTTACGATCTTCTCTAAGGCTTCTCCGGGCGTCATGTGCCAGCCGTCGCGTTGAATCATTCCTGCATCTGGGGCAGGTGGCCGATCAGTTGGGCGGGGTTTGGTGCCGATGAGAATATCTATACGTTTGTTGGCCGCCAGGGCTGTATCGAAAGCCTCCCATTCCCGTAGCAGTTCTCCGTTGTGCCACCAAACGGAAGGGTCTGCCACGATATAGGCATCGAAGGCGTCAGGCTGGGTGAAGAGCACGTGCAGGGCGAACAATCCGCCGTATGAATGCCCCCAAAGGTAATCTCGTACGCCATCCCTTTCCTGCATACTCACGAGGGGCTTAACGTGCTGTTCAATGAATTGGAGGAAAGTATCGGCGCCGCCCCCGACACGACCCCGAACGATGGGTGCTAACACGCGCGTGCTGCCCTCGTACACAGGCGGGGTGTAGTCGTATGCTCGCGATACAACATCGTTGCGGGTCGGCACGTCGTAGCCAATTGCCACCAATATCGGCGCGTTCTTATCGCTTAGCGCTGCCAGGTCGGTATCCGTGAGCGTATCGATTGCCGCATTACCATCCAGCATGTACAGGATGGCGCCACTGTGATTCTGAATTCCTTTACCCGAGTCGTCAGTGACTTTAGGGAAGCCGACCACGACCCGGTAGCGCCGCTCGCCGTCTGAGGAGTTCAGAGTATGGGTCTCGAAACGATAGTGGGGCGAAGGCCGGTCGGCAACCGTCTTTCCCACAACTTCCAGCGCGCGAGTGTGGTTCGGGGAATGCAGCACTTCTGCGGGTGCTTTACTGGCAAGCAGGAGGCTTGAGAGGGCACATGCCCACAGGAAAAAGTGGCAGGTTCTTTGCATACATTGCTTGATCTGAATAAGTGGATTGAGTATAAATAAGAATTATTATCATTCAAATTAAGTCGGTGTGGGCCGATTTAATACGTGATGGAATTCATGCAGGCCTCTGCCATCGATCTATATCGTTATGCGCCTCAAGAGAACCAGGGTATGCGCCCTTGGCGGGCGCTTGGCATGGTTCATCGACATGAGTTCGAGTCGCCGGACTATCAATTTATCGCGCCTCCATTCTCCGGCGATGCGCCTGTTTTAGAAGGCCGTGTTCAAGAAGTTGAGCTACAACCCGGCCTGTGGTTGCACTGCGCTGAGGTGGTTGATCTGCACAGCATGGCATCGCGTGTCTGGCTCGATGAAGGCTTACGCCTTGTCATGATTATTGCGGGCGAATTGGATGTCACCATCGGAGGTCACCGCATCCATCTGCGGCCAGACCATGTGAGCGCCGCCGTAGTGTCTATGGCCCAACCGGCGCTGTTTGAGCGCCGTTGGCAGAGGGGAAAATGGGAGCGCAAACTGTCATTACATCTCACAGCAGACTGGTTGCGGGCTCACGCTGCAGTGTGCGGGCTAGATCAAAAGACGGTGAACGCGGTGCTCGGCAACCGAGATTTGTCACCGCCGCCGGGAAGTGAGGTGTGTGTGGTGCCCTGGGTTCCGTCACCCCACGCCATCTCCCTGGCAGAACAACTCATTCTGGGCGCAGACGAGTCGGCATCCCCGGTGATGCGGCTGCGCCAGGCTGCCCGTGCATTCGAAATCTTGTACGAAGCTTTATCGGAGCGCGAGGCGGCGCCTGTCAAGCAAACGTCGGGTCTGCGGCTGCGAGACCATGAGCGTATGGTGCGAGTGCGGGCTTTTCTAGACCATGAGATCCGTCATCCTTTCCAGCAAGCATTGCCGATTGCAGAGCTGGGCCAACAATTTGGCCTGAGCGCCAGCGCATTACAGCGCCAATTCCGACGGGCGTTCTCGTGCACTGTCGATGAGTACAGGCGGAACATGAGGCTCTTGCGTGCTCGCGCAGAATTAGAGCAAGGCAGCACGATTGCCGCTGCGGCGGAACGTGCCGGCTACGGCAGTGCCGCCAATTTCTCCACCGCTTTTCGCCGCCAGTTTGGTCTGAGCCCGAGTGCTGTTCGCCAGCGAATCTGAAAGCGCTTCGTTTGCAAAGACGTTTGCGCGCTTTGCAAACACTTAATGTAAATGAGAATGATTCAATAGTGGGTCACGTCAGTAAGCGGCGGGTACTACATATCGCGTATCCGGCACTGGAAAGGAGAAAACATCCATGTCCCACTCTGAGCGGATCCCCATGGGGGCGGGCCGTCATTCAGGTTTAACCCCGTTAACCATTGCGTTGATATGCGCTGGATTTGCGGCAGGCGCTAGCGCCCAACCCGTCGGACCGGCCATGTTGAGCCCCGTGGTCATTACCGCCAGCGGTGTCGAACAGCAGGCCAAGGAAGCGCCGGCGTCCATGACGGTGATTACCCGCGAAGAGATTGAAAAGAGTGGATACACCACGGCGGCTGACGCCATCAGTCATGTCGAAGGGGTGGTGATGACCGGTTTCGACCCCAACAATAAAGACATTACGATTCGCGGTTTACCCGGTGAGTACACCTTGGTCTTGGTGGACGGGCGTCGCCAAAATACGCGGGAGACCATGAATCGTGGCACAGGCGGGGTTCAGTACGCTTTCCTGCCCCCTTTAGCGGCCATTGAACGGATCGAAGTCGCTCGCGGGCCTATGTCCTCGCTGTACGGCTCCGAAGCCATGGGTGGGGTCATCAACATCATTACCCGTAAGGTGCCCGAGAAGTGGTCGGCGGCCCTGGATAGTTCCGTTACTTTGCAAACGGACGACGACTATGGGAACAGCCGCGAGACCCAATTTTGGTTCGGTGGCCCGATCAAAGATGATGTCGTCGGCTTGCAGGTCTATGGTTCCTATGACGATATGACCGAAGGCAGCAACTTCTATCCGAGTGCTGATGGCGTTTATGGCCGCGATACGCGTAGCTTGGGCTTGAAGCTGGCGGTGCGCCCAACGTCAAATCAGGACATTGTGCTGGACGTTTCTACTCAGCGCCTAACCACCGAATCTACGCCGGGAAGGTCGGTGCCACCTGATTTTGATTGGTTCAAAGAGCAGCACCGCCGCACTTCGTATGGTGTGACTCATACGGGTCGCTGGAATTTCGGTGAATCGCGTGTCTCTTTGTACCGCGAGGAAAGTACACAGGAAAACTGGCCGTCCGATGAATACGTGGACAACCGCAAGCTGAGTAATACAGGACTAGACGCCATGCTTAGCATGCCGTTTGACTCTCATACGCTGCGTTTTGGTGGCCAGTTTGTACGTACGGAACTCAGTGGTATTAAAAATGAAGCTAGTTTCCCGAACTACCCCACCAACACTGACAAGGTCACGTTAAACAACTACGCTCTGTTCGTTGAAGATGACTACTTTCTGACCGATGACCTCATCTTGACTGCCGGCGTTCGAATGGATCATGACGACCGCTATGGTACCCATTGGTCTCCTCGTTTATACGGTGTCTATCATGTGAATGATGCTCTCACGTTAAAAGCGGGTGTCTCCACGGGCTTCAAAGCGCCTACGATCCGCCAGAGTACGGCGGGGTACTGCATGATGACAGGGGGAAATTCGGGGTTCCGTGGCCCACTGTGCGGCAATCCGGATCTCGAGCCGGAAACCAGCGTCACGCAGGAATTAGGTTTGATGTACGACTGGGCGCCGGGTAGCAGTTTGGCGGCAACGCTGTTTCACACCAACTTCAAGAACAAAGTTGCTAGTTACGATACCGGTCGCCAAGATCCTCTGAATCCGGGAACGAATAATCACCTCTACGTTTACGACAATCTTGATAAGGTAAAGATCTACGGGCTTGAGCTGGCGCTGAAGTTGCCGCTGACTGAGTCACTGTCTTTGTCGACCAATTACACCTTTACCAAGTCACAGCGCAAAGGTGGGAGCGAAGTGGCGTTTAACGGCGACTCGCTGGATGGTGAGCCGTTGGAAAAGACGCCGCGTCATGTCATGAACACGCGACTGGACTGGCAGGTGAACGACCGGCTCCACACGTATTTGCGTTGGAATCTGTCTGGTGAGGCCCGCTACGCTGCGTACCGTAACGGTGCTGCTGGTGTACGAACCCGCCCGGGCGGCGCGACGTATGACGTAGGGGGCAGCTACCAAGTCACCAAGAATCTGGCGTTGCGCTTGGCTGTGCTGAACATTACGGATCACAAGCGGCCGCTTGACGAGCGCACGCGCTTTAATGGGCTTGATGGAAACTGGACGCTCGATGAAGGGCGGCGTTTCTGGCTGGGTGCGAGTCTGCAGTTCTGATGAGGGCAATCGTTTCAGCGCTGGGTAGGGTGTTCTGGGCGAGTGCTCTGGCCGTTGTCCTGCTGGCATGTCAGCCGGCCAACGGCCAGATTGAAATCGTGGATCAGGCCGGAAGGACAGTGCGGTTGAGCGAGCCCGCCCGGCGCATCTTCTTTTCGGAGCCGGGTGATTTCTCCATGCTGGCGTTGCTGGTTGAGAACCCCGCCTCCCGGATTGTGGCGTGGAACCGATGGCGACTGGATGAGCACACGCTGGAGATCTGGCGCGGTATTGATCCAGCAGCTTTTGACCAAATTTCGCAAATGGCTGTAGATGGGCCACAAAACCTGAGTGCAGAGTCGCTCATCGTTCATGAGCCTGACTTGGTTGTGCTGGATCATTTCTTTGGCAAGGCTACCCATGTGGTTCGGAAGTTAGAGCAAGCGGATATTCCGGTCGCCATTCTTAACTTGGAACCCTTGCTTACACAGGAGAACCCGGCTGAAGGGCTGGAAAAGTTGGCCGTGTTAGTGGGCCGCGCAGAGCGCGGCAGAGAGGTCAGCCAGTTCATCCGTACACGTCGAGATCGGGTGGCAGGGCGAGTCAAGCAGCTTTCGGCTCAGGGGGTTGAGCCGCCTACGGTGTTAATGGAGCCGCACGCGGGTATTGGGCCGTGTTGTCTCTCGATGGGCCTGGGGCGCAGTATGGGTGACATGGTGGCGATTGCCGGAGGGCGGTTAATTGGAAGCGAGATCATCGATGAGATGTCTGGTCGCTTAAGCCCGGAGTATGTGATCGCCAGCAATCCTGAAGTCTACATTGGTACCGGTGGTCGGCACCTTGAAAGCCGCAACGGGCTGGTGCTGGGCGTGGGCATAGACCCGGGTCGTGCCGAAGCGAGTCTGCGCGCCGTTATGAAACGAGTGGGGCTGCAGCAGACTCGAGCGATGGAGCAGGGGCGGGTACACGGGGTGTGGCATGGCGGATTCGGCATCGTGAATCTGGAATTGATTGCCACCTGGCTCTATCCCGAGCATTTCCATGATGTGGATCCCGCGGGAACACAGGCAGAGATCGAACAGCGGTTTCTGCCGATCAGGCTGCAAGGCACGTTCTGGACGTCACTGCAGGCGAAGGAGAGATAGAAGGATGTCGCCGCGCTTTCCATCGTTGGATACCACCTCGCCGGATGTCGCATTGCATCAGCGTTTACTCGCGTACCGCCGCATCGTGCGCCGTCGAGGGTTAATGATTGTGGGGTTGGCCATTCTGGCTGTGTTGGCCGGAATGAGTGATCTCTTCACCGGCCCGGCCGCGTTGCATGCTGCGCAAGTTGTGTGGGGTTTGTTCGACCCTGATACCTTATCCAGGCCCATGCAAGTTGTGCTTTGGCAGGTGCGCCTGCCCGTTGCACTAATGGCGCTGCTTGTGGGGGCAGCGCTTGCGCTGGCCGGCGCCGAGATGCAGACCATACTGAATAACCCCCTGGCGGAACCTTTTACCTTGGGGGTGTCGTCTTCGGCCGCGTTGGGCGCCGCATTGGCGATTGTGCTGGGTATCGGCATTCCAGGGGTGGAGTCCAGCCTGCTGATACCGGCCAATGCCTTCATCTTTGCCCTGGGTTCCTTACTACTTTTGCAGCTCATGGCCCACTGGCGCGGTGCGGATGCGCAGACCTTGGTGCTCTTCGGTATTGCAATTGGTTTTGCCGCCGCCGCATTTCTTTCGCTATTGCAGTTCATCGCAAGCGAAGATGCGTTGCAGCAGCTGGTGTTCTGGAGCATGGGCAGCTTGGCTCGGGCTGACTGGGAGAGTGTGGGTACGCTGGCGGTCGTCCTCGCTGTGACGATGCCGTTTTCCTGGCGGGCTGCAGGCCAGTTGACCAGCCTGCGTTTGGGTGAAGAGCGCGCCCGCAGCTTCGGCGTTGATGTAACGGTGCTACGCCGTTGGGCGCTTGTGCGGATTAGCCTGCTGGCTGCTACGGCGGTTGCGTTTGTGGGCACGGTTGGCTTTGTCGGCTTGGTTGGGCCCCATGTTGCCCGTTTGCTTGTGGGCGATGGTCATCGACATCTACTGCCCGCCAGCGTGTTGATTGGCGCTGCGCTCATGACCCTGGCTTCTGTTGTTGCCAAGAGCCTGGTGCCCGGGGCGCAGTTACCTATTGGCATTGTGACGGCTTTAGTGGGGTTGCCCGTGTTTATGGGGTTGATGCTGCGGCGGCGCGGGGGGAAGCCATGAGTTCCCCGTTGACTCTCCAAGTTCGCGATCTGAAGGTCAGTTACAACGGGCGCGAGGTGTTAAACCGTATTTCTCTCCCAGACCTGCATGCGGGTGAGCTGATTGCGCTGGCCGGGCCCAATGGTGCAGGCAAGTCAACCTTTCTGAAAGCTATTGCAGGGCTAGTTCATGCGACCGGCTGCGTGCGGCTCGATGGCCGGGACTGCTTACGCTGGTCGGCTAGCGAGCGTGCTCAGCACGTTGGGTTCATGCCTCAGGCCCTGCCAGAAGACACTCGGCTCACGGTGTTGGAGGCGACCCTAGCCGCTTTGCGGGGTAACGCTGCCGGTGTACGTCGTCAGGACGAGATCCAGGCGCTGCAGGTGATTGATCGCCTGGGTATTGGAGAGCTTGCGCTACGTCCGTTGTTCGAGTTGTCCGGCGGTCAACGGCAATTGGCTGCGTTAGCTCAGGCCGTGGTGCGCGGAAGCCCTTTGGTCTTGCTGGATGAACCGGTGAGTGCGCTTGACCTGGCGCACCAGTGGCAGGTCATGAACGAGGCCCGTCGCCTGGCTGATGAAGGCCGCATTGTAATTGTCGTTCTCCATGACCTGACGCTTGCCGCTCAGTGGGCGAATCGAATCGCCATCCTGAACGAGCGTCAAGTCCATTCTTTTGGATGTCCCGCTGAGGTGATCAGCGATCAGCTCCTACAGGAGGTGTGGTGCGTGCGCGCCCGTGTTCGGTTTTGCGAGCAAGGGCGTCCCTACGTGCTGGTGGATGGCCCCGCGAGTCAGTCGCGAGTTTGTTCAACCCTTTGAATATGGAAAAGCCGAATGAGTACCTTCCGAACTAGCACTATCGTTGATGGCATTGATGCGTCAGCCGTGCTACATGCCTTATTGGCCCACTTGGCCGAGCACGAGATTGAGTCCAAGCCTGAAGGCGATGGCTGGGTGCTTGACTATGACGGCGCGAGGATTCTGTTCTTAGCCCAAGGCGATACCCTGCGAGCGGAAATTGTCGCGGCGACGCAGGAGCAGCTATTCGATGCACGGATGATGACTCATCATCACGTGGCCGAGTTTGCCGCCTGTTCCTTGGAAACGATTCAATGGGAAGGTGACCGGCCGGCGTTTGAACGTCCTCCTGCTTTCCGTGTGCTAACGGTCGTGTCGACGCAGCTGATCACGCCTCACCTGCGCCGGGTACGGTTTCGTGCCGAAGACCTTGCGCGTTACGAGAGCGAGGAGGATCTGCATTGCAAGTTGCTCTTGCCTCAGCCCGGCATCACACAGCCAGAATGGCCGACATTGGATGAAGAGGGGTTTCCGCAGCTTCCAACCGGAGAGAAGCGGCTGGATATGCGTACTTACACGATTCGTCGAATCGATGCGCAAGCCGGCTGGATGGACATAGATTTTGTCCTGCACGACGACGCAGGCCCGGGTGCCGCATGGGCTGTGAGGGCGCAGCCCGGAGATCAAATTGGTGTATCCGGCCCAGGCGGGCGGACGGCGAGGCCTGCTAAGTGGATGCTGTTGGCCGCCGATGAAACCGGGCTGCCCGCCGTTGCGCGCATTGCTGAGACGCTGCCGCCGGAAACGCGTGGCGAGATCATCATAGAAGTACAGAATTCCGACGATGAATTACCGCTTTCGAAGCCTGATGGCATGACACTGCGCTGGCTGCATCGCGACGATCTAAAGCCCGGGAAAAGCCCCTTGCTACAGGAGGCGATATTGTCGTGTGCCATACCTGCGAGTGGAGATCGTTATGTGTGGGTGGCGTCCGAGTTCGCCACCGCGCAGGCTGTAAGAAAATGGTTGCGCGAGAGCCGGGGGATGTCCGGCAAGGAACAGCTTGTGGTGGCCTATTGGCGCCATGGCGTGGACGAGACCCGCATGAAGAGTGGTGGCCCGACATCGCGGGAAACCGAACAACCAGAGACAGCAGACAAATGACTTCGCGCCGCCGACGGTGGCTTGCCCTGGCACCGGATATTTCCCCCTTGCGCGAATCCGCTGCGTTTCGCAGCTTGTACATCGCACGCACGGTATCCCTGCTGTCCATCTCTATTTTGGCCGTCGTTGTGGCCTGGCAGGTTTATGGCCTGAGTGAGTCTTCTTTACACGTTGCGGGCGTCAGTGTGGGGCTGGCAATCGGGTCTCTGATAGGGCTGATCTGGGGCGGAACGTTGGCGGATAGCAGCGACCGTCGCCGCATCATGATATGGGGCAGGGCGGCGTATGTGCTTGTGGTGTGCCTGTTATGGGCTAATAGTCTGCGGCCGGAACCGGGGCTGACCCTTATTTACGCCGCTACATTGCTGAGCGGTTTCACTAGCGGTATCAGCGCGCCCGCCCTTATGGCGGCGTTACCACGGATGGTGCCAGGGAAATATTTGGCGGCAGCCGGTGCATTGAATGCCCTGGCGATGGAGTTGGGTCGGCTGGTGGGCCCGCTGATCGCGGGCGCGTTGCTGGCGCGAAGTAGTGTCGCGGCCTGTTATGGCGTGGTGTTCGTTGGCGCCGTGTTGGTGCCGGTATTCTTGGCTCGGATTCCACGCGATTGCTTGTTGCCGGAGGATGCTGACGCCTCGCAAGACGCGGTTGGCGCACCGACACCCATGC
This sequence comes from Achromobacter sp. F4_2707, assembly GCF_047501535.1. Classification (NCBI taxonomy): domain Bacteria; kingdom Pseudomonadati; phylum Pseudomonadota; class Betaproteobacteria; order Burkholderiales; family Alcaligenaceae; genus Achromobacter; species Achromobacter sp. F4_2707. The sequence continues at coordinate 53,225 of NZ_JAZDRJ010000001.1, forward strand.
CGCTGTTTCGCCAGTGGGTGGAAGGTTTACGTTATGTCGGGCAGAACCGGGTTGTAGGCGGTTTGCTCGCGTTGGATCTGGTTGCCATGTTGTTTGTGAGCATCTATGCACTGATGCCGGAATTGGGCGAAGTCGTGCTCAACGGTGGCCCAGAGATGGTGGGCTACTTGTACGCTGCTCCGGCGGTAGGGGCCTTATTGGTAGCCGTGAGCTCTGGTTGGACCAGAACCTTGGCTCGCCCGGGGCGAGTCGTGATTTGCTGTACGTTTATGTGGGGGCTGGCCGTGATGTTGGCCGGTATTTCATCGAGTGCCGCCGAGGGCGGGTACTCATGGGCACCTTGGCTGGTGTTGGTTTTTCTTGCGATTACCGGCATGGCCGATACGGCATCTGACATCGTGCGTGGAGCATTACTGCAGATTCACACGCGAGATTCGCTACGAGGCCGAGTCTCCGCATTGTGGCTTTTGCAGGGGTACCTCGGCCCGGCCATCGGCGGCATGCAGGCGGCAGGAGTCGCTACGCTTTGGTCGCCTTCTCGTGCATTGATTATCGGCGGAGGCCTATGTGCAGGTCTTGTGGGGTTAGGCGCGGTGCCGGGGCGCAAGCGGGTGTGGCGATTGGGGGCGGCTTGAAGCCTTGTAACTTGTGCGCCGCGTGAGCGACGAAGGAATACGCTTTTCCGTGTTTTTCAAGCTTTCTGGTGGAATTACTTCCCAATACAGAAACTAGAGAAGATCTCCCCCAGTAAATCGTCGCTGCTGAACTGCCCTGTAATCGAGCCTAGTTCCTCATGCGCTAAGCGCAATTCTTCGGCGAATAAATCCAGCACTTGATCATCGAGTTCGGCATGGACGTGGGCGGCGGCCAAGTGTTCTTCGGCCGCTTCCAGAGCACGGATATGGCGCTCGCGGGCCAGCCAGGGCGACTGGGCACCGGGCGACCAGCCTGCAATATCCAGCAGCCGTCGCCGCAGAACATCAAGGTTGTAGCCCGTCTTCGCAGAAATGGGGACAGACCCCAAAAAATCGGGGTCTGTCCCCATTTTTTGGTCTGTGCCGAGGAGGTCGGCTTTGTTGAAGACTTTGAGAATGGGCGCGCGAGCGGGCAAGCGTTTGGTGATGGCTTCGGAGAGCTCATCGTCGGGTTCGCGGGCATCCTGGAGGTGGATGACGGCGTCGGCGCGCTCGATTTCCGCCCAGGTGCGGGCGATGCCGATGCTTTCGACTTCGTCCGTGGTTTCTCTCAGCCCAGCCGTATCTACAATGTGTATAGGTACGCCATCCAGGTGAATTTGTTGGATGACGCGGTCGCGGGTGGTGCCTGCGATAGGCGTGACGATGGCGATATCGTCGCCGGCCAGCGCGTTAAGCAGGCTGGATTTGCCCACGTTGGGGCGGCCTGCCAGGACAACGTGCAGGCCTTCGCGCAATATCATGCCCTGGCGGGCTTGGCGGCGGATGGCCTGAAGGTCAGAGATAATGGCTTCCAAGGTGGGGCGGGCCTGGTATTTTTCCAAGAAATCGATTTCTTCTTCGGGGAAGTCCAGAGTGGCTTCGACCAACATGCGCAGGTGGATGATGCGTTCATTCAGCGCGGTAATTTCCTTGGAAAATTCACCGCTGAGCGACGCCATGGCGCTACGTGCTGCGGCCTCGGAGGAGGCGTCGATGAGGTCGGCCACCGCTTCGGCTTGGGCGAGGTCGAGCCTGTCGTTCAGAAACGCGCGTTGGGTGAACTCACCGGGTTCAGCGTGCCGCAGGCCCCATTTTTTTCCGACTTCCAAACACCGTTGCAGAATCCGGCGTAGTACGGCGGGGCCGCCATGGCCTTGCAGTTCAAGCACGTCTTCACCGGTATAGGAATGAGGCGCTTTGAAGTACAGTACGATGCCAGCGTCAATGGCTTGGCCTTGCGCGTCATCGAAGGGCAAGTAATGCGCGTGGCGAGGTTTCAGGGGTACATTAAAAAGCTCGGCCACAATGCCATCAAGATTACTGCCCGATATGCGCACCACGCCGATGCCGCCCTTTCCCGGGGCGGTGGCAATGGCGGTGATCGGGTCGTTGGAACGCGGAATCATGGTTTTTATAAACAGGTGATGGGCGGGAATAAACGGTTCATGCACTGCGTGCTTGCTTGCCGGCGCGCTTGATTTGAGCCTCTGGTTTTCCGGACTTCGCCAAGGTGCGAACAGTGTATCGCCTTCATTCTAAAAAGGAGCAAACATGCCTTATATGATCGAAACTTTCGACAAGCCCGACACTGGCGAGTTGCGTCAGCAGTTGCGCCCCTCCCACCTGGATTATCTTGAACAGAACAAGAAATTATTGCTGGCATGCGGTGCTAAGTTGCTGGACGATGGCGTGACGGGCACAGGCAGTTTCTACATTGTGGATGTCGAAACGCGCGAAGAAGCGCAGGCGTTCATTGATGGTGACCCTTTCACCTCCGGGGGCTTGTTTGATCGTATTGTGATTAACCGCTGGCGCAAGGCCTACCTGAATGGCGAAAGCTATTTGTAAATCGCTCGGCACCCTATGACTCTGACCCAAGCCTATCTCTATCTCGGCATTGCCATTGTTTCTGAAGTCATTGCGACCAGTGCTTTGAAAGCTTCCAATGGCTTTACGCAATGGTGGCCCAGTGTAGTCACTGTGGTGGGCTACGCGATCGCCTTCTATTTTCTGGCGCTCACGCTGCGCATCATACCCACCGGGGTAGCGTACGCAATCTGGTCGGGTGTCGGCATTGTGCTGATTTCGATAGTCGGTTGGGTGGCATTTAAGCAGAGTCTGGATTGGCCTGCCATCATCGGCATGGGGTTGATTGTGGCCGGTGTGGTGGTGATCAATATGTTTTCTACTACGGTGCGCCATTAGGGTGCGGTTCCTGCGTCACCCGTAAGGCGCCACGGATATCGAGCAAAAGAAAATCGCCCGCATTGCTGCGGGCGATTTTTATTGGAGCCTCCCCCTGGCGGCAAGTATTTGTGCCACTACCAGGGGAGACAGCGTGGGCTTATTTACCCCATCCGTTGATGGCCTCGATGGCGGCAGCTACACCCGCACCGTATGCCGGGTCGGCCTGGGTGCAGTGGTGGATGTGGAGATCCTGCACATCACGAGATACCCCGGCGATATTGCGTGCCGTATTCTCGAACAGCTGTTGCTGCTGCTCAGGCGTCATCAGGCGGAACAGGTTGCCCGGCTGACTGAAGTAGTCTTCGTCCACCCGGTGATCCCAGTGGTCGGCAGCCGTGCCGTCCAGAGCCAGAGGCGGTTCGCGGAAATCAGGCTGTTCAGCCCATTCGCCGCGAGTATTCGGCTGGTGAGCAATGGTGGGGCCATGGTTTCCATCAACCCGCATGGCGCCGTCACGGTGATAGCTGTGGAACGGGCAGCGCGGCTGGTTCACCGGAATCTGGTGGTGGTTGACGCCAAGACGGTAACGCTGAGCGTCGCCGTAGGAGAACAGGCGGGCTTGCAGCATGCGGTCGGGCGAGAAGCTGATGCCGGGCACCACGTTGGCGGGGGTGAAAGCCGCTTGCTCGACTTCTGCAAAGAAGTTGTCAGGGTTGCGGTTCAGTTCAATGACGCCGACTTCGATGAGCGGGTAGTCAGCCTTGGGCCAGACTTTGGTCAGGTCAAAGGGGTTCAGGTGGTAGGTGGCAGCATCCTTTTCGGGCATGATCTGCACATACATGGTCCAGCGTGGGTAATCCTGGCGCTCAATCGCTTCGTACAGGTCGCGCTGCGAGCTTTCACGGTCGCGGCCCACCACTTCTTTCGCTTCGGCGTCTGTCAGGTTCTTAATACCTTGCTGCGTGCGGAAGTGCATCTTGACCCAGAAGCGCTCGTTCTGTGCGTTGATGAAGCTGTAGGTGTGGCTGCTGAACAAATGCATGTGGCGGAAGTCGGCAGGGATGCCGCGGTCGCTCATGACGATGGTGACCTGATGCAAGGCTTCGGGCAGGCCAGTCCAGAATTCCCAGTTGTTTTGTGCGCTGCGCATGCCGGTGCGGGCGTCGCGCTTCACTGCGTGGTTCAGGTCGGGGAACTTCAGCGGGTCGCGGAAGAAGAACACGGGGGTGTTGTTGCCCACCATGTCCCAGTTACCTTCCTCGGTATAGAACTTCAATGCGGCACCACGGATATCACGCTCGGCATCGGCTGCACCGCGCTCACCAGCCACGGTAGAAAAACGGGCGAACATGGGTGTTTGCTTGCCGACTTCCGAGAAAATCTTGGCACGAGTGTACTGGGTGATGTCGTGTGTCACGGTGAAGGTGCCGTAAGCGCCCGCCCCTTTGGCGTGCATACGGCGCTCAGGGATAACTTCGCGATCGAAGTGGGCGAGCTTTTCAATCAGCCAAACGTCTTGCAGCAACAGCGGGCCACGGAGACCAGCGGACATAGAGTTCTGATTATCAACGACGGGTGCGCCGGCGGCGGTAGTGAGTTTTTTCATAGTGGCTCCTTGAAACTGTTACTGAGTGCCTGAAAATGTGCAAAAACATTTTTCATGAGATGTATGCCATTCTATGAATGTTCATCTCATTGGTAAAATTGATTGTTTTTAATGGGTCAATAGACTCAGGCTAATTTGCAGGAGCTACGGCATTTGCGAGAGCGATCGCTGGGGCGTTGACAAGAATTGTCTGTTCAGACGCCCAGGAAACCTTGCAGGGATTCGCTTTCGGCCAAGTAATCGTCTGAAGTTCCTTGCCAGACGACCTGGCCTTTTTCAACGATGTAATGGCGGTCAGCCAGGGGCAACATGGAGGCCAGATTCTTATCGATGCAAAGGATGGCCAGGCCGGTTTCCTTAAGCTGTGCCAGCGCTTGCCAGATATCGCGCCGTACCAAGGGGGCCAGGCCTTCGGTGGCTTCATCCAGTACCAGCAGGCGAGGGTTGGTCATCAGTGCCCGACCAATCGCCAGCATCTGCTGTTCGCCGCCGGAAAGCTGAGTGCCGGCGTTGCTGCGTCGTTCCTGTAAGCGTGGAAACAGGCTGTAGATGCGCTCCAGGGTCCAGGGTTGGGCCTGAGAGAGGGCTGCTGCTTGAACAGGACGACGCGCTGTGGCGAGCAGGTTTTCTTCCACGCTCAGGTTGGGGAAAATCTGCCGCCCTTCCGGCACTAAACCCAGTCCGCCCCGGGCAATTTGGTGGCTGGCACTGCGTGTAATGTCGCGCCCTTCCAGCAGAACCGAGCCGGATTGCGCTTTCAGCAGGCCGAATAAACATTTAATGGTAGTGCTCTTGCCCATGCCGTTGCGGCCTAGCAGGGTAATGAATTCCCCGCTGGAAATATGCAGGCTCATGCCGTGCAGAACCTGGCTTTGGCCATAACCCGCATGTAAGGCTTTGACTTCCAGAAGCGGCGGCTTGGCAGTCATGCTTCTTCTCCCAGATACGCTTGCCGCACTTCTTCATTGTTGCGGATCTCTTCGGGCGACCCGCTGGCGATGCAGCGGCCATACACCAGCACGCTGATCTGGTCAGCCAGGCTGAAGACCGCTTCCATATCGTGTTCGACCAGCAAAATGGCGTAATGAGGGCGCAGGCGCTGCAATATCTGCGTCATGTCTCGGGATTCCGCCAGGCTCATGCCCGCCATGGGTTCATCCAGCAGCAGAACGCGAGGTTGCACAGCCAGCACCATGGCCAGCTCAAGCTGGCGCTGCTGACCATGGGCCAGGGTGCCGGCAGGCGTGTGGGCGTGGTTCTGCAGGCCCACTTCTTGTAGTGCAGCCAGGGCTGGCTGCAGTAGCGCATCTTGCTGGTGTGCGGGTTGCCAGAAGCGGAAGCTATGGCCTTGATGAGCCTGGAGAGCCAGCATAACGTTCTCCAGAGCGGTGAACTGCGGTAATACAGAGGTGATCTGGTAGGAGCGTTTCAGCCCTGCCAAACTGCGCAGGTGAACGGGCATGCGGGTGATGTCGCGCCCATCCATTTCTATGGAGCCGCTGTCGGGGGGGATTTCCCCTGACAACTGGCCTATCAGCGTGGACTTGCCCGCGCCGTTGGGGCCGATGACGACATGAATGCGGCCGGTTTCTAATTCCAAACCAACGTGATCGGTGGCGAGCAGCCCTCCATAGCGTTTGACCAGATTCTTCACCACAAGGCGTGCCGGGCGAGAAGCGCAGGGCGCAGGGCGCTCGCCTGCCGCAACCTTGGGAGCAGAGGCCGCTGTGTGTGGCTGGGTGCGGGCGGCCAGTAGCCCCGCGATGCCATGGCGGCCAAGCACGGCCATGGCGACAATGGCGGGGCCGAGAATCAGCATCCAATGCTCGGTCACGCTTTTCAGCGCTTCTTCTGTGAGCAGCAGGGCGGCGGCCCCATACAGCGGCCCCATGATGGAACCCATGCCGCCCAATACCACCATGACGATGAGTTCGCCGGACATGGCCCAGGACATATACGATGGTGCGGCGAATTGGGTGAGATTGGCGTAGAGCACTCCGGCTACGCCGCATAACATGGCGGAAATCACGTAGGCGGCCAGCCGGTAACGGGCGGTGGCAAAACCCAGAGCGCGCATGCGGGTATCGTTGATGCGGCTGCCTTGCAACACCATGCCAAAGCGGGAAGAAACCAGCCTGCGCATGCCATACAAAGACAGCAACAAGATGGCCAGGGAGGTGGCGTACAACCACGTGGGATGCGTCAGGTTGATAGCGGCCAACTGGCTGCCGCCGGCCAGCCGCATTCCGTCGTCGCCGCCATAGGGGCTGAGGCTGACGAATACAAAGTAGAACATCTGGGCAAAGGCCAGGGTGATCATGATGAAGGCAATGCCCTGAGTGCGCAGAGCGATAGCGCCGGTGATGAGCCCGATCAGCCCGCAAGCCAGCACGGCGATCAGCAGGTGGGCCAGCACGTTTTCAACACCATGCACAGCAGGAATGGCGGCGCTGTAGACGCCCAGGCCCAGGAATAACGCATGGCCAAAGCTGACCATGCCGCCGTAGCCCAATACCAGGTTCAGCGCCACGGCAGCAATAGCCAGGATGACGATGCGGCTCATGAGCGCCAGCGTAAAGGCGTTCTCCATCACGATGGCATGGGCCGGTAACAGAATGAGGGCAGCAATGACAACGGCAGGAATCCAGCGCAGCAGGGAGGGCCGGGTGGCCGAGGTTGCAAAAGACATGGCGGAATTCAACCCCGTTGGACCGGAAAGAGGCCGCGTGGGCGCAGCGCCAGAACTACGGCCATAAGAATGTAGATCATCATGGAGGCAATGGCGGGCCCGGCGATATCGGCGCTGCTGCGTTCCATTAAATTGCGTAACAGGGTGGGGAGCAGAGTGCGGCCTAAGGTATCGACCACGCCCACGATCAAGGCGGCATAGAAGGCCCCGCGAATCGAACCAATACCGCCAATGACGATGACCACCATGGTAAGGATGAGAATGGGCTCGCCCATGCCGACTTGCACGGACATAATGGGCCCGGCTAACAACCCGGCAACCCCTGCCAGCACGGCGCCCAGCCCGAATAGCAAGGCGTTGAGCAGGCGAATGTTCACCCCCAACGCGCCCACCATTTCGCGGTGGGTGGCGCCCGCGCGTATCAGCATGCCCAGGCGGGTGTGGTGCACCAGCAGATAGCAGCCAAGTGCCACAAGCAAGCCCGCGACAATGATGAGCAGGCGGTAAGCCGGGTAGCGGATGCCGAATAGTTGAACCGCTCCGCCGAGGGCGTCCGGCACGTCCATATAAACGGGTGAAGACCCCCAGATCATGCGGGCGGCTTCGTTGAAGAAGAGAATCAGCCCGAAGGTAGCCAGCACTTGGTAGAGGTGGTCGCGCTCGTAAAGCGTGCTGAGTGCCAGGCGGTCAAGCGCCATGCCCAGGGCCAGCATGATGGGAACCAGCAGCAGGGCAGCGAGCCAGAAAGAACCGGTATAGCTGTAGAGCGCCGCCGCGATGAAGGCGCCCATCATGTACATGGAACCGTGGGCGAGGTTCACAAAGTTCATGATGCCGAAAACAAGTGTGAGCCCGGCCGCCATGAGAAACAGCAGTACGCCCAATTGCAGGCCGTTGAGCGCCTGGATGATGAACAGATTGAAACTCACAATACACCTTTACAGGCCTTGAAGGGCGGCTCAAAATGCCGCCCGTGACTGACCCTTACTTCAGGTGGCATTGCGCCGCGAAATTGGCGCGGGTAGCGATATTAACCGGGGTGGACGCTTTGAGCACGGCTTCACCATTTTCCTCGACCACATCGACACGGTAGAAGGCGGCATCCGGGAAATGGTTGGAGTCAAACTTGAAGTGCCCGCGCACCGATTGAAAATCGGCTTCTTTTAGTGCAGCGATGAAGGCTTGCTTGTCGGAAAGATTGCCGTTCACTTTGCGCAGTGCGGAATCCAGCAGGCTGGCGGCATCGTAAGACTGTGCGGCATACATGGAAGGCGGGCGCTTGTAGGCTTTCTCGAAGGCTTCCACGAAAGCCTTGTTCTGCGGGTTGTCGATGTTGGGCGCGTAGGGGGCGCTAGTGATGGCGCCAACTGCCAGGTTTTTAAGCGCGGGCAGGGTGGTGCCATCGAGGCTGGCGGCGGAAAGCAGGGGGATTTCACCCAACAGCCCCGCCTGGCGGTATTGCTTGATGAAGTTGATGCCCATGCCGCCTGGGTAAAACACATAGACGGCATCGGGCGCCGCCGCCTGCAACTGGGCGATTTCTGCGGAGTAATCGGGCTGGTTGACCTGGGTGTAAACCTCGTCGATCACATTGCCGGTGAAGGTGCGCTTGAAGCCGGAAGCGGCATCGCGGCCTGCCTGATAGTTGGCGGCCATGACATACACATTCTTGTAACCGAGGTCGCTAGTGAGCTGGCCCCCGGCTTCGTGAAGCATGTCGTTATCCCACGAAGTGGAAAAATAAAACTCAGAGCATTCCTTGCCGGCGATGGGGGCGGGGCCTGCGTTAGAGCCGATGAAAAAAACTTCGGCGTCGGTGATGGGCTTGTGAATGGCCATCATCACGTTGGAAAAGGTGACGCCGGTGATGATATCGACCTTGTCGCTTTGCAGCAGTTTGGTCGCGGCCTGCACGCCGACATCCGGCTTGAGCTGATCGTCTTCGCGGATAACCGTAACGGGAACGTCGCCCAGCTTGCCGCCACGCTGCTCAATGGCCAGCATGAAGGCATCGTATTGATCTTGCCCAAGCGCGCCGCCGGGCCCCGACATCGTGGCAATAAAGCCGATTTTCAGGGGTTCTTGAGCGGTGGCGGGGCTCATCAACCCACAAGCAAGGGCGGCAACGGTTGCTGCGTGCAGCAGTGTCGTGCGCAATGAAGTTCTGGGGCGTGCATCCATGGAGAAATCGTTCCTGTTCAGGGTGTCCAGCTTAGATCGGAAAACCCGTCACGGTACATGAATGACGCAAGGAAAACCATCGGTAAATACCAGCGAACCTTAAATGGGGTCTGTCCCCATTTAAGGTGTTTGTAAGGTATGCGTTAACGGTGCCAGATTTTCTGGATGTCTTCCTTCAAGTCCAGAAGTATTCGGCTGTGCTTGCGTATGGTGGCTGATAGGGTATCGGGGGTGTGAAAGCTGATGATGAGGGAATAGATCCTGCCGTTGCGTTTTTTCAGAGGGGTTCCGATTGCGGTCATGCCGGGCTGCCAATGGGCCACACAGTAGCCTTCTTTCTTTATTTTTTTCCTTGCGGCTTCGATTTCACTGAGTATCGGAGGCCATTTTTCACCATGCCGGATGGCTAGTTTCTGCAGGATTCCGTCTCGAGGTGCGGGGTTGAGAGCGGATAAGTAAGCTCGTCCCCCGGATGTCAGTTCTATTGGAAACCGTGTTCCTGTGGGAGCATGCCTGAAAACTCCCCGCCTGCTTTCACGGACGGATTCCACGTAGACCATGTCAAGCAGATTAGGCAGAGCAAGGCCGACATTCACGCGTTCGTTTCTTGCAAGAGACTGCATGGTCGAGCTTATGGCCTGATCTGTATTTTCAGCGTGCTGGAAGGCATAAGAAAAGCCAAGGAAAATGGGAGACAGCCGGTAGCTCCTTGAAGAAAGGTCGTAGTCAAGAAAGCCTTCCTCTACCAGAGAGCGTGTCAATCGGCTGACTGTAGGACGTGGCAAATCGGTGCGGTCGGCTAGTTCTGCGTTGGTAAGCAGTTCGACGCCCAGCCGATAGGCCCTGAGGATTTGCATCCCGCGTTCCAGGGATTGGCTTCCGGCCGTTGTCCGGGTGAACGCCCCGTTAAGCCGGGTTTTACTGCGTGAAGAGATCGGGGAAGCCGGTTTTTCGATCATAATTAATTTCGTATAGTGAAATTAACTTATAGCGCTGGAGCGATAGTGGGTCAATAATGCTTGTGATCTTTTGACGGAATAACGTGTTCCGAAATTCGCACTGCCATGAAAATACAAGGAGAGACAATGATTCGGAAAACCCTTCTGACGCTCGTTGCTGCATCGTTTTTGGTGGGGATGTCCCTGACGGGTAAAGCGGCTGCAAGCGATTACCCATCGAAACCGATCCGGTTCATTGTTCCCTTCAATCCAGGAAGCGGCACAGATACTTCAGCCCGCTTCTATGCTCAGAAAGTCTCCGAGCTCGCCGGCGTGCCCGTGATCGTGGAAAATCGCCCAGGCGGCAACGGCTTTATTGCCGTCAGGGCTGTGCTGGACGCTCCGGCTGATGGCTATACCATCCTTGTTGGCAGCAACTCCATATTGGCGACCAACACTGCGTTGTTCAAAGAGTTGCCTTACGACCCCATAAAGGATTTCAAACCCATCGCGTTCATTTTCAAGACGCCTGCCGTGCTGGCTGTGCCTGATGAGTCGCCATTCCTGACCTTGGACGACCTGCTGGCGTATGCACAGGCTAATCCAGGTAAGCTGAATTACGGTACGGGGTCTGCAGGCTACCAACTGGTCGGAGAGCACTTCAGTCAGTTGACTGGAACCAAAGCCGTCAATATTCCGTTCAAGGGTGCAGGGGAGACTGTGACTGCGGTTGCCTCAAAAACCGTAGATTACGGGTTTGCGGATATCACTGCCGCTCAGGCTCTGGCGCAGGCAGACAGGATTCGCCTATTGGTCATTGCTGATGACCAACCCTATCCATCGGTCCCCAACGCGGTTCTCGCCAAAGACGCTGGTGTTCCTGATTTCAAGATCTTCCTGTGGGTGGCGGTCGCGGCAAGCTCGCAGACTCCCGATGACATCATGCAAAAGATAGAGGGCTATTTCGATCAGGTTTCACGCCTTCCGGAAACTGGAGAGTTCTTCGCAGGCTTTGATCTCAAGCCGCAGTTTGGCGGAAGCGAAGAGCTTCAGGCATTCATCAAGAATGAAATCAGCCTATGGAACAGCGTCGCCCAAACTGCGGATATAGAAAAGCAATAGGCTTGAATCAGAAACCCCGGGCGGATCGGTCGGGGTTTCTGACATCGCGGACAGAGGACAGTGTCAGCTGGCAAGAGAATACACATGAAGAAAGATTTTGACGGTTTCTCCTTTAGCCTTGATGGTTACGTCGCTCACATAGAAATATCCAGCGGCCCATACAACTACATCAGTACACCTCAGGCCAGGCAGATGGCTGACCTGCTTTTGGAGCTCGACTCGAACGATCAGTGCAGGGTTATCGTGCTGTCGGCTAAGGGGCGTGTTTTTTGCGCAGGCTACGATTTCAACGAGCAAAGCGACGAAGTGGTGGCTTCCGGTGACCCCGGCACTTTCTATGCCGAAGCGCTGCGTTTGTTCGATTCCAAAAAGCCTATTGTGGCGGCGCTCCAGGGAGCGGCGGTCGGGGCGGGCGTGGGGCTGGCCTTGGTCGCTGATTTCCGGGTGACGTGCAAAGAGGCCCGGTTCAGTGTCAACTTCAACCGGCTGGGGTTCCATCCGGGATTCGGCCTGAGCGTCACCTTGCCTCGATTGGTAGGCGTGCAGCAGGCATCCCTGTTGTTCTATACAGGCCGCCGGATTGATGGTGAGGAAGCGCATCGCATTGGCTTGGCCGATGTTCTGGCCGACGAGGCTGACGTTCTCAAGCAGGCTTTCGCTTTGGCGGAAGAGATTGCCGTTTCTGCGCCATTGGCCGTGGAATCCACGCGCTCGACATTACGTGAAGGTCTGGCAGACGAGATCAGGAAGGTCAACCAGAGAGAGTTGGATCTTCAACGTATACAGCTGAAAACGGCAGATTTTCAGGAAGGAGTGGCAGCCATGGCCGAACGACGACTGCCTGTCTTTCAAAAACGCTAAGGACTATCCGGCCAACGATTTTTCCATTTCCTGAATATGAAAGCTTGCTATACAGTTCGAACCTTAAATGAACCTTAAATGGGGTCTGTCCCCATTTAAGGTTTTTGTAAGGTGGGGGTTTAGCGTTTGGCTGCTGCGTCTGCCTTGTCGATTTGGTGCATGACGAAGCGCTGCTGAGCGATGGAGAGGATGTTGTTCACCACCCAGTACAGCACGAGGCCGGCGGGGAAGAAGAACATCATGCCACCGAAGATGAGGGGCATCAGCATCATGATACGGGCCTGCATGGGGTCGGGCGGCGTGGGGTTCAGCTTGATCTGCAGGAACATGGTGGCCATCATGATGGCGGGCAGAATGAACCATGGGTCGCGTGCAGAGAGGTCTTGGATCCAAAGAATCCAAGGCGCACCGCGCATTTCTACGCTGCCCAGCAGCACCCAGTACAGGGCGATGAAGACCGGGATCTGCACCAGCATGGGCAAGCAGCCGCCCAGCGGGTTGATCTTTTCGGTGCGGTAAAGCTCCATCATGGCCTGGTTCATTTTCACCTTGTCGTCGCCGAACTTCTCGCGCAATGCCTGCATGCGCGGGGTGAATTTTTTCATCTTGGCCATGGAGCGATAGGACGCAGCCGATAGCGGGTAGAAGGCCAGTTTGATCAGCACGGTAAGCGCGACAATGGTCCAGCCCCAGTTGCCCAGCAGCGTGTGCAGCCAGGTCATCAGCTTGAATACCGGCTTGGCGATGATGGTCAGCCAGCCGTAGTCCACCACCAGTTCCAGGCCGGGCGCCAGGTCGCTCATGGCGTCTTGGTCTTGCGGGCCTACCCACAGGTTGGCATCGACCGCAACGGCCTCGCCCGGAGCGATGTTGCCTGCGGATACCAGGGTGCGAATGGCGTAAAGGTTGTCGCCAATGCGCAGGGCTTCGTTGTGGCGCTGCAAGCCTTGCTCGGGAACCCATGCAGAGGCGAAATAATGCTGCACCATGCCTATCCAGCCGTTATTGGCGTCGCGGGTGTAGTTGTGGCGGCCTTTATCCAGATCCGAGAAATCAATCTTCTGGTATTTGTCTTCAGCGGAATACAGGGCAGGGCCGGTAAACGTGCTGTAGAAAGACGAACCGCCGGGCTCGTTGCCGTCGCGTTCGAGCTGCAGGTAGATCGACGGCTGAATGGCGGAGTCGCTCAGGTTGTGAATCTCGTGGCGGACCTGGATGTCGTAGCTGGCGGGAGCGAGGATGAAGGTCTTGACCACGCGAACGTCGTCTGATGTCGCTTCGAAGCTGACTTCGGTGCGGCCTTCTCGCTGTTGCTGGCCAATGTAGTGGAACGGCGTCAGGTGAGTGGGGTAGCTTTGCCCCTGCGGTGCGCCCACCACGCCTGTCTGGGCAACGTAGGTGTAGCCCGCACGGCGGTCAAGCAGCGTGAAAGGCTCGTCGCTCTTGCTGGAAACCTTGTAAAAGGGCAGCACGGCGCGCACCAGTTGAGCGCCTTGCGTATCGAAAGTCAGGCGCAAGACATCGGTGCTGATTTCGACTTGTTCAGCCTGTACAGGCGCGGGCGCCTGTTCGCCGGGAACAGCGGATGCTGCAGCAGTCGGCGAAACGGCAGCGGCAGCGTTGGGCACACTGACATCGTTTTGCTGTGTCTGCGCAGCCTGTACGGCGGGGTCCACAGTTTCCGAGGTCAGGCTCGGGCCGAACATAGAAGGCTTGCCGTTATAAGTCTGCCAGTTGTTCCACAACAGCAGCAGCGAGAAAGAGAGAATCATCCAGAGGATGGTACGTCGGATATCCATAGCGCCTTTACAAGTCGAATCTGGGCAAAACTGTGAAAGTGTAGCGGAGCTTGCCTGGGAATGTGGGGGTGCGTGACGTAATCATTTCGATTCAGGGCGGTTGACACCCCGTGGAGGCGGTACCGGGTCGTGCCCGCCCTTGCACCAGGGATGGCAGCGCAGAATGCGCCGCGAAGCCAGCCAACTGCCTCGTAATGCGCCATGCGTTTCCAGCGCTTCAATTGCATAGACCGAACATGTCGGCATAAAGCGGCAGCGGGGCCCCAGCCAGGGGCTGACGAAATAACGGTAAAAGCGAATGGGAGCAATCAGCAACCAACGCATTACCGGCGGCTCCTGTCGAGCAAGGCATCCACCTCGCTGCGTACCTGAGATTTTAGTTCGCTCAGCGAACATGGGGTGATGCGAGTATGCAGCCTGAACACCAAATCGCGTGGTGGAAGCTCATGGCGTTTTTGCCGGAATGCTTCGCGGATAATACGTTTTATGGTGTTACGGGAAACGGCTAGTGGCGCCATGCGTTTGGCGATCACCATGCCTAAACGGGCTTCTTGACCTGACCCTGGCTGAGTTTGCCTAGGGGTAGAAACCACAAACAACGCCCCCCTGGCTAGCCGCCTGCCTTTAAGGGCGGCGGCAAACTCGGAAGGGCGGTGCAGGCGGGCCGTAGGCGGAAACGAGGCACGCATGGGCACGGAAACGCCAGCACACGGCCGGCGTATCAGGCCGTTCAGACGGCCAAGCGCTTGCGGCCCTTGGCGCGGCGCGCGTTGATAACGGCGCGGCCGCCACGAGTCTTCATGCGAACGCGAAAGCCGTGGGTGCGCTTGCGACGGGTGACGGAGGGTTGAAAAGTGCGTTTCATGACGGATCCGAAAAAAGAAAAGAGCAGAGAATTCTTGAAAAGCCCACCATTTCATCAAATTTTTGTCGATTAGTCAAACACTTGAGCCGGCTTTTTACGAGTCCGGTAAACTGGCCTGTGGATAACTACCCCATCGACAGGGTAGAATCGAGGTTTACCGAAGTGGCCGACAATGAATGAATTCTGGCAGACCTGTGTCCAGAAACTGGAACAGGAACTCCCTCCCCAACAAATCAGTGCGTGGATACGACCTTTAGTGCCTCTGGCTTTCGATGAAACCCAGGGCGTGCTTCGCGTGTCCGCTCCAAACCGTTTTAAATTGGACTGGGTGCGCAAGAACTTCTCTCATCAGATCGAATCGCTGGCTAGCGATTGGTTTTCACGCCCTGTTCAAGTCACATTTGAATTGCCGGGTAACGGTACCCGTGCTGCGCCTCGCCCAGCGGGAACGGCAGCGGCTGCAACCCCCGCAGCGCAGCCCTCGGCAGGCATTACGATGCCCCCCCCGCCTGCAGCGGCGCCCCCCGTTACTACGCCTCCCGGCGCCGCAGCGGCCTCGGCAGCCGCCGAAGCCCTGCACGACCGCTCGCGCCTGAATGCCGAACTCACCTTCGACAATTTCGTTACCGGTAAGGCGAACCAACTGGCGCGCGCCGCCGCTTTGCAGGTGGCTGAAAACCCCGGGGTTTCGTATAACCCGCTGTTTCTGTATGGCGGCGTGGGCCTGGGGAAAACTCACCTTATTCACGCCATCGGTAATTCGTTGCTTGCCACAGGCAAGGGCGCGCGTGTGCGGTATGTACACGCCGACCAGTACGTGTCCGACGTCGTCAAGGCGTATCAGCGCAAGGCGTTTGATGAGTTCAAGCGTTATTACCATTCCCTGGACTTGCTGCTGATCGACGACATCCAGTTCTTTGCCGGCAAGAACCGTACACAGGAAGAGTTCTTCTATGCTTTCGAGGCCATGGTGGCTCAGCGCAAGCAAATCATCATCACCTCTGACACTTACCCGAAGGAACTGGCCAATATCGACAGCCGGCTGATTTCCCGCTTTGATTCCGGGCTGACCGTGGCGATTGAGCCGCCCGAGCTGGAAATGCGGGTGGCCATTCTGTTGCGCAAGTCCGAGAACGAAGGCATTGCCATGCCCGAGGAAGTCGCCTTCTTCATCGCCAAGCACTTGCGTAGCAACGTGCGCGAGCTTGAAGGCGCCCTGCGCAAAGTGTCGGCCTATGCCCGCTTCCACGGCAAGGAAGTGCTGTCGGTGGATGTCTGCAAGGAAGCGCTTAAGGATTTGCTGTCCGTATCGAACGGCCAGATTACCGTTGAAAATATTCAGAAGACGGTGGCCGACTACTACAAGATCAAGGTTGCCGACATGTATTCGCGGCGCCGCCCGGCCAATATTGCGCTGCCGCGGCAGATCGCCATGTATCTGGCCAAGGAACTCACCCAGAAAAGCCTGCCGGAGATCGGTGATCTCTTTGGCGGGCGCGACCACACCACCGTCCTGCACGCTGTGCGTAAAATCTCCGAAGCCCGGCTGAAACAGACGGAACTCAACCATGCCTTACACGTACTAGAACAAACCCTAAAAGGATAACCATGCAACTCGTACAAGCGACTCGTGACGCCTTGCTCAAGCCATTAATGACCGTGGCCGGGATTGTAGAACGCCGAAACACGCTACCGATACTTGCGAACATCCTGATGCGCAAGGAAGGGCAGGGCGTGGCGTTTATTGCCACTGATCTTGAAGTACAGATCACGACGCATGCGGAATTCGGCGTAGGGGCGGATGCCGCTGCCACCACCGTCGCTGCGCGCAAGCTGCTGGATATCCTCAGGGCGCTGCCCGATACCGGCGAAGTCAAACTGGCCCTGCAAGGCGGTCGTATGTCGGTGCAATCCGGCAAAAGCCGCTTCGCCCTGCAAACGCTAGACGCCGCAGAATACCCGGCGCTGGCCGTGCCGGAGCAATGGGACGTTTCCTTTTCCCTGACGCAAAAAGCGCTCAAACACCTGTTCAACCAGGTGCACTTCGCCATGGCGCAGCAGGACATTCGCTACTACCTGAACGGCCTGTTGTTTGTGTTTGAGCCCGGCATGGTGCGCGCCGTGGCAACCGATGGCCACCGCCTGGCGCATAGCGCGACTGCAGTCGAAGGCATTGAATCTCGCCACGATGTCATCGTGCCGCGTAAAACCGTGCTGGAAATGCAGCGGTTGCTGGCCGACACCGAAGACCTGGTTCAGATTGATGTCTCGTCTACACAGATTCGCTTCCGCTTTGGCGAAGTTGAACTGATTTCCAAGCTGGTGGAAGGCAAGTTCCCGGACTACACCCGCGTGATCCCCACCAATTACACCCGCCACTTCCTTGTGAATCGCGAGGCCCTGCAAGGCAGCTTGCAGCGTGCCGCTATTCTCACAACTGATAAGCTGAAAGGCGTGCGCATCCAACTGTCTGAAAACCAGTTGCGCATTTCCTCTTCGAACGCTGAACAGGAAGAAGCCGTTGAAGAAATCGATATCGATTACGAGCACGAGCCGTTGGATGTCGGTTTCAACGTCAGCTATCTACTGGATGTGCTGGCCAACGTGAAGACGGAATCGCTGCGCTGGTCGGTGCAGCCCGATGTCAATGCTTCCGCCCTGCTCACCACGCCTGACGACGACGAATTCAAGTATGTCGTCATGCCGATGCGTATCTGAGCAAGAATCCCAGTGCAAGCTTCGCCGCACCCGGCGAAGCTTATTCACCCCGGAAAACTATGTCTGATCAAAATCAAAACCCCGTTGTGCCGGAATACGGCGCTGAATCCATCAAGATGCTCAAAGGCCTGGAGGCTGTGCGCAAGCGCCCGGGCATGTATATCGGCGACACATCGGATGGCACCGGCCTGCATCACATGGTTTTCGAGGTGGTGGATAACGCCATCGACGAAGCGCTGGCCGGGTATTGCGACGACATCGTCGTGACCATTCACGCCGACAACAGTATCTCTGTTAGCGATAACGGCCGTGGCATCCCCACGGATATCCACAAGGATGACGAATTCCAGCGCAGTGCCGCAGAAATCGTTATGACCGAGCTGCACGCCGGCGGTAAGTTTGACCACAACTCCTACAAGGTGTCTGGCGGCTTGCACGGCGTGGGCGTTTCTTGCGTGAACGCGCTGTCACAATGGCTGCGCCTGAGTATTAGGCGCAATGGCAAGCTGCATGAAATGGAGTTTCGCCAAGGTGAGCGTGTTGCGCCTCTGGCGGTGACGGGCGATACCGACGAAACCGGCACCACGGTGCACTTTCTGGCCGACCCGGAAATTTTCGAGAACATCGACTTCCACTACGAGATTCTGGCCAAGCGCCTGCGCGAGCTTTCGTTCCTGAACAATGGCGTGAAAGTGCGCCTGGTGGACGAACGCCAGGGCAAAGAAGAAGACTTCGCCTTCATGGGCGGGGTGCAAGGGTTTGTGCAGTACATCAACCGTTCCAAGACGGTGCTGCATAACAATATTTTTGCGGTGTCGACGTCTTCCACCGTGGGCGACGCCACCATTGGCGTGGATGTCGCCATGCAGTGGAACGACGGCTATTCAGAAACCGTGCTGTGCTTCACCAATAACATTCCGCAGCGCGACGGCGGTACCCACCTGACCGGCCTGCGCGCCGCCATGACGCGGGTGCTGAACAAGTACATTGCCGATAACGAACTGGCAAAGCGCGCCAAAGTCGAGACGGCTGGCGATGACATGCGCGAAGGCCTGGTGTGCGTGCTTTCGGTGAAAGTACCCGAGCCCAAGTTCAGCAGTCAAACCAAAGACAAGCTCGTCTCCAGCGAAGTGCGGCCCGCCGTGGAAGAAGCCGTGGCCCGTACCCTGGAAACCTGGCTGCTTGAAAACCCCAACGACGCCAAGGCGCTGTGCAACAAGATTATTGAAGCCGCTCGCGCTCGCGACGCGGCCCGTCGCGCCCGCGAAATGACACGCCGTAAAAGCGTGTTGGAAGGCGCCGGCCTGCCCGGCAAACTGGCGGACTGCCAGGAAAAAGACCCGGCACTGTCTGAGCTTTACATCGTGGAAGGGGACTCTGCGGGTGGCTCCGCCAAGCAGGGCCGCGACCGCAAGTTCCAAGCGATTTTGCCGCTGCGCGGTAAGGTGCTGAACGTTGAAAAAGCCCGCTTCGACCGCCTGATTGCCAGCGAGCAGATCACCACGCTGATTACTGCCCTGGGCACCAGCATCGGGCCCGATTTCAATATCGACAAGCTGCGCTACCACCGCATCATCATCATGACTGACGCGGACGTCGACGGCGCGCACATTCGCACTCTGCTGTTGACTCTGTTCTACCGCCAGATGCCCGAACTCATCGAGCGCGGCTATGTGTATATCGCGCAGCCGCCGCTGTTTAAGGTGAAGGTGGGCCGTGAAGAACGCTACCTGAAGGACGATGCCGAGGAAGCGCAATTCATGTTGCAGCTGGCCCTGAAAGACGCGGCGGTTGTTCCTTCCGAAGGCGCAGCGCCCCTGGAAGGCGACACACTGGCCGACCTCGCCCGCCAATACGTGCTGGCCGACAACATCATCGCCCGCTTGTCGCGCTACCTGGATGAAGACTCACTCTCGGCCATTGCCGAGGGCGTGACCTTTAACCTCGACACTGCTGAAACCGCCGAAGCCTCGGCCAAGGCGCTGGAAGACGTACTGCGCGACCCCGCCGATCCCAATGCCGTGAAAGTCGTGGCTGAAGCCAACGAAGCCGGTGATTCGTGGCGCCTGGTGGTGCAACGCCTGCACCACGGCAACATCCGAGTCAGCATCTTCGACCGCGCCTTCGTGCGCGGCGCCGACTACGGTGTGCTGGCCAAGGCCGGCGCCACATTCAGCGGCCTGATGGGCGAAGGTGCCAAAGTCATGCGTGGCGAAGGTGACCGACGCAAGGAAAAATACGTGGATGACTTCCGCGAAGCCATGCAGTGGCTGCATTCCGAAGCCGAGCGCGGCGTCAGCAAGCAGCGCTACAAGGGCCTGGGCGAAATGAACCCCGACCAGCTCTGGGAAACCACCATGGACCCAACCGTGCGCCGCCTGCTGCGCGTGCAGATCGAAGACGCCATTTCCGCCGATGAAATCTTCACAACGCTGATGGGCGACAACGTCGAACCCCGTCGAGCGTTTATTGAAGAACATGCCTTGCAGGCGGGGAATATTGACGTTTGAGGGTGTCGGTTCTCAGACAAAACGGGCTCCAGCAGCAATGCCGGAGCCCTTTTTGTTTGTGTGGGTAGTGAGTGAGCCGTGTTGCCTTCTTTGGGCGGTTCTTTGGTGAAATAGTGGTGGGCTGCCGCAGACAAACTGCGTGCCAATATGGACGCCGCAGAATACAAACACCTTGTAATCGGCCTCATCTTTCTCAAGTACATTTCCGATACCTTTGCCGGGCAGCAGTCTGCTGCCTAGATGTTCCGGCAATCAGATATAGCCTTGCAGGCGCCGGGCCTCAGCCCCCACAATATGCATAAACTTCCCCGTTTTTTATACATATCCACGCTATCATGTATAAAAAATCGTGTTTTCTATGCATGTAGAGGCTAACGTGGCGTCTATTCCACCTCTTGAGCAGTTGGATCCGGCCCGTTTTGATACCCCTGCTATCCTGAAAAAGTTGGCCAGCAGCAGCCGGCAACTGGCCGAACTTAAAGGCCTGGGGTAATCCCCCGCAAAAGCGGTGCATTCAGAAGTGGAATTTTCTCATTGAAGAATTCTGCAAGACGCAAAGGCAATACTTTAGTGGGCGAAACTATGTTTTCCGGTTTGAGCGCTTTTCCACTAACCCCTTTGAATGAGGCCGCTATCAATGAGGCCTCGTTCATTCGGCTGATTGAGCGCCTGGCTAATGCTGGCGTTGACTCCATCGGCGTTTTGGGTTCGACCGGCAGCTACGCGTATCTCAAACGGCACGAACGCCTTCGTATCGCACAACTTGCTGTCCAGCACGCGGGTGAGGTCCCGGTGATCGTCGGTATAGGCGCTTTGCGGACACGTGATGTCCTGGAACTGGCGCAAGATGCGCAGAAAGCCGGCGCCCGCGGTGTATTGCTGGCCCCCGTGTCCTATCAGCAGCTGTCCGACGGCGAGGTTTTTGACCTCTTTGACACCGTGACCCGTTCCTTGTCCGTGCCGCTATGTGTGTACGACAACCCCGATACGACGAATTTCGAGTTTAGTGACGAACTACATGGCCGGATAGCACAGCTTCCCAATGTTGCTTCGATCAAGATTCCAGGTGTTCCGGCCGCTCCTGATGCGGCGCGTGCGCGTGTCGACCGGCTGCGCGCACTGATTCCCCAGCATGTGACGATCGGTGTCAGTGGTGATGCCTTCGGTGCTATGGGTTTGAACTCGGGATGCGAAGCCTGGTACTCGGTAATTGCCGGCCTGTTCCCGCAGATCGCCTTGGCAATCACCCGGGAAGCGCAGGCAGGGAATTCGCAGGAAGCGATGCGCCTCTCCAAGCGGCTCGCGCCGCTGTGGGCACTGTTCCTTCAATATGGCAGTCTACGTGTCACCGCCACGGCAGCGGAGCTTCGCGGATTGGTCCCCAGTCCCTGCCTGCCTCTGCCAGTTAAGTCGCTGCAAGGGGAAGTGCGACAGCGCCTCGGTGCCATTCTCGATGAACTGGAGGTGGCTTAAATTTGCCCTGCCCACGCATTCAAACAGCCGAGTCTCACCAGCCGATTCGAATTGTCGGCAAGCGTTCGAGTGCGGTGCTTATCTCCGAGGCAGATTGGGATGCCATCCAGGAAACTCTGTATCTGGTTTCCATACCGGGCATGCGCGACTCCATCAAGAAAGGCATGGCGGAACCCCTGGAAAGTAGTGCCAAGGAGCTTGATTGGTGACTTGGCAGGTCGTCTACGCAAAGGCAGCGCTCAAGGATGCGAAAAAGGTTGCTGCGGCTGGCTTCAAGGGCAAAGTGCAAGCACTGATTGGAATACTGGAGGCTGACCCGTTGCAGAACCCGCCGCCTTACGAAAAACTGGTCGGTGATCTCTCTGGCGCCTATTCCCGCAGAATCAATATCCAGCGTCGATTGGTGTATGAGGTGTTCGTTCAGGAACGTACCGTCCGTGTTTTGAGAATGTGGACGCATTACGAGTAGTCACTCTGACAGTCGGGGCGACTGGTTGCTTCGGGTCGTTATTTTCTTGAAAAACCCTTGAGCACCAATGGGTTGATTTTCGCTAGTTGTGACAACCGGCAGAGTGTATCGAGCTTCATTCTCTATTTCTAAATACTTTGACAGTAATGCGAATTCGCATTACCTTGTTTGTGAACTACGCAATGGAGAAAATGTCATGAGCACTTTGACCGTTACCTCGCGGGGGCAGGTGACTTTTCGGCGTGAGGTCCTGCAACATCTGGGTATCAAACCGGGCGAGAAGATTGAGCTCAACCTTTTGCCGGATGGCCGCGCCGAGTTGCGGGCCGCGCAGCCCAAAGGTTCGTTTCGGGAATTGCAAGGCTTTCTAAGGGGCAGAACGAACGGTGCGCGCTTGAGCATTGAGGAAATCAACGAGGCCATTGCCGAAGCGGGAGCGGCTTCGGGCATGGGTGAAGAATGAAGGTCACTGCGGATACCAACGTTTTACTGCGCACCCTGGTGGCGGATGACGAAGCCCAGACGGCAAAGGCTGTCGAGTTGCTAGGGTCGGCAGACATGGTGGCGGTGAGTCTGCAAACGCTGTGCGAATGCGTGGGGGTGCTGCGCAGCCGATATGGTGTGAAGCGCGCGGATATCGCTGCTGCGATCCGGGCCTTGTTGAATACAAATAATATCGTCGTGAACCGCCCGGCGGCGGAGGCGGGTCTTGCCCTGCTTGAAGCTGGCGGCGATTTTGCCGATGGCATCATAGCCTTTGAAGGCGCTTGGTTTGGAGCGGAAGTCTTCGTGTCGTTCGACAAACAGGCGGTTTCCCTGCTGACTCAACAAGGTCAGTCGGCACGCTTGTTGTAGCCGTTCATCTTTCTTGCGTAGTCAGTTAGCGAGGCGTATCGCCTTCTTTAGGCCGTTCTTTCGTGAAATAGTGGTGGGCAGAGCCGGCGGCCAGGCCAAGGAACAGAACGAGCAGGATACTAACGGCAATTACAGCTGTACTGGTCATCACGTGTCCTCGGTAGAAGCAGAGAATTTCCGTGCGGGGAAAGGCACTTTTCAGCTTAGCATGCGGCTCGCTATGGCAGCTTATGCTGACTGTTCCCGAGCGCTATCGCAAAAACTTCTTCCGTATCGACCCGATATGCGCTTTCATTTGTTCGGCGGTCGCCTGTTTGTCCTTTCGCTTCATCGTTTCCAGCAGGGTGGCCAACTGCTCCATATTTGAAGGTTCGCTGCTATCGGGTGCAGGTGTAAACCATAAGCGCATGGATCGATCGAGCAGTTGCCCGGCGAAGTCTGCCAGCAATTCGTTGTTGGCCGCCGCATAGACTGTCTGGTGAAAAAGGCGGTCGACTTCCATGGCCCCCAGTCGGTCGCCGGCTTCCTGCAGTCGCCATCCTCTTTCGATAAGGGCTTCCAGTCGTTCGACGACTTCGGGTGTCAGGTAATCGACGGCTTCTGCCGTCAGGTAGGGTTCGACCAATTCCCGGGCCGCGATCAGTTCCAGAAAACTGTCCAGCGTTTCAGCACGGACAAGGATGCCTTTGCGAGGGAGTATCTCTACAAGGCCTTCCCGGGCAAGCCGGTGTGCGGCTAAATGGATGGGATTTTTCCCCAGGCCTAGTTGCTCACTTAATTGCGCGACATTCACATGTTCGCCCGGCTTTAAATCACGCGTGAGGATCAGTCGCTTGAAGGCGATGTAGGCCTGCTCCCCCAGCGATGCAGTCGGCTCCCGCTTCGATCGGGCAGGCATGACTCGCTTGGAGGTGGTTATTTTTGAAGGGGTGGTATTCATAGATAGTGACGGGGGCTATCGGCTTGTGGCCGATAACCATTATAGGCGCGCATTGTTTTACGCCATTCCCGGGTTTGGGGCGGTATGCCTGCGCCGTGTATCTGAGGCAGCAGGCTGTGGTTGGCAACTACTCTAGTGTGATGTTGCCTTCTTTGATGACCGTTTCGTACTTCTTGCCTTCTGCCTTCATGAACTCGCCAAATTCTTCCGGGGTCGTCGGGCGGGCCTCCATCGCCTGCTGCTTCAACACCGTTTGTACTTGTTCGGACGAAAGCGCAGTGGTGAAGAGTTCGTTCAGGCGCTTAACCTTGTCTTCAGACACTTCGGCGTGCGTGAGCAAACCGAACCACGATTGTGACGAAAACTGGGGTAAGCCGGCTTCGGCGAAAGTCGGAACATTGGGCAAGGTTTCCACGCGCTTATCACCGGTCACCGCAATGGCCTTCAACTTGCCAGCCTGGACGTGAGGGGCCACAACACCGACGTCGCCAAGGGTCGCATGAACTTCACCGCTCAATACGGCCATAGTTGCCGGTGCGGAACCCTTGTAGGGGGCATGCAGCATGTCGATGCCGGAGTGCATCTTCAACAGCTCAAAACCCAGGTGGCCGGAAGAGCCTGCCCCAAAGGAAGAGAAGGCGCCGATATTCGGGTTGTCCTTTACCCATTGGGTGAACTCTTTCAAGTCCGATGCGGGCAGATCGTTATTGACGACCAGCAGGTGCGGGTTGGAGACCAATTGCGTGATGGGCTGGAAGTCTTTCTCCGTATCGTAGGGGAGGGACTTGAGTGTGTGGGGGTTAATCACAAAGCTGGCAGCCACCAGCAAGGCGGTGTGGCCGTCAGCCGGTTTGCTCAACAGGCCTTGTGCGCCGATCACGGTGCCGGCACCAGGGCGGTTTTCCACGATGACGCTTTGGCCGATTTCCTTGGAAACGACGTCGCCCAGTGCACGGGCGAGCGTGTCGGACGAACCGCCGGCGCTATACGGCACGATGAGGGTGAGGGGGCGAGACGGGAAGTCTTCTGCGGCGACTCCCGTACATGCGAATGCCAATGCCAAACTCAGTATTGCTTTCTTCATAAATAATTCCTTGGCTGCGTTACTTCAACTTAGATCACTGCTTGAATGGCGGAGCTAAAGCGGTTGGTGAGTGTGCCGATGCCTTCCACTTGGCATTCCACAATGTCACCGTCCTGCAAGAATCGTGGTGGTGTCCGCGCAGCGCCAATGCCATCCGGAGTGCCCGTGAGAATCACATCGCCCGGCAACAGCGTCATGCCGGCAGATAGCTCAGCGATGATGCGCGCCACGGGGAAAATCTGACGGTTGGTGTTGGCCGACTGCATGACCTCGCCATTCAAGGTGAGCTGAATATCCAGGTTCTGTGGGTCAGTGATTTCATCCGCCGTGACCAGTACCGGGCCGAGTGGGCAAGTGTGATCCAAGGATTTGCCCTTGAACCACTGGCCGCCGTGCGCGCGCTGAAGATCTCGGGCGCTAATGTCGTTGGCGATTGTGTAGCCATATACATGGCTTAACGCGTCGGCTTCGCTGATGTCGCGCCCCGCTTTACCGATCACTATGGCGAGCTCAACTTCCCAATCCAGCTTCTGCGTATAGGCTTGGTGCAGCGGGAGAACATCACCCGGGTTAGCGATGGTTGTCGGTAACTTAGTGAAGAGGGTTGGGCGTTCGGGCAGCGGCTCTTCTTGCCCCTCTCTCTTGCCCTTGCTCTCTTCATAATGCTTCAGGTAGTTCCAGCCCACGCAAAACACATTGCGCTGGGGGACGACGGGTGCGAGCAGCTTCACATTGGCAAGTGGTACGGCGTTTTGGCTGTTCGGATCAGCGATCCGTTCACCGCTCACGATGTTTGACAAGCTGTCGAGCCCGGGGATAGGCAGGATGTTTTCCTCTTCCAGAGCTCCGACGCTGACAGCGCCGTTGTATTCAAATCGAACCAGCTTCATATCAGCCTGCCGCGCCCAGACGAGCCTGACCCTGGATCTCTACCAGTATCTCGGGTTTGGCGAGTTCCTTTACGCCGACCAAGGCGCATGCGGGGAAGTCGCCGGTAAAGAATTCGCGACGCGCTTTCCATACCCCTTCGTTGTACTTTATATCCGTGACGTAGACGGTAAGCGTCACCATGTCGTCCATCTTGCCGCCCGCGGCTTCTACCAGATGCTTCATCTTGGTGAAGATGTAGTGCGCTTGTTCGTAGGGTGTTTCGCCCACAATGCTCGTGCCGTCGTTGGCGCGGGCGGTAAGCCCCGAGATGTAGAGCGTGTCGTCTACTTTCAGGCAGTTGGACCACATGCCGGGCGCCGCCTCGGCGACGTGCGGACTAGTGATGCGTTCTTTACGGCTCATGATTACCTCTTAAATTCTTCTAACCTAATAGTGAAATTTCACAGTTGGGTTGATGATATGTTGAAGTTGAGTGAATGGTCAACTTCAACATATCGATGTGTGTTCCGGATAACCCTAAAGTAGGAAGGGGAGACGCCGAATATCGCGTGCTCGTTTGATGGGTGCTGCGGTAAGCCGTGCGGTGCCGGCCTGTGATCGGCCGAATCGGTCGAATTAAGTTCGTTCTGGCAAGGCTAGAACGTTACTCCGTAACTACGGTTCGTTCGGTCTGCTTCAGCGGTTTCAACGTGATGATTTCGCCAAGATGCGCATAGTTCGGCCCCGCTAAGCGGCACACCGGACGCAATTTGGCGCTATCGATTTTGCCGTCTTGGATGGCATCGTCTCTCACATGAATGGCCACGACTTCGCCGACATAAAATTCTGCACCCGTATCGCCATATGGCGTGACAGAGTGCAGTTTGCACTCCAAGGCGACTGGCACAGAGGCCAAACGAGGTACGCTAATCAGGTTGCTATCCACAGTCCCTAGCCCTAAAAGCTCCACTTCGCTGACATCCGGCTCGTACTCCGCCGCGCTTTCATGTAGCGGTAGTAGCAGACTTTCATCGGCGATATTGACGACGAACTCCTTACGTTCGTGGATATTGCGAGCAGTGTCTTTCCGCACCCCGGCTCGACTGCCAATGTTCACCCCGATCATCGGGGGCTTGTGCGCGACGATGGTGTAGCAGCTGAAAGGCGCCGCGTTGATGACGCCGCTGTCGCCTTGGCTGGTGATCCAGGCAATAGGGCGAGGGACAACGACGCCGGTCATGAGCTTGTAGGTTTCTTCGGGGTTAAGGGAGGATGCGAGGATTCTCATTGCTTGATATCACGGTAGAGGTTTTGATGTGTGCCTATGTTTTCCGAATAGATTAGCCGAAGGATGCCTTCACGGGTATAGCACGCTAGATAGAGCTGGCCATGTGGGTTACGGCCCTTGCAAACCCACACGGCGCTACGCCTAAAATCCAACACACCACTACATTTTCACTTGGCAGCTGCAACCCATGTCCACAACCCCCGACACTGATCTTCTCTCTCTTCACATTCAACAAGGGGCGCTGACCGGTCGCCGGGACGGCGGGGTATACCGTTTCAGCGCCATACCGTTTGCGCAGGCTCCGGTGGGCGACTTGCGTTTTAAGCCGCCCGTGCCCGCAGGGTCTTGGCAGGGAACACGGGATGCCACTCGCCCCGGCCCTATTGCGCCTCAATTGCCGTCACGGTTGGCGAATGTGATGGGCGACATCCATAACGAGCAGTCGGAAGACTGCTTGCACCTGACGGTCTGGACGCCCGCTGCTGACGCCAAGCGCCGCCCTGTTTTGGTGTGGTTGCATGGGGGCGCCTGGCAGAGTGGGGGCGGGGCTTTGGATTGGTATAACGGGGCGGCGCTGGCGGAGAAAGGCGACCTTGTCGTGGTGACGCCCAACTACCGGCTCGCTGCGTTGGGGTGGCTGCATGTGCCGGGGGAAACCGCCAACGTAGGTCTGCTCGACCAAGAAGCGGCGATTCAATGGGTGGTGGAAAACATCGAAGCGTTTGGTGGCGACCCCGAGAACATCACGTTGATGGGGCAATCTGCCGGGGCGACTTCGATTGCTTGTCTGATGGCAAGGCAAGCCCGGTACCCTCGCGTCATTGTGCAAAGCGCCTCTATGGGTCGGGGCTTTTGGTCGTCGGCGGATGCGGCATCGCTCGCAGGCTTAGTGTTGGAAGCTGCGGGTGCGAAGGATCTGGACCACGCCAGAACACTTCCTTATTCCACCTTCCTAAAGGCTCAGCAAGCGCCCCAAGTGGTTCAGGCGCTGAAGGAGAAGGGAGCGGGGCGGGCGTTATTCTCGCCCGTTGTCGATGGCGAGGTCATCGCCAGCGATGCGGCCGACATCCTGCCTGAAGTGGCTACCCAGGCCGATGTACTCATTGGCTACACGCAAGACGAGATGGCCGCCTTCCCCGGTTTTGATACGGGCCCCGCCAGCCATGCTGTTGGCGATCGTATTTTTGGCGCGCCTTCGAGGCAGTGGGCGGAGTATGCGGCCCGGGCCGGGCGCAAGGCTTACCTGTATCGGTTTGATTATGCGCCGACCGAATGCTTTGGGGCGTGTCACTGCATTGAACTGCCTTTTGTTTTTGGTACGCTGTGCGCCTTTCAGGACGCACCCATGTTGCACGCCGCCCCTGCCTCGCACATGGAGGGGTTGGTCGACACGATGCAGCGGCAGTGGATCGACTTCATCCGTGGGGGGGCGCCAGAGACATCTGTTTTCCCTCACCTGACTACTTTTAAATAACGCTCATCTATAGGAGAGCTTTCGTGCTTAAGAAATTCATGGCGGCATCGGTTCTGGCCGCCTCTCTGGCCGGGTTTGCTGTTCCCGCGTCAGCCGCCGATTATCCCTCTCAGCCTGTGCGGTTGATTGTTAGTAATAATCCCGGGGGGCCCGTCGATTTGATGGGGCGTCTGTTGGCGGAAAAACTGCACGAGCGGTGGGGGCAGGCCGTAATTGTTGAAAACCGCCCTGGGGCTTCCAGCATTATCAGCACGAACTTGCTGGCTAAATCCAAGCCCGATGGCCACACCTTGGCCTTGGTGGTCGCCTCTGCTGTGACCATTGTGCCGTTTGCTACTAAGTCATTGCCTTTCGACCCTCAGAAAGATCTCCAGCCTATTTCAATGGTGGCTCGTACCCCTTTCCTTTTCGTGGTGCGTGAAGACAGCCCCCTAAAGAGCTGGAAAGACTTTGAGCAAGCCGCCAGGCAGCAAGATTTGAGTATCGGTTCTTTCTCGATTGGCACGGCGTTTCACCTGACGTGGGAACAAGTGGCCCGCCAATTAGGGATTGAGGCGCTCTATGTGCCGACTTCTTCATCCAGCAAAACTCAAAGCGATGTGGTGAACGGGCAGCTAGACATTGCGTTAGATACGCCTTCCAGCGCCCGTGCCCTAATTGAAGGGGGCCGCCTGCGCCCCTTGGCTTTGACTGGCGCGCAGCGATTTTCCGGGTTGCCGGACACCCCAACTTTGCTTGAGGAAGGCGTGGATTATGCCGCTGAACCGTGGATTGGCTTGATGGCGCCTGCCGGAATCGACCAGACCATCGTCGACGAACTGCAGCAGGCTGTTGCGGAAATCTTGCAAACCCCCGACATGCTCGCTCAGATGACCATTCTGGGCATGGTGCCTGCCGCCAGCAGCCCCGCTGAGTTTCAGCAGGTGATTGACGCAGACCGCCAAGCGATGGAGCCGCTGATTAAAGAACTGGGTATTTCTTTGCAGCCCTAAGCAGCACCGCTACCCGCAAGACTAGAACACCCCTCTACACGGGCTCCTGCCGCAAAGCCGGAGCTCCGCCTTCCCCCTCCCTCCACCCCTGTCATCTAGATTTCACAGAACCGCAATGCCTATGTCATGCGCATGATTGATCATGCGCATATGAACTTTGAATTGCTCAATCGAAAGCACGTCGATGATCGAGCGAACACTCGGGAAGCTCGACAATCGCAAATCCTGGCGCGTCTTAATGCGCTGGGGTTTCAGTCGATCACCGATTTGTCAGATGCGTTTCGTGTCAGTGACCAGACGATTCGCCGAGACGTCAATGCACTTGCCGAGCAGGGCTTGTGCCGGCGTAGCCACGGCGGTATCTGGCCGCCTCAGGCTCTGAATAACGCTGACTATGCGGAACGCCGTCAACAGGGCCATGCAGCTAAGCAGCAGATCGCTGCCTTGGTGGCGGAGCAGGTTCCCGACGGCAGCTCGATCTTCCTGGGCATTGGCACCACATTGGAGCTATGCGCGGTCGCCCTGGTTCACAAGAAAAACCTGCGCGTGATGACGAATAACCTCAACGCGGTGGTGGCGCTTGCCCGTAATCCGGAGATCGAAATCTGTATTCCGGGTGGGCGAGTACGTAACCGCGACTTGGATATTGTGTCGGCCGAGGCCCATGGTTTTTTCGACCGCTACTCGGTGGATATCGGCATCTTTGGCGTGGGGGCGATTTCGTTCGATGGCATGTTGCTCGACTTCCATGAGGATGAAGCGCGCATGCACCGGCAGCTTGCCCGCAATTGCCGCCAGCGCTTTCTTGCCTTTGACGCTTCAAAGTTCGGACGACGGGCCACTGTCCGACACAGCCGTATCACGGATGTGGATTCTATTTTCACGGACCGCGAACTTCCTGCACACATTCTGAAAATTGTGAATGCCGCAGGCGTTCAGGTCTATACGCCTTCACCCTCCTCACCAACAGAGAGTCACTGATGTCTAACTTCTCTATTAAACGACTTGCCGCTGCTGCGGCTCTGGCCTTCACCGCCGTGGCGGGTGTCGCTACGCCGGCCCAGGCTTCGGACCGTGCAGTTTGCTACAACTGCGGCATTGAATGGGCCGACTGGGGTTCCCAGCTCAAAGCTATCAAGGAGCAGCTCAATATTCAAATGCCGCCCGACAATAAGAACTCGGGTCAGTCCATCGCTGCTTTGCTCGCCGAACAAAAGAAACCCGTCGCTGACGTGGTGTACCTGGGCGGTATCGCTTCCGGTGCTGCTAAAGAAGCAGGGGTTCTTCAGCCTTACCAACCGGAAGGCTGGGACAAGATCCCAGAAAGCCTGAAAGACCCGGAAGGGCATTGGTTCTCGATTCACTCGGGCACGCTGGGCTTCTTTGTGAACACGGCTGCGCTGGGCGATACGCCGGTTCCCAAAAGCTGGGCCGACCTGCTGAAGCCCGAATACAAAGGTATGGTGGGTTACCTGGACCCCACTTCGGCGGCGGTCGGGCAGTTGGGGGTAATGGCGGTCAACCTAGCACTGGGTGGCAGCTACGACAACCTGGATACCGCTATTCAGTATCTGAATCAGCTGCAAGACAACCAGCCCATCGTTCCTAAGCAGACCTCTTATGCCCGCGTGCTGTCGGGTGAAATTCCAATCCTGCTGGATTACGACTTCAACGCTTATCGCGCGCAGTACACCGACAAGGCGCCTGTCACCTTCGTCATTCCTGAAGAAGGCACCGTGAATATGCCTTACGTCATTGGTTTGGTGAAGGGCGCTCCCAACGAAGCCAATGGCAAGCGTGTGTTGGATTTTGTGCTGTCGCCGGACAGCCAGCGCATGTGGGGTAACGCCTTTCTGCGCCCTGTGTTCGCCGAGCATATGAGTGAAGAAGCCAAGGCCAAGTTCCTGCCTGACAGCGAGTACGAGCGTGTCATGCCCATTGACCTGCAAAAGCTGGCAGCCGCTCAAGACGACATCATTGACCGCTACCGCAAGGAAGTGAACTAAGTCGGCATCTATGCGCTCCGACGCCGGGCAAAACCGGCGTCGGAGCGACGTTACGGGTCTACACATGATTTACCTATTACTAGCGCCAGTCCTGATTTTCTTTGCGGTGTTCTTTCTCTTGCCCATGGGTAAGTTGTTCCTCTTAGGCGGCAGCGGGGAACTGGGCTGGATGGCGTACGCTGAAGTTCTGACCAACGCCCATTATTTGGAATCCATGGTGGCCACGTTGCTGGTTGCCGTTGCAACTACGGTCGCCACGCTGATAATCAGCGGTATTTCGGGGGTCTTTCTACAGCGCAACGACTTCCCGGGGCGCAGTCTCCTGACGTCTATGCTGACTCTGCCGCTGGCATTTCCAGGGGTAGTGGTTGGCTTCATGATCATTATGCTGGCGGGCCGCCAAGGTTTGGTGGGCCAGATCACAGAAGCTTTGGGTGGCGGCAAGCTGGTGTTTGCCTATTCCATGTTTGGCCTGTTTCTGGGCTATCTCTATTTTTCCATTCCGCGCACCATCGTCACGATTATGGCGGCTGCGGAAAAAATGGACCCCCGCTTGGAAGAAGCGGCGCGTTCCTTGGGCGCCAGTAATTGGCGCGTGGTCAGGGATGTCATCGTCCCTGCGTTGAAACCTGCTCTGATTTCTTCCGGCGCGATCTGTTTTGCCACGGCGGTCAGTGCCTTTGGTACGGCCTTTACTCTGGCGACCCGCATCAATGTGATGCCCATGGTGATTTACACGGAATTCACTCTGTCGGCCAACATGGCCATGGCGGCTGCGCTGAGCTTTTTCCTTGGAGCCATCACTTGGCTGGTATTGGCGATTGCGAGGTCTGCCGGCGGTGGCACAGTGGCTGCAGCGGGCTGAGGGATTTTCATGAAACCTAAAAAATTGTTTTTCTCACTACAGCTGATTTTCTCGCTGTTAGTCTGCGGCTTTCTGATTATTCCGGTGGTCATGTCCGCCCTTGCAGGCCTGACGGTGAACTATTTCGTCGGCCTGGAAAGTGGTTTGACCCTGCGCTGGATTGTCGAGGTCTGGCATGCCTACGGGGACACCATCGCCCGTTCCATTGGCATCGCTTTAGCCTGTTTGGCTTGTACGTTGGTGCTGGGTGTGCCGGCCGCTTATGTGTTGGCGCGCCGCAGCAATCGCATTACCCGCCTCTTTGAAGAACTGCTGATGCTGCCCATTGCGGTGCCGGGGCTGGCCACGGCGTTGGCGTTGGTGTCCGTCTACGGCAGTGTGGGCAACTTCCGTGGTTCGTGGACTTTCATCCTCGTTGGCCATGTGCTGTTCACCTTGCCGTTCATGGTGCGTGCCGTGCTGGCCGTGATGCTGACGCTGGACCTCAAAACGCTGGAAGAGGGGGCCGCTTCCTTGGGTGCGAGCCACTGGCAGCGGTTTGCCCATGTGGTGCTGCCTAACTGCCGCCATGGGATTGTGGCCGGTGCTTTGATGGTGCTGACCTTGTCCATTGGTGAGTTCAACCTGACTTGGCTGCTGCACACCCCGTACACCAAGACACTGCCCGTTGGGCTGGCGGATGCCTATGCCTCTATGCGGTTGGAAGTGGGTAGTGCTTACACCCTGATTTTCTTCGTGATCATTGTTCCATTGCTGGTTGCCACGCAAGCCTTGGCTAAACCCAGAACCCGAAAATTCATTGATAAAAAACCGGCCGATCAAGGTTTGGTTTTAGTTAAGTCATGACTACATCTTCCTATCAAGCCATTTCGATCGAGTTACGTCATTGTGCAAAGACGTTTCCTGACGGTACGCGCGTGCTGCAGGATATGAATTTGGAAATTTTTCCCGGCGAGACCTTGGTGCTCTTGGGCCCATCCGGTTGCGGGAAAACGACCACCTTGCGTCTGATTGCGGGCCTGGAAACGCCGGACCCAGGCGGCCAAGTGCTATTCAACGGGCAGGATGTCACCGCCTTGGACATTGCCAAGCGTAATGTGGGCATGGTGTTCCAATCCTATGCCTTGTTCCCCAATATGACTGTGGCCGAAAACGTCGGTTACGGCCTGCGGATTCAGAAGCTCCCGGCTGCACAGCAAAGAGAGCGTGTGGGCGAAATGCTGGAGATGATGCGGCTGACTAAGCTGGCGAACCGGCATATCGACCAGCTATCCGGAGGGCAACGCCAACGGGTTGCCTTGGCCAGGGCGATTGCGACCCGCCCTCGCGTGCTCCTGTTAGATGAGCCGCTGACCGCGCTGGACGCCCAGTTACGGGATTCCCTGCGTGTGGAAATCAATATGTTGCTACGCCAACTGGGAATCACCGCCGTTTACGTCACGCATGACCAGGCGGAAGCCATGGCGCTTGGCGACCGGATTGTGGTGATGTCCGAAGGGGCGATTTCCCAGATTGGTACGCCGCGCCAGATCTATCATCAGCCGAAGAACGCTTTTGTTGCCGACTTCATCGGTACGATGAACCGCGTGCGCGGCAATATTTCTGTACGCCGCTTCACCTGCCCGGCAGGCTCGCTCGCTGTACAGGCCGAAGATAAAGATCAGGCGGAGCTGATGTTCCGCCCGGAAGACGTACGCGTTTCAACCGAATTGCAAAACGAAGGCTTGCAAGGCAACGTGAGTGCGAGCTTTTATCTGGGCGACCGCACCCGGCTGCTGGTGGATATTGGCCAGGAAAAACACATTGTTGTGGAAAGTGCGGCGCGTTGCGACCTTCAGCCGGGCCAACGTGTGGTGATGCTTCTTGGCACCGAAGCGGCTTTGGTTGCCTGAGGGCAGGAGAAACTCTATGTGGATTGCGCAAATTACCGACACGCACATCAAGCAAGTCGGCAAACTCACCTACGGGTGTATCAATACGGCAAGCTATCTGGAACGCGCGGTGGCAAAGCTGAATGCACTGCGGCCGAGGCCTGATTTAGTCTTGATTACGGGCGACCTAGTGGACTTCGGCCACCCGCAGGAGTACGCACATTTGCGGCAGTTGCTGGAGCCGCTGGTGATTCCTTATTTGGTTATTCCCGGTAACCATGACGAGCGAGAAGCGCTGCGCCAAGCGTTTTCCGACCACGATTACTTGCCCGCCAGCGGCTTCCTGCACTACGCCATTGATGGGCGCTACCCCTTACGCATTGTGGGGCTGGATACGCTTGTGCCCGGAGAAAGCCGGGGGGAACTCTGTGAACAGCGTTTGCAATGGCTCGCTCAGACCTTAGCGGCTCAGCCCACGGCCCCCACCTTGGTCATGATGCATCACCCGCCGTTTATCAGCGGTATTGAGCATATGGACCGCATTGGCTTGACCGGCACCCCTGAGTTCGCAGAGATATTGCGGCAGCACCCCCAAGTGCAGGCGGTGGTGTGCGGCCACTTGCACCGCAATATCTTTACGACAGTGGGTGGCCGCCCCGTGCTGTGTAGCGTGAGCCCGGCGCACCAGGTGGCACTGGAGCTGGAGGGCGGGGAACCCGGCGGCTTCACGCTGGAGCCGCCCGGCTTTATGTTGCACCGCTGGAAGGATGGCACGCTGCTGAGCCATGCCGTTGTATTAGGGGATTTTGAAGGGCCTTACCCCTTCTACGATGCCAACGGCAAACTATTGGATGAATGAATACAAATGAAAATCGCATTATTCGACCTTGATCACACCCTGCTCGACGGGGACACCAATGTGCTGTGGATTGCGCATCTGGTGGCGCACGGCTTGGTCGATTCCGACACGATCTCGCGCCAGCAGCATTTCATGGAGTTGTACGCCCGCGAACAGCTCGATATGGCTGCGTATATGCACTTTCACATCGGCGTACTGGCTTCGCGTCGAATGAGCGAATGGCAACCGATATTGCAGGGTTTTGTGCAAACCGAGCTCCTGCCTCGGGTCGCGCCGGACGCCTTGGCAGCGCTAAGGGCCCATCAAGAAGCAGGGGACAAAGTGGCCATTGTGACGGCAACCAACTCTGTCATTGTCGGGGTGTTAGGGCAGGCACTCAAGGTGCCTGTGATTGCCTCGGAAGTGGAAGTGGCGGACGATCAGGTGACGGGGCGCACAGTGGGCTTGCCGTCATTCCGCGAACACAAAATCGCCCGCGTCGAGGCCTGGCTGGGCGTGCCCTTGCAGAGCGAAAGCATTCAAAGCTCACATTTTTATTCCGATTCGGCCAACGACATCCCACTGCTTCAAGCCGTTCATTTCCCCGTCGTCGTTAACCCCGACCCCAAACTGCAGGCTGTAGCCGAGCAACACGGCTGGCCACAGCGCAGTTGGAAAGCACAGGCGGCAGCGCGACTGAGCACGGGTGAGCATGCAACCTCACCAGTTGTGTCGGATTCCCAGTATCCCTTGGAGGTTTGACAGCCCCCGGTTGTGATTGAGCGACAGATCAGGAACGTCCGCCCGGTAAAACCAACATAATTCTCAAGCCCCCCAGTTCAGATGCTTCCGCACAAACGGAACCGCCATAGGTGCTTGCGAGATCCCGCACAATCGCCAGGCCTAATCCTGAGCCGGGCGTGCGTTCGTCCATGCGGACGCCGCGTTGGAAGATATCCTCACGCTGAGCTTCGGGTAAGCCCGGACCGTCGTCCTCAATCTGTAAGAGCATCATGTCGCCGTCTGGTTCGGGCTTTATTGCCGGTTCGGGCAGACTATCGCTCGTCGCCCCTACCCCGGTCGGCGTACTGACCTGTGCTTTTACTGACACCCGCACCTCGCGGTCTGCCCACTTGCACGCGTTCTCCATCAGATTGCCCATCATCTCCTGAAGATCTTGCTGCTCGCCCCTGAATACCCAGTCACCATCAATACCGTCGAGCTTCACCCGCACGCCTTTCGCGGCATATAGTCGGGTCAATACGCGGGTCAACCCCTGCAGTACGGGAAGGACTTCGGTGCGTATGCCAAGGGTGCGAACGGCGGCCGCAGCGCGGGCACGTGCTAAGTGGTGTTCGACTTGCCGACTTGCGAGACGAACTTGCTCCGATACCAGTTTGCCGAAGGGCGTCACTTCGTTCTCTGACGCATTGGCCAGTACGGACAGCGGGGTTTTAATGGCGTGTGCGAGGTTGCCCGCCTGTGTACGAGCCCGCTGCACGATTTCATTGTTGTTAAGCAAGACAGCATTGAATTCATCGACGAGCGGCTGTAGCTCCGAGGGGAAGCGGCCCTCGATATTGTTCGACTTGCCCGCACGCACCTCGCTTAATCGTCGTCGTAGATCTGCCAATGGCCGCAGGCTGACAACCAATTGCACCACAGCAGCCGCTCCCAAGCCTAACGCCAGCAGGCCCAGAAAGATTGCCAGCATCGTACTGAACTGCGATAGGGGGGCGCTGAGCGTTTCCTCGCCACTGGCCACGATCAGTCGATATGTTGCCGCCCCCTCAGGTGGCGTAATCGTACGCACCAAGGCTAGCAGCGGACTGCCGCGCGGGTCGGCCAGCGTTTGTAATCGGCCTTCCTCGTGCTGTGCACGGTTTGCAGGCACTGTGAGGGTTTGGTCCCATAGTGAGCGCGAACGAAATATGCCTTGCTCAGGAACGGTATCCGTCGCCAGCCGGTCAATCTGCCAGTAAAGACCGGAATAGGGAAGCTGCAGCCGTGGGTCGGAGGGTTCGAAGGCCAGTGTCGCCAGACCGTACTCGTCAACGGAGAGTGACGCAATGAGCTGGTTTTCGTAGACGGCCAGTTCGGCGGCCAACTGACGTGTAAGGTGTTGCCGGAAAAGATCGGTCAGCGCCCATCCAGCTACCAGTACCGATACCAGGACCCATGCGACGGTTCCAAGCAGCAGGCGGCCGCGCAAGGAGTGGCGCAGGCGGTGTAGCGTACCCCGCATCAACCGACCTCACACAGGCGATAACCCAGCCCACGCACCGTTTCAATTGTCCCGGGTGGTAGCTTCTTGCGCAGCCGGCCAATGAAGACGTCGATAGTGTTGGAGTCGCGGTCGAAGTCTTGGGCGTAAATATGGTCGACCAGTTCGCTGCGTGATACCACTTCGCCGGCGTGTTGCATCAAAGCTGTCAGGACGCGATATTCGTGGCCCGTGAGACTTAGCGCCTGGCCGTCGACGGTCACCCGAGCATGGCGGGTATCTAACACGATGCTGCCGCAAGTCCACTTCGCACTGGCGTGGTTGCCGCTGCGCCGAATGAGCGCGCGCAGGCGTGCGAGTAATTCTTCCATGTGGAAGGGCTTGGTCAGATAGTCGTCCGCCCCGGCGTCAATGCCGCCCACTTTCTCGTGCCAGTTGTCGCGTGCAGTGAGAATCAGCACAGGCATGTTGCGTTGTTCGCTGCGCCACTTCCTCAGCACTGTCAGGCCGTCCATAACGGGCAGACCCAAGTCAAGTACGACGGCGTCATACGTTTCGATAGCGCCCTGGAAGTGCGCCTCGGCGCCGTCAGAGGCCGAGTCAACTGCGTAGCCCGCGTCTGACAAAGCATGGTGCAACTGCCCGGCCAGTGCGGGATCATCTTCAACCACCAGGATCCGCATCAGTCGTCCTCTTCTTTCGTGCCGCGCGCCTTAACGGCAATGATTTTTCCATTGGAGGCGTCGACCTTCATCTTGACGATTCTGCCCGATGCTTGCAAGAGTTTGAGTTCGTAAAGATACATGCCGTCGTCGTATTCGAACTCAATTTCCACCGGCTCACCCGGATACTCGTTTGCAACGATGTCCAGTACCTGCCGCAGCGACAGAACTTCGCCCGATAACAGTGCACGACGGGCTTCCTCGTGGTCGCTGCGGTCGTGGGACTGGTGTTTCGGGTGTTGTGCAATGCCGGCCGCGGGCGCCGCCAGTGCCGCAAAGAGCAACCCCGCGATCAGCTTGCGGCGCCTCGCATGGCGGATGCCAATGCGTGAATCGTTTGCTTTCATACCAAATCCTCTTTATGCCCATTTCGCAATGGGGAACCACTTCGGCTTCATCCCCTTATAACGGCCTTTATATGAACGGTGTATGAACGAGCGCTTCACGAAATGTTCATGAGGGCTTTTACATAATGACAGCGAGTACCAGGCACGGCCCACACGATGTTGGCACGGCAGTTTCTCACAACCTCACGGAGTGCATTATGTCTAATCGTATTAAACAATCTATCGTTATCGTGGCCCTCAGCAGTGCAGCTGTTACGGCCGGCCTGGCGTTCGCGCAGACCGACACAATATCCCCCGCAACTGCAGCCACTCCTGCACCAACAGCCATAGAATCCACGGCCGGTAGCAACCAGAAACTCCCCTGGCTCAATCTTGGGGAGGTCTATGAGCGGGTGACAGCAGCTGGTTACACCGATGTTAGTGAGATCGAACGCGAGAAGCAGGGTTACGAGGTCAAAGCTAGAGATGCGCAAGGCCGCTTTGTAAAGCTTTATATCAATCCGTTGGATGGAACGGTCATGAAGAAGAAGGTACGCGACGACGACTGATGGTGTCTTCGACTTGTTGTTGCGCCGTTTGAACCCGGTTCACCATGGAGGCTCATGAGCCTGCCCGACACGGCAGGCCGGACGCCTCCAGCTCCAACGGAGCGAGAGGACTCGCATCATGAAAACCAGACATTTTTTGAGTTTGTTTATCATCAGCCTGGCTGGCTTTTGGGCATGGGATGCTCTTTACATGCATCCTACGTCAGGTTCCTGGCCCTGGCTCGTTCAACGTTATGGCTTGTACTTGACCGGCTTGTGGTCCATCGGGCTGATGTCATTGTGCATGGTGCTGGCAACGCGGCCTGCGTGGCTCGAGGGGCCATTGGGCGGGATGGACAGAATCTACAATCTCCATAAATGGGCGGGGATACTGGCGATTCTGTTCGGCGCGGCACACTGGCTTATTAAACTTGGTGGTAGCGAACTGCGCGACCTGATCGGTCAAAGCGGTCGGCCTGCCAAAGACGTGGTGTTGTTCTTCGCGCAGTCTTGGCGTTCACCGGCAAAGGACATGGGCGAATGGGCGATCTATATTCTGCTGGCTCTGCTCGTACTCGCATTGTGGAAGCGCTTTCCCTACCGTCCATGGCGCGTGTTGCACAAGGTGATGCCGGCGATCTACCTGATACTGGTCTTTCATACTGTCGCCTTGACGCCTGCAATATATTGGAGCGGCCCCACCGGCGCACTGCTGGCGCTCTTACTCGCCGCGGGGTCTGTTGCTGCCGTGGTGTCGTTGGCGCAACGGATCGGACGGCGCCGGCAGCATCAGGGTCGTATTGTTTCACTCAATCAGCTAGGCGATGTACTTGAAGTCGTGTGCGAGCCAGGCTCGGGGTGGCGCGGACACCGACCCGGCCAATTCGCTTTCGTGACCTTTGATCGTGCAGAAGGCCCCCATCCTTTTACAATCGCCAGTGCGCCACAGCCTGGCTCACAACGGATCACCTTCCAGATCAAGGCGCTGGGCGATTACACGCGTAAACTTGCCACTCGCTTGCATGAAGGGCAGTCGGTTCTGATAGAAGGCCCTTACGGGCGCCTCGATTACCAAAAAGGGCGTACCAGCGCGGCCCAGGTCTGGGTGGCAGGCGGCATCGGCATCACACCCTTCCTGGCCTGGTTGGAGCATATACAGCGGGTGCCGCTGGAGTCGCCAGTTCAGATGCACTATTGCGTACGCGATGCAAGTAAGGACCCATTTGTCGAACGGGTGCGTGCTTTGTGCGATGCTTTGCCCAATATCACGCTGCAGATTCACGATGCCAGTCGTTCTCAGCGATTGGATGCGCACAGCCTGTTAGGCGAAGGCACGGCCAGCAACAGCCGGATGGACGTCTGGTTCTGCGGCCCAGCGGGTTTTGCAAAAAGCCTGGAAAATGGTTTGCAAGCCGTTCTAGGAAGAGGTGTACACATGCACAGAGAGGCATTTGATATGCGGTAAGGTGGGAAGCGCTCAATGTTGTCGGTTCACCAAATCAGATTTCCGACTCGGCTTCCCCTTGCGCCAGCGCCCAGGCAACGTGTTCCCGCACCACAGCGCTTTCATCGTCGGCGCGGCTAAGCAGGGCTGCGCTAAGTTCCTCAGCCTGTGTGGCGTCGGCCTGGCGCAATGCGTTGCCCAGGGCCACGGCAATATTGCGCAGCCAGCGCTCGTGGCCGATACGCCGTATCGGCCCCCCTTCGGTACGTTTGAGAAATGTGGGTTCATCCCAGGCAAATAACTCTACCAGCCGGCGGCCCACCAGCGGTTCACGTTCATCGAAGTCCGGCAGTTCCGTGGGCTGGGCAAATTTATTCCAAGGGCAGATTGTCTGGCAGTCGTCGCAGCCATAAATATGATTGCCCATTAGCGGGCGCAGCTCCTCAGGGATGGAGCCGTGCTTTTCTATGGTGAGGTAGGAAATGCAGCGGCGCGCATCGACTATGCCCGGCGCAAGGATGGCGCCCGTGGGGCAGACATCAATACAGGCACTGCAGTTGCCGCAATGCGCACTCACCGCATCGCTAGGGTCGAGTGCGAAATCCACAAAGATTTCGCCCAGAAAGAACATCGACCCTGCCTCGCGCGACAGCACCAGAGAATGCTTGCCGCGCCAGCCCAGACCGCTGCGGCTGGCCAGTTCCCCTTCCAGCACCGGGGCAGAATCGGAAAAGACGCGGTAGCCGAACGGGCCGACCAGTTCCTCAATCTGTTTGCACAGCTTCTGTAGCCGCCCCCGCACAACCTTGTGATAGTCGCGGCCTCGGGCGTAGAGAGAAACTACGCCTTCACTTGGATTATCTAAACGGGCCCGCTCGCGTTCCTGCCAGTCAGGTGCGGTGCCGCGTGGCAGATACGGCATACGTGCCGTAATGACGCTGACCGTTCCCGGCACCAGTTCGCTCGGACGCGCACGCTTCAGACCGTGCTGTTCCATATAGTGCATTTCACCGTGGTAGCCGTGCGCGAGCCACTGCAGCAACCCCGGCTCTGCCGAGGATAAATCCACCGATGCCACCCCGATCTGGGAAAAACCCAGCCCCCGCGCCCAGGCGCGGATCTGGTGTATCCATTGGCTGCTGTCGGTGCGTGTGGGGGAGGGAGGCGTCATGATCCTGTGTCTTGCTCAGGCGCCACTGATGCGCCTGTAATGCCATGGCGTTTCAGCGCTTCCTCAACGAAGCCTGATGTCTTCATTTCTTCTACAAACTCAGCCAGATAACGTGCTGCGTGTTCTCCGCGAGACTTGTGCACCCCCATCGCCTGGCGGATCACCATGAACCTGCCGGGTAACATCCGATAGCCCTTGTGTTTGTGGGCGCTGGCCTCCAGTTGCTGGCGGACACCAGCAGCGACTTCCAGGCTTTGTTCGACAAACACGTCGAATACGGCCGGGGAAGTCGGCGCCCTGACAATCTGCGCATGCTGAAGCTCGCGGCTGAGGTGCAGGTCGTAGGCGCTGCCCTGGCCCACGACCACGCGGTGGCCTGGCGCATCCACCTGGCGATTGTCTTGAAGGGGGGATGACTCGGCGACCAGGTAAGCCCCCTCGATCAAGATATAGGGGGCCGTGAAAGCAATGTTGGCCCCGCGCACCGGGTCAATGGCGAAGAAACCCACATCAGCATGGTTTTCTTCAATTACCTGTACAGAACGCGCGGCTGCCTTCACCACCACAAGTTCCAATGGCAC
The DNA here is from genome assembly GCF_047501535.1 of Achromobacter sp. F4_2707. Lineage (NCBI taxonomy): Bacteria > Pseudomonadati > Pseudomonadota > Betaproteobacteria > Burkholderiales > Alcaligenaceae > Achromobacter > Achromobacter sp. F4_2707. Next base: position 95,419 of record NZ_JAZDRJ010000001.1, read on the forward strand.
GCCTAAACGTGTGGCAAGGGCTCGCGCCAGATCAACAGATACGCCGCTTGCGCCGTCGGCAGAGGCATCCTCGCGCGCGAGAATCGGGTTGCCCACGTTGATGGCTGCGCGCAATACGCCGTTTGGTGCAAAGACTGTTTTTATGTCGGTATTGAGTGTCATAAGAATTCCCACATGGGACAAGAATGCAGGCTTATGTTTGAGGTACCGATCATAGTAGCCGAGGTTTCCTGCCGCCGTTTAAGATCAACCCAGCCTCAATATGGGCTTGTGCCTTTTTCGATTTTGCTCTGGGGCTAATGTGGCGTAGCATCTTTTGGTTGACCACGCGCCTGTGCACCCGCCCCGTTCCTCATGGCGGGGTCAAGCGGGCAAATTTTGAATTTGAATAGGATGTTTCTATGAGTCGCACCAAGTTGTTTTCTGCTTTTGATGTCGGTGGCCTGAGCCTGAAGAATCGTATCGTCATCGCGCCCATGTGCCAGTACTCGGCGGAGGATGGAAAAACTACAGATTGGCATCTGATTCATCTTGGAAATCTTGCCTTGTCGGGCGCGGGTCTGTTGACGATTGAGGCGACGGCGGTGAGCCCGGAAGGGCGTATCAGTTATCGCGACGTTGGCTTGTATTCGGATGAGTGCGAAGCCGCGCTGGGCCGCACGCTGGAAGGCGTGCGCCGCTGGTCAGACATGCCGATTGCCATTCAGCTGGCGCACGCGGGCCGCAAGGCGTCGAGCGATTTGCCCTGGAAAGGCGGCCGGCAACTGGCGCCGCAGGACAGCAACGGCTGGCAGACCATTGCGCCGTCAGCACTGCCGTTCAATGCCAGCGACAACCCTCCGGTTGCCATGGATAAAAGCGAACTGAAGCGGGTGCGTGAGGCGTTTGCGGACGCCGCACGGCGTTCCGCGCGGTTGGGTTTCGACGCAGTGCAGGTTCATGCCGCCCATGGCTATCTGCTGCACGAGTTTCTCTCTCCCCTTTCTAATCAGCGTACGGACGAGTATGGCGGTTCGCTGGAGAATCGCATGCGGTTTCCACTTGAAGTGTTTGATGCCGTGCGCGAAGCCTTTACCGCAGATCTTCCCGTCAGCGTTCGTGTGTCAGGCACGGATTGGGTGGAGTCTGGCGGCTGGGATATTGAACAGACCATCGAGTTGTCTAAAGCGCTGGAAAGCCGGGGTTGTGCAGCGATTCACGTTTCCAGCGGTGGGCTGGATGCGGGGCAGAACATCCCCATTGGCCCGAACTATCAGGTGCCGCTGGCGCGTGCGGTTAAGGAGGCTGTGAGTATTCCAGTTGTTGCCGTGGGCCTGATTACGGATTTCGAGCAGGCGGAAGCCATCGTATCAACCGGCGACGCCGACCTTGTGGCGTTGGCGCGCACGGTGCTGTATGACCCACGTTGGCCCTGGCACGCGGCGGCTTATTTTGGTGAAACGATTGGCGTTGCACCCCAATTTTTACGCTGCCAACCGCGCCAGTTCCGAGAGCTTTTCACCCAGCAAGGGTGAGATTAGGGCGCTTGGTTAATGCAGCGATGCAGCCTTACCAGGCGCCCTTTCCATCGTGCATGCGTACAAAGCCGCGCACCAGACGGTATACATACCAGACGCCGACAGCAAACAGGATGACAAAGCCGATATACAGCCAAGTGGTAATTACGCCGATTAACGAGAACAACAATGAGAACTAGAATGTGCGAATGAGCAGGTTCATGTGTTCACTGTAGATGGTGCCCCCGAAATCCTTGCGCTTCACATAGGCCATGATCAGGCCGATCAGGGTGGGCAAACCGCCCAGGAATAGGCCCAGGGTGTACAAGCCGTACACAATCATGCTGTAGGTTTTCATCGATTTTGTGGTTTCGGAATCGATGACGTCGATGATTTCTACCTGGTCAGGTTTATTGGTGTTCATGAGTGGGTGACTAAGGGTGAGTGAATGGCGCCTTCAGATTCCAGGGCATCCAGTTCGGTTTCAGAAAATCCAAGCATATTAGCCAGGGTCTCGCGGGTATGTTCACCAAGCGTTGGCGATGGCGTGCGAATCGAGCCGGGCGTAGAGCCCAGCCGTGCGGGCACGCCGATAATACGCGCTTTCCCAGCCACCGGGTGCTCAACCTCGACCAGCGCATCTCGTGCGAGAACTTGCGGGTGATTGATGACCTCACCAAAATCGTTGATGGCGCCCACAGGAATTCCGCCTGCCAGAAGCAGTGCTTCCCATTCTTCGTAAGGCCGCTGGTAAAAGGCTTCTTGCAGAAGGGGGACGAGTGTTTCGCGGTTTTTAACGCGAGCCGCATTCGTGGCAAAACGCGGGTCGTCGCAGAGTTCCTGTAAAGACATGCAGGTGCAGAATGCCTTCCAGAGTTTTTCCGAACCGATAGCCAGGGCAATATCGCGGGTCTGGGTTTTAAATGTCTGGTAAGGCACGATGGCTTTGTATGCCGTGCCCCAGGGGCGTGGCATGTCGTTGGTGTTGCAGTAGTTAGCAACCATAATGCCCAACAACGAAAGCTGGCTTTCCAGCATGGAGAGGTCGATGTGCTGACCTTCGCCGGTGCGGTCACGGGCTTGCAGGGCAACCATGATGGCGAAGGCGGCATTCATCCCCGCTGCAAGGTCGGCGATGGATATCCCCGCCCGGGCGGGTTCGCCGTCTGCGCTACCCGTAATGCTGATCAGGCCGGCTTCTGCTTGCAGGATGAGGTCAAGCGCCGGGCGGTCACGGTATGGGCCATCCTGACCGAACCCCGAAATCGAGCAGAACACAATCTTAGGGTTGCGCTTGCGCATGGCTTCGTAGCCTACGCCAAGCCGGTTTAGCACGCCTACGCGGAAGTTTTCTACGACGACATCTGCTTTTTCGACCAGAGACAACAGGATATCTCGCCCTGTGTCGGTCTTGAGGTCGAGGACGATGCTTTTTTTGTTGCGATGCAGGCTGACAAAGTAATCGCTTTGGCCATTTTCCATCGGGTCGCCCCAGGCCCGGGAGATATCTCCGCTGGGCGGTTCAACCTTGATGACATTTGCTCCGTAGTCGGCGAGCATGGTGGTGCAATGGGGCCCGGCAAGTGCATGGCTGAGGTCGAGAACCGTGATGTGATCCAGAGGAAGGATAGGGGTGTTGTCCATTTTCAGCCAGCCCATGAACGCACTTTGCCAGTGTCGATGTGAATGAAATTGCTGCCAGGGTAGTAGCCCACCCCGCCGCGTGCCAGTTCCAGAGCTGCGTCGCGCAATTCTTTCAGGGGCACGCCCGGTATGCGCAAGTCAACAGCCTTGCCGTCCATGTGCAGACTGCGGCGGGCCACGCCTCCACCGCGCGTGGTGCGCAGGCGTTCGTTAGTGTGAGGCGCCCGGTAGCCGGAAATAATCTGGTAGGGCGACCTGACCTGTAGTGAGGTTTGCAGCGCATGCATGATGTCATACAGGGCCGGGTCCATCACGCCGACGAGCCCGGAATAATGGTCGCGCAGAAAGTGGTTCAGGTGGTTTAGAGCCTGAGGCACATATTGGCGGCCAATGGCGTAGGTCAGTTCGATTTTTTCGTGCGTATGGGTGTGGTCCATGGCCAGGTCGCGTTCCGTTGAACGGCCTAGTGTGATGGCTTTGGCAACCGTGGGGAAAGCGCAGAAAATGGCACTGCCTGATGCTGCCGACAGCAGACGTCGGCGCGTGAGGTTGGGCTTGTTTGTCATGGGTTAAGACGGACGCGCGCTGCGCAGGGCTTGGTTCAGGCGAGCATCCTGCTGATAAATATCTGGGAAAAAGTACACCTTACCACCATCTTTGACAACAACGGTACTGTAGGTGATCAGAACGGGGATGGGCTCATCGAGACGCAGGGTACGAGAGGTTCCGCGACTCATCGCCTGTTCGATACGAGCGGTGTCCCATCCGGCCTGATTCTGTAAAACGAAGCTGGCAAGCTCCACGGGCTGCTCGATTCTGATGCAGCCATGGCTGAAGTCGCGCCGCGAGCGGGAAAACAGCTGCGGGGCCGGGGTGTGGTGCAAATAGATGTTTTGGTCGTTGGGGAAAATGAATTTAATGTCGCCCAAGGCGTTGCTCGGGCCCGGGCGCTGGCGTATACGCCATTCGCCCCGTTGCACCGCATCAATGGCTTCGCCCGACAGAGTGGTGATGACGGAACCGTCTTTGCTGACGAACTCAAACCCTTGCTGGGCAAAATAAGCGGGGTCGCGGCGCAGGCGGGGCAGTGTTTCGCCGCGAGCAATAGAGGAAGGTACGTTCCAATACGGGCTGAACTCGATAAAGCGCATTTCTTCCAGGAAGATGGGTGTGCGTGTGTCGAGAGCGCGGCCCACGATGACCCGCATTTCCAGGTCGAGCTCGATACGCTCCCCTTGCTGTTCATAGGCCCGCAAAACGAACTCCGGTACGTTGACCACAATCATTCGTGGCCCGTACAGCAGCGGTGTCCAGCGCAGGCGTTCAAGCGTCAGCGCCATTTGTTCTACCCGCTGAGCGGGCGACACATTCAGTTGTTCCAGAGTGGCCGGGCCAATCAGGCCGTCGGCTTCCAAGCCGTGGCGTGTCTGGAACTGGAGGACGGCGAACACGAGCTCGTTGTCATAGCGTTCGCCCGGCACAAAATCTTCCGGCAGGTCTCCTAAAGCGGCTAGCCGTGCGGCGATCAACTCCAGGCCTTCATAGCTTTCCCCCGGTTTGAGCGAGCGCGCGGGGAGAGCCGGCAACGGCGTGTTCCATGCGGGGTGATCGCTCATGGCCTGATATTCCAGCATGGTTGAGCGTATCGCTTCGTACATGGGGATTTTTGGTTGGGCTTCTGCCAGGGCGTCGGACAGGCGGCCGCTCAGGCGGGCTTGAACCAGATAGTTGTAGGCGTCGAAGCGTTGTGTACGCGGTGCCTTGAACCGGTGTTTGAGCGTTTCCGGGCTCAGCCGGCCATGGTTCATATCCAGCAGGTAGTGTTCAAGCGCAGCGCTCAGGTCGGCGTTCAACTGAGCTTCTGTATCGGGGGGTGCCCCGTTTTCCGCCGCTTGCAGAAAGCCCCTGGCCAGCGCCTGGGTTCGGTAATCCTGCGGGTTCAGGCCTTGCGATGCGGCATTGGCCAGAGTGTCCAGCGCCACCCATACGTCGCTTGACGGTTTAGCGTCGACAAACCAGGAAGGCATGTCGGGCTTGGGTGCGATGGTTTCGACCACAGATTCCCGGAGCACTGGCGCCGTTTCAGTGCTTTGGCCCAAGGCTGTTGCCGGGGTGTGTAGCGCACAGGCTGCGATTAAATTGAAAAACAGGGTGGCAACACGCCGGAGTGTAGTCATGGTCGGTCGAGCTTCCCTTGTAAGTGTGCGCGTACGGTAGGCCATTCGCTGTTGATAATGCTGTACACGTAGGTGTCGCGTAGCGTGCCGTTGGGCGAACGCTGGTGGTTGCGCAGGACGCCATCCAGTTTGGCACCCAAGCGTTCGATGGCGCGGCGGCTGCGATGGTTGAAGGCGTGAGTGCGGAACTCCACCGCCAGGCAGTGCAGGTGTTCGAAGGCGTGGCCCAGCAGCAGGAGTTTGGCTTCGGTGTTCAAAGGCGTCTTCTGAACACTCTGTGCATACCAGGTTGAGCCGATTTCCACACGCGGGCTGACGGCGTCGATATTCATATAGGTGGTCATCCCGGCGATACGGCCGCTGGCGGTCTCGATGACGGTGAAAGGCAACATGCTGCCCGCCCTTTGCAACCCCAGTCGACGCTCGATTTCGGCTTTCATATCTTCAGGACGGGGGATGAGCGTGTACCAGAGTTCCCAGAGCTTGCCGTCCTTTACCGCCTCGATCAACCCCTTTTCGTGCTCTAAAGCCAGTGGTACCAACTCAACATGCTGCCCTGTCAGCGTGACAGGTTGAATGGGGGGATGCGCTGTGCTGACAGAGGGAAGGCGTGTCGGGTGTGGCTGCGGAGGCATGGCGTGTTTCCGAGTAAGGTCCGACAGTCGAGTTTATGCGATGTGGGTAGCGAAGTGGCAGCGTCAAGGGCTGGTGTTAAGTAACTAGGTAAGCATATAGCCAAAAAATATAGCGTCATTATGCGACGCCTGGCTGGCTTCCGTTAGACTACGTCCTCCTTAATGTTTCAACATTGGAGATATTTCCAAGATGTTCGCTGCACCCCGCTCTTTGAGCAAAAAGATTTTTTCCGGCATTGCTGGGGCCCTTCTTCTGGCCGCCAGTCAGGCTGTTTCAGCTGCCTGGCCCGAAAAGCCCGTTACGTTGATTGTGCCTTACCCAGCCGGAGGCGGTGCCGACACCATTGGGCGCTTGGTGAGCGAGAGGTTGAGTGATCGACTGGGGCAGCCAGTCATTGTGCGTAATGTGCCGGGTGCGGGCACGCTGGTGGGCGCGCGCGCCTTGCTGCAAGCCGAAGCCGATGGCTATACGCTGATGCTGGCACCTAACAACCAGCTCACCATGTTGCCCCACCTGAATGAGAATGTGGATTTCTCCCCGAACGATGATTTTGCATTCATCACCCAAGTGGCCTCTATCTTCTACTTCGTTGCCGTGCCGGCGGATTCTCCCTTGCAGTCGCTCACTCAGTTGATCGATCAAGCCAAGAAGGAACCGGGCGCCTTGAATTATTCCTCTTGCGGCCCCGGCTCGGGCTGCAACGTGGCGGGTGAATACTTTAAGTCTCTGACGGGCACCGATATTCTTCACGTTCCCTACGCGGGGAGCGCCGCCGCGGTGACAGCCATTCTGGGCAAGCAGGTGGATGTGGCTTTTGATACGGCGGCTGCGCTAACCAGCCAGATTCAAGCAGGCAAGATCCGGGCGTTGGCGATTGCCGAGCCTGAGCGTTGGTCTGTGGTTCCCGAGGTTCCCACTGCGGTGGAACAAGGAGTGGATGAATTTCTGTTCGCCAACTGGCAAGGGCTGGTTGCACCCGCGGGTACGCCTGAAGCGGTCATTGAGCGGGTAAATGCCACATGGCGCGAGATCTCAGAAGCACCGGAAACGGCGGAAGCATTCAGTGCGCGAGGCTTAGGGCTGCGCTACAGTACCCCCGAGAAGTTTGCCGCTGATGTACGCGAAGATCTTGTTAAATGGGGCGAGGTTATTCAAGACGCTGGTATTCAGATCCAATGAACGAAATCGATCATGACGCTTTGGTTGTCAGCCCGCAGTGGCTGGCGGCCCGGCTGGGAAAGCCGGGTGTACGCATCGTGGATTGCTCCACGTGGATGCAGCCCAACCCTGTAGGCGCTTCCACCATGACTTCTGCCCGGTCACATTGGGCGCAGGCGCATTTGCCGGGTTCCGTGCATTGGGACTTGGTTGAGGATTTCTCCGCTCAAGAAGCGTGTTATCCATTTACGCGGCCTGCAGCCAGTGAACTGGCTGCCTTGCTCAGCCGCAGTGGCATTGCGCCGGATGACCATCTGGTGCTTTACGGAGCGCGGCACCCGAATATCGTGACTCGGGCGTGGTGGGTGCTACATAGCATGGGCGTGGAGCGAGTCTCTGTTCTGGATGGCGGGCTGGAGTACTGGCAGCAGTTGGGTTTGCCGCTGGATGCGGTAGAAGTGTCCTGGCCCGCGACTAACTGGGGGCCGGAGGATTTCACGCCTGCTTGCCTAGCCGATGCTGCGGCTGTGCAGCGGGCCCTGAACGGAGAGGCTGTGTTGGTGAACGCATTGTCGGCAGCACAGTTTGTGGGAGACCCGAACTCGCCCCACTATGGGCGGCCGGGCCGTATTCCGGGCAGCCTATCTCTACCCGCTGGGGCCATGCATGAGGAGGGCCGCTTCCTGGCGCCGGCAGCTGTTCGCGAGGCCGCTATTGCGGCAGGCGTGCCAGAAGACCCCAATACTCCCATTATTACGTATTGCGGGGGCGGGCTGGCGGCGTCCAACACATACTTGTGCCTGTTGAGGGCGGGTTGGGTCAACCTAAGCCTTTACGACAATTCCTTGCTGGAATGGTCGGCTAACCCCGACTTGCCAATGACCTGCTGAGCTAGGGTGATACGGGGGCCGGGTAAACCGCGCCCCGCTGCTTTTACAGCAGCTTCATGCGCTGCATCTTGCCCTTAATCGGGGTTTCGCGTAGCCGGGGGAAGGCGCGGTGGGCGATATTGCGGTCAAGTGCCACATACGAGACTTGATCGGTGATGCTGATTTTGCCGACCTGCTCGCGTGTCAGCCCCCCATCGCCGGTGAGGGCGCCCAGCAAATCACCGGGGCGTAATTTGGCCTTTTTACCGCCCAACACCAGCAAGGTTCTCATAGGCGCCCGGGCAGGCCGCGTTCCTGCCTTGAGGCGCGGTAGGGCTTGCCAGTCCAGCGGTTGATCCTGATGCTTCTCAATTCGGGCCGCGACATGTTTTTCATCTGCGCTGCACAGGCTTAGGGCCAGCCCGCGTTCTTGCATGCGCCCGGTGCGGCCAATCCGGTGGATATGCACGGAAGCGTCACGCGCCAGCTCCACGTTCATCACCATGGGAAGGGCGGGGATGTCCAACCCACGTGCGGCGACATCGGTGGCTACCAGCACATTGCAGCTTTGGTTGGCGAACTGGGCCAGCACATCGTCGCGATCGCGCTGTTCTTTATCACCATGCAGGGCCAGGGCGCTGAAGCCCTCGTGGGCGAGATAGGCTGCCAGATCTGCACAGGCCGCCTTGGTATTACAGAACAGCAGGGCGGATTCTGGTTGGAAGTATTGCAAGAGCGCTGCCGCGGCTTCGAAACGCCTGGCCTCTTCAATCTCGTAGAAATATTGTTGAATCTGGCCCGCTTCATGTACGGCATCGACTTTGACCATTTCTGGCTGTTTTAGCAGCAGGTCGGCATCCCGGCTGATGGTGTCGGGATAGGTGGCCGAAAACAGCAGGGTTTGCCGCTCTGGAGGGCAAGCATTGGCAATTTCCAGAACATCGGCGAAGAAACCCATGTCGACCATTCGGTCGGCCTCGTCGAGCACCAACGTATGCACGGTGGATAAATCGAGGCTGGCGCGATCCATGTGGTCCAGCAAGCGGCCGGGCGTACCCACAATAATGTGAGCGCCGTGAGCCAGCGATTCCACTTGAGGCTTAGCCGGGGCGCCGCCGGTCAGCGTCAGCACTTTGATATTGCCGGCGGCGCGCGCGAGGCGCCGCAGTTCGGTGGCGACTTGTTCAGAAAGCTCTCGTGTTGGGCAGATGACCAGTGCTTGAACGGAACGGCGTTCCGGGTTCAGACGATGCAAAATGCCCAGGCCGAACGCTGCCGTCTTGCCACTGCCTGTTTTGGCCTGCGCAATGAGGTCTCGGCCTGCCAGGATAAGCGGCAGGCTTTGCTCCTGAATTGGCGTCATGGCGGCGTAACCCAGTTGTGCCAGGTTATCGAGTTGAGCCGGGTGGAGCGGCAGGGTGGAAAAAGCGGATGAGGTCACGGATTCAGGCCATGCAAAGTTGAATGGAATAGTCTAGCCGATCAGCCCTGCCGTCAGGTGCGCTCACCCGCCATAATCTGACCTGCATAACGGTTTATGCGATGATCATGCTGCACCGCTCCCGTGTGGGGCATTCTGCAACCGTAACCCTAAAAGGAAGAGACTATTATGAGTATCGGGTCTGAGTCGTCTGAGAACGTCGTGAACCAACAGAACCATGAACACTGCATTTTCTGCCGCATCGCCGCAGGTGAAATCCCTGCCCATGTGGTGTATGAAGATGATCAGATCAAGGCGTTTCTGGATATTATGCCGATCCGGCCCGGCCACGTGCTCATTATTCCCAAATCGCACCACGACTATTACGACGATTTGCCGCCCGAACTGGCCGCCGCCATTGTGCAGTTGGGGCAGCGTTTGGGCAAAGGGATGAAAAAACTTTACGGCGTGGAACGGGTGGCCTTCTTGTTCACAGGAACGGATGTTTCACATGTGCATGCCCATGTGGTGCCCATGCATGAAAAAACCGACATTACGTCGCCCATTTATATCGAGCAGCAGCCGTTGAGCTTTCGCTTGGCCCCTCGCGTTGACGACGATGAGTTGCGCCAGACGGTGGCCGACATCAGCGCACAGTTAGAACACAATGTCACTACGATGTAGCAACGAAAATCAGGAGCGCCGCATCGCGCATCTGGATATGGATGCCTTCTATGCATCGGTGGAGTTGCTGCGCTACCCGGAATTGCGCGGCCTGCCGGTGGTGATCGGTGGCCGCAGCGCTACGCGGCCCGGGGTGGCGCCCGATGGCACGCGCTTGTACTCTCGTTTGGGTGACTATGTCGGCCGAGGGGTAATCACCACCGCTACGTACGAAGCGCGGGCCTTGGGCGTGCATTCCGCCATGGGGCTGATGAAGGCGGCCAGGCTGGCACCAGATGCCATTTTGCTGCCTGCTGATTTCACGCAGTACCGCTTATATTCGCGCCGTTTCAAAGAGGCAGTGGCGTGCATCGCCCCACAGATAGAAGATCGCGGGATCGATGAAATCTATCTGGACCTGACCGGCCTTGAGCAGGACAGCTTATCGCTGGCGCATGCCTTGAAAACTGCGGTGCGTGAGGCGACAGGCTTAAGCTGTTCTATCGGAATTTCACCGAATAAGCTGTTATCCAAGATCGCGTCTGACCTCGATAAGCCGGATGGCATCACCCTGATTGGCGAAGGTGATCTGCAAGCGCGTATCTGGCCGCTGCCGGTGGGCCGCATCAATGGCATTGGCCCCAAGGCTCAGGCAAGGTTGGGCGAAATGGGCATACACACCATTGGTGAGCTCGCAGGCACGCCGTTGCATGTGCTGGTCACGCAATTCAGCGAACGTTACTCGCATTGGTTGCTGGAAGCGGCCCATGGCCGGGATGATCGCCCCGTAGTCGTGGAATCCACCCCCAAATCGGTCAGCCGGGAAACCACCTTTGAACGCGATTTACACGTGCAGCGCGACCGGGTGGAGCTGGGCCGAATCCTGGATGGCCTGTGCGAGCGCGTGGCTGACGACCTCAGCCGTAAATCGCTGGCGGGGCGCACCATAGGCGTGAAGGTGAGATTCGAGGATTTTCGTACCGTGACCCGAGACTTGACCTTGCCGCAGGCGATTACAGAAGCGCCTGCTATTCGTCAGGCTGCAGGCCTGTGTTTGAAACGCATCCCCATGGAGCGCAGGCTGCGTTTGCTCGGCGTGCGGGTTGGGGCCCTGGCCCTGCCTGGCAAGGGAGACGACAGTCTGGAACCCCACGACTTGCAGCTGGATCTGTTCTCTTGAGCTGCTGAGCGCCAGGCGTCGCCCTTAGAGATCGAGTACCGCTTCGAGTCGATCACCCACGCTGAGCACGGTATCTTCTCGTGCACCCGCCATGACCGCATTCACGCCAAAAAGAATGCCCGCTTCGAAGTTCCGATAGCTGCGCAGCGTAGTCATGGGCTCGTTGCCGAATTCGGCCGTTGCCGGGTCCACGTTCGGCATACTGCATCGCGTGCAACGCTTGACCAAGGCGAAGGTTAGGTCTCCCAGTTGCAAGTGGCTGACGTAATCTTCTTCATAGGCGGCCAAGCCCTGAATAACTATATTTGGCCGAAAGCGGTTCATCCCGATGGGTGGGTGATCACGGGCGGCGAGATGATGGTTGAGGTCTTCCAGTGAAGCTTGATTGGTGATTAGTAGGGGGAAGCCATCCGCAAACCCTACGAGGTGCTCGTTGGGGAACTCCGTTTGGACCGGGTTGCGCTGCTGCCAGAGTGCCACCCGCTCAGGGTCTGCGAGGCGGCGGGCGTATTGGTGCACCCGAACGAGGTGGCAGGGCTGGCCGAGGTAGTCGCTGAGCCAGCGGGCGGCCATATCGCCTTCGTCCTGACCAAGAGTTCCACTATCCCAGATGCGGATGGGAACAGGAGGAACTGAAGATTCAGAGTGTTGCAGGCTAATGCGCAGGGTGGGCATGTCGGGTGCGTTCAGGAACAAGGCGGTCGCATCGAGCGAAGGCTGGATCAGTGCCATTTCCGGGCGGGTGCGCTGTGTCATGAAGTTGCCGCTGCTATCCACCACCACCCATTCGCGGTCATGCGCCAGACCTGTTGCGGATACGCCCACCTGAGTGTGGGTGATGCTGCCGCAGGACTTGACAGGATAAGTGTGCAAGGAGAGGATGCTGATGGTCATCGGGGTCTCATTCCAGGGGGGCCTTATGACTCGACTCCGGCATGATAGCGCGCCCGCGCTAAAATTTTGTCCGGCGCCACAATTTGGTGGCTATTCTTATTGTTACAGGAAATTGATATGGAATTTGATCGGGCGGGGATGAATGCGCTGATGGATATCGTCGCGCGTCCGGAACTGGTGTTTGTGCGCGGCGAAGGTTCGTGGATCGAAGACCACAACGGCAAGCGCTATATGGACTTCATCCAGGGCTGGGCCGTCAACAGTCTGGGGCATTGCCCGCCTTCCGTCCGACGAGCGCTGGAAGAACAGGCAGGGCAGATTATCAACCCGTCGCCCGCTTACTTCAATGGGCCGTCCATGGCTTTGGCAAAGCGCATTACGGGGGCATCGTGTTTCGACCGGGTGTTTTTCGCCAATAGCGGGGCGGAAGCCAACGAAGGGGCTATTAAGCTGGCTCGCAAATGGGGGCAGTTGAACCGCAAGGGTGCGTACAAAATCATCACCATGGAAAACAGCTTCCATGGGCGTACGTTGGCCACCATGTCGGCGTCGGGCAAAGCAGGCTGGGATACTTTGTTCGCGCCTCAGGTGCCGGGTTTCCCCAAGGCTGTGCTGAACGATCTGGATTCCGTGAAGGCGCACATCGACGACGAAACCGTAGCCATTATGCTTGAGCCTGTTTTGGGTGAAGCTGGGGTGATGCCGGCCACACGCGAGTTCATGCAGGGCTTGCGCGCGTTGGCCGACGAACACGGCCTGCTGCTGATTGTCGATGAAGTGCAGACTGGCTTCGGGCGTACCGGCACGATGTTCGCTTACGAGCAATCCGGCATCGAGCCCGACATCATGACACTAGGCAAAGGCATTGGCGGCGGCGTACCGTTGGCGGCGCTGTGCGCCCGCGAATCGGTGTCCTGCTTCGCTCATGGCGATCAGGGCGGCACCTATAACGGCAACCCGCTCATGACAGCCGTAGGCACTGCTGTGTTCGACGAACTCATGGCTGATGGCTTTCTCGAAAGCGTTCGCCAGCGTGGCCAGCAGTTGTCCGAGGGCTTGCTGGCTCTCTCGGAAAAATGGGGCTTGAAAGGTGAGCGCGGCTCGGGCTTGTTGCGTGCTTTGATGCTGGACCGCGACGAAGGCCCGGCCATTGTGCAGGCCGCCATGGCCCGCACGCCGGAAGGCCTACTGCTGAATGCGCCGCGCCCCAACTTGCTGCGTTTCATGCCCGCTTTGAACGTGACCGAAGAAGAAGTGGCTTGGACGCTTGCGCGTCTGGACGAGATCATCGCTCAGGTACGCAAATAGCCGCAGTATTCGTTGCATTGTAAAAAGCCTGTGTCACATGCTGGGAAGCTGTGACACAGGCTTTTTTTATTGCCGGGGGTTTGTGCCCCGGCCCCACGTGTGGCGGAGTGCTTAGGCCGTGGCGTTGGCTTTGGCCACCTGGCGCCATTTGTGCAACAGAGGCTCGGTGTAGCCGTTAGGCTGTTCCAGGCCCTTGAATACGAGGTCGCAAGCCGCTTTAAAAGCAACGGAAGTCTCAAAGTTGCCCGCCATGTTCTTGTAAAGCGGGTCGCCGGCGTTCTGGCGATCCACCACGGCAGCCATGCGCTGCATGGTTTCCATCACCTGTTCCTCGGTAACGATGCCGTGGCGCAGCCAGTTAGCCATGTGCTGGCTGGAAATGCGCAAGGTAGCGCGGTCTTCCATCAGGCCGATGTCGTGGATGTCCGGCACCTTGGAGCAGCCCACGCCTTGGTCGATCCAGCGCACAACATATCCGAGTATGCCTTGTGCATTGTTGTCGAGTTCTTGCTGGATTTCTTCCGCAGACCAGTTGGTGTCGGTGGCGACCGGCACGGTCAGGATGCCGCGCAGCAGCGGCTCGTTGCTGCCTTCCATGGAAAGCTGAATGGCCTGGACATCCACTTGGTGATAATGCAAGGCATGCAGTGTCGCGGCAGTAGGTGAAGGAACCCAGGCGGTGTTGCCGCCTGCCTTCAGATGGCCGATTTTCTGTTCCAGCATATCAGCCATGAGGTCGGGCATGGCCCACATGCCCTTGCCGATCTGTGCATGGCCGCGCAGGCCGCAAGCCAGGCCTGTTTGAACGTTGTTGCGCTCGTAGGCGTCGATCCAGGCGGTGCGCTTCATGTCGCCCTTGCGCACCATGGGGCCTGCTTCCATAGAAGTGTGCATTTCGTCGCCGGTGCGGTCGAGGAAGCCGGTGTTGATGAAGGCGACGCGCTCGCGGGCGGCGGCAATGCAGGCTTTGAGGTTGACGCTGGTGCGGCGCTCTTCGTCCATGATGCCCATTTTGAGCGTATTGCGCTCCAGGCCCAACATGTCTTCTACACGGGTGAACAGCTCGTTGGCAAAGGTGACCTCGTCGGGGCCGTGCATTTTCGGCTTGACGATGTAGACCGACCCGGCGCGTGAGTTCTGACGGCGCTGGAGATCGTGGATGGCGATCAGCGACGTCACCACGGCGTCCATGATGCCTTCCGGTATCTCGCTGCCGTCTTCCAGCAAGATGGCGGGGTTGGTCATGAGGTGGCCGACATTACGCACCAGCATGAGGGATCGGCCGGGCAGGGCGTGTTCAGCGCCGTCCAGACCGGTGTAAGTGCGGTCCGGGTTGAGTGTGCGGTTGAAGGTTTTACCGCCCTTTTCTACCGGCTCGGACAAGTCGCCTTTCATCAGGCCCAGCCAGTTGCGGTAGGCCAGGGTTTTGTCTTCGGCATCGACGGTGGCGACGGAGTCTTCGCAATCGATAATGGTGGTGACCGCCGCTTCCAGAACAACGTCCTTCACGCCTGCAGCATCTTGGCTGCCAATGGGGTGGTTGCGGTCGATCTGCACCTCGAAGTGCAGGCCGTGGTGGCGGAACACAATGGCTTCGGGGGCGTCGGGAGCGCCGCGATACCCTTGCAACAGGGAGGCATCGGCAAGCGTGGTCGTGGTGCCGTCTTGCAGCGTAACCTGCAGGCGGCCATCGGCGATGCGGTAGCCCGTGGCATTGGCATGTGAGCCATTTTCCAGGGGAATGTTGTCGTCGAGAAAGCGGCGGGCGAAGGCAATGACTTTTTCGCCGCGAACGGGGTTGTAGCCGCCGGCGCGCTCAGCGCCATCGGTTTCGGGAATGGCGTCGGTGCCATACAAAGCATCGTACAAGCTACCCCAACGCGCGTTGGCCGCATTCAGAGCATAGCGGGCATTGGTAACTGGCACGACCAACTGGGGCCCGGCTTGCTGGGAGAACTCGGCGTCAACCTTGTTGGTGGCAAGCGATACGCTGGCGGGTTCTGGTTGCAGGTAGCCGATTTCCCGCAGAAAGTTCTCGTATGCGTCGGCGTCGGCAATGGGGCCGGGGTTGGCGCGGTGCCATTCATCAAGGCGTGCCTGAAGTTGATCGCGCTGTGCTAGAAGCTCGCGGTTGCGCGGGGTGAGTTCGTGCGCGATGGCATCGAAGCCAGACCAGAACGCGGCGGCATCGACCCCGGTTCCGGGTAGGGCTTCGGATTCAATGAAATCATGAAGTTCCTTGGAAACCTGGAGCCGATGGAGGGAAATACGTTCTGTCATGGTAAGCCCTTGTTAGAGAAATAATAAAAATGGCGAGGCCACTTGGCATGTCTCTATTATCTATGGGCATGGGGGCGCTCTCAACGCCGTGCAAGTCACAATACCTTGTACAAAAAGTAAAAGATGGGCCGGTTTGGGCTGGGTTATTGGGTATGTATTGGTGTTTGAGGAAAGATTAGCTGATCCAGCCAACCAGCAAAGAAACAGTCAGCACCGATAGCACGGTGGATAGCAGAGTGGCCTCTGAGGTGACGGCCGGTTCGCGGTTGTAGAGCTTGGCGACCATGAAAGGGCCGGTTCCTACGGGCAAGGCGGCTAACAGAATGGCGGCGCTGGCCCACATGGGAGGTACGTCGAACACCCAGGTAACGAGCACAAAAGCCAGCAGCGGGTGTACCAGCAACTTGAGCGAAACAATGCGCCAGACTGTATGACGGTGCTGACTTGTACTGCCTTGCGAGAGAAACAGGCCGATGGTAACCAAAGCACAAGGGCTGGCTGCCGCGCCCAGCAAGGTGGTGAACTGCAGCACGGGTTGCGGCAGAGTCCAACCCAGGCCCGAAACCGCCAGCCCGGCAATCGGCGCGCATACCAGAGGGTTACGCAGTACGGCCAGCCCTACTTTGCGTAAGGTGGCGCTCAGCGAGGCAGCACGCTGCAAGTCGGTTTCCACCAGCACAATGCTGAAGGCAAACAGCACGCAAGCTGTTAGCAGGGTCATGATAATGACGGCGGGCAGGCTGGCTTCCCCCAGCACCATGATGCACAGGGGGATGCCCATATACCCGGCGTTGCCGTAAGCAGCGGCCAGGCTGGCAATGCTGGCGTCGGCCAACCGGCGGCCTTCTTTGCGCCCCGCGAGAAAGCACAGGGCGAAAACCACCGCCATGGCAATCGCCGATGCGGCAATAAAGCCCGGTTGGCGGATTTCTTCCCAGCTTATTAGCGCCATGGCTTGGAACAGCAAAGCGGGTAGCGCCATCCAGACGACAAAGCTGTTCAAGCTGTCTGTGGCGGCCTGCCCCAGCAGCCGCTTCCGGCCCGCCAGCCAGCCCGCCAGAATCAGGGCGAAAAGCGGTAAAACGGCTTCCAGGATCAGGGACATATTCAGACTCGATTTAGCGCGACGTATTATTAAAGCAATTAAATGTCACGGCAGCCATGTTTGTCACACAAGCGAGGCTATGCTTATCCCAAAGACGGGCTCTATGAATTGAGAAGCCGCCTGGCGGCAAAGAACAGAATGAAAATGGATGAAGGCATTGGGCTGGTCAGTCAGCCGCCTCTGATTCCCTTCACGGGATACACAGATGCTGAAGAAGCGGTTCAGCAATTAGTGGACATCTATGAACGCAATACCGCGTTCATTCGTGAAGGTTTCAAGCGTTATGTGAAAGATGGTTTACCGGCCAAACATCGGGTGCGCGCCTGCTATCCGGCGATACGCATACGGGTTGATACATACCAGGAAGTGGACAGCCGCTTGTCGTACGGCCATGTGGTCGAGCCAGGTACGTACATGACCACCATCACTCAACCGGGTTTGTTTTTTGATTATCTGGTCGAGCAGATTGGTTTGTTGGTGCGCAACCATGGCGTGCCGGTGGAAATCGGCGAATCCGATTTGCCGATTCCCCTGCATTTCTCTTTTACTGGTGGCCAGTATGTAGAAGGCGTGTATGGCAACGACCCGCGCGGTATGGCCTTGCGCGACCATTTCGATGTGCCAGACTTGGCGGTGACTGACGACGCCATTGTGAATGGCACCTGGGAAGGGCGGCGCGGCGAACCGCTGCCGCTGGCGCCATTCACCGCGCCACGGGTCGATTATTCCCTGCATCGCCTGCAGCATTACACGGCAACGGCGCCCGAATATTTTCAAAGCTTTGTGGTCTTTACCAATTATCAGTTCTACGTAGATGAGTTCTGCCAATGGGCGCGCGACGTTCTGAAAAGCGGTGAAGGCGGCTATACGGCTTTGGTGGAGCCGGGGAATGTGATAACACCCGCCGGAGCCGACGGTGTTGTCAGCGGACCGCCTCCCATTCGCATGCCGCAGATGCCGTCTTATCACTTGATGCGTGACCGCCATACGGGCATTACCTTGATCAATATCGGAGTCGGGCCGTCTAACGCCAAAACGATTACCGACCACGTGGCTGTGTTGAGGCCGTCGGCATGGATCATGCTGGGGCATTGTGCGGGTTTGCGAACCACACAACGGCTGGGCGATTATGTGCTGGCGCACGGCTATGTGCGCGATGATCACGTTCTGGATGCCGACTTGCCCACGTGGGTGCCGGTGCCGCCGCTGGCGGAAATCCAGGTGGCGCTTGAACAGGCGGTTACCGATGTGGCTGGCTTGGCCGATTGGGAACTGAAACGCATTATGCGCACCGGTACGGTGGCCAGCATTGATAACCGCAACTGGGAACTGCGTGACCATCACGAGCCGGTGCAGCGCCTGTCGCAGTCGCGGGCCATTGCCCTCGATATGGAATCGGCCACCATCGCGGCCAACGGTTTTCGGTTCCGGGTGCCTTACGGCACCTTATTGTGCGTGTCCGACAAACCCCTGCACGGCGAGCTGAAGCTGCCGGGCATGGCCAGTGATTTCTACCATACGCAGGTTTCTCGACATTTGCGTATTGGGATTCGGGCGCTGGAAAAGCTGCGTGACATGCCGCCTGAAAGGCTGCATTCCCGCAAGTTGCGCAGTTTTATCGAAACCGCATTCAAGTAGGGAGCAGCGACATGAGCGACACACAATGGGGCCGGCCTCAATCCATTTATCTGGCCGGGTTTGATGTATTCCGGCCCGATGCCCTGGCTCACGGCGAACAGCTCAAGATGCTGTGCAACAAGTATGGCTATGAAGGGCGCTACCCTATGGATAAACGCGTGCCGCGCAACCTTCCGCCCCAGGAGCAAGCCCGCTGGATTTGTCGTAATAATTTGGAAGTGCTGCGCGAATGCGATCTTGTCGTAGCCAACCTCAACCCGTTTCGCGGTTCAGAACCGGATTCCGGCACGGTCTTTGAAGTCGGCTATGCCGTGGCGCTGGGCAAGCCGGTGTGGGCCTACACCAGCCGCTCGGATTCCCTCGTCGAGCAGCTGGCGGTACAGCGCCTCCCGGGCGGGCGCGGCCCCGTCGACAGCCTGGGCTATTCAGTCGAAGATTTCGGCTTGAACCTCAACCTGATGCTCGCCTGCTCCATCAACGTTGTGGTCGGCAGCATCGAAGACTGCCTCCACGAAATCGACGAAGTCCAACGACTTAGCCTCTAAGCTGACAAACACCTTAAACCGGGACAGACCCCATTTTTAACGGTTTTCGATGTCTTTGAGGGCTTGGTTCACCAGGTCTTCGCCGATGGTTTTCTTCCATTTGTCAAAGACGTTTTTGGTGGCGTCGACGAAGGCTTGGTGCTGTTCCGGGGTGAGGGAGGTCACAGTGACGCCGTGGCTTTCGATTTCCTTGAGCAGGGAGTCGTCTTCTGGGGTGACGCCTTTGCGGGAAATGGCGATTTGCCGTTCGGCGGCTTCGGTCGCGGCTTCAGCAACGATTTTGCGATCTTCTTCTGTCCACGATTCCCAGACTTGCTTGTTGACTACAAAGATCAGCGGGTCAGCCACGTAGTTCCAGAGGGTGAGGTATTTCTGGCCGACGTTATACAGTTTGGCGCCTGTGTAGATGGACAGAGGGTTCTCCTGGCCGTCCACAGCACCGCTGGCCAGGGCGGGTTGCGCATCGGCCCAGCTCATTTGCGTGGGGTTGGCGCCCAATGCGGTGTAGGTGTCCATGTAGAGTGGCGAGCCCACTACGCGCAGTTTCATGCCTTTAAGATCGGCGGGTGCTTTGATTTCTTGCTTGGAGTTGCTGAGCTGACGGTAGCCGTTTTCGCCCCAGGCCAGGGGTACAACACCCGCTTTTTCCAGGCGTTGGAACAGACGCTCACCCACTTCGCCCTTGATCAAAGCGTCGATGGCTGCGTAATCGGGCATCAGGAAGGGCAGCGAGAACAGGTTGAGCTCTCGAATTTGTGGGGACCAGTTAATGGTGGAACCCACTGCCATATCAATCACACCCTGGCGAATAGCGTTGAATTCGCGGGTCTGGTCGCCTTGAACCAGCGAGGTGCCGGGGTAGATTTTGATATTGATGCGGCCATCGGTGCGTTCGCGTACGAGGTCGGACCAGATTTCAGCGCCTTGCCCCCAGGGGAAGGTGGTGCCAACAACGATGGATAGCTTGTACTCAGATTTGTAGTTGGAGGATGCCAGCGCCGCAGATGGCGCCATGGCGAGGGCGGCAATTGAGCAAGTGATTGCACCAAGCAAGGAACGAATTTTCATGATGTCTCCAGAGATGATGGATCAGTAATCTACAGCGGTTAGAAGCCCAGATAGCGAGGGAGCCAGAGGGCAAGTTCAGGGAAGACGATAAGCAGCATCAGCACGACGAATACACCGACCAACAGCCAGGTCACCCAGCGGAAGGTGCTTTCAATGGGCACTAATGCAATGCGACAGGACACCATCAGGTTGACGGCAAGCGGCGGTGTGAACTGCCCTAAAGCAACCATGACGGTGAGGATGACGCCGAACCAGACAGGGTCCCAGCCGTAGGCGTTGGCAATCGGCATGAGCAGCGGCACGAAAATCAGGAAGATTGAAATGCCGTCAAGAAACATGCCCACGATGATAAGCAGCACGATAATGAGTGCCAGCACGCCGTACTCACCGATGCCCATGTTTACGATGGCGTTCGCAATGGGGTCGATAATGCTGAGCGTGGATAAGGCCCAGGCGAAAACGCCCGCCAGCGAGACCACCAGCATAATTACCGCAGACAGCTCAGCCGCCTCGCGGAAAATCAGAAAAAGATCGCGGAACTTGATGGTGCGATGAACCACCATGCCGACGAATAAGCCGTAGAACACAGCGACGACGGCGGCTTCGGTAGGGGTGAAATACCCCATGCGCATGCCGCCCAGAATGATGACCGGCGCGGAAATCCCCCAGATTGCTTCATAAAAGCTACGCCAGAAGGGCGGGCGAGGCAGATCGCTTTCCGCCTGCCCCATATTGTGGCGGCGGGCCAGCCAGACGGCGGGGATAATCAGAGCAATGCCCACCAGCATGCCCGGCACCAGACCCGCTGCGAACAAAGCGGGCACCGAGGCTTGTGGTACCAGCACCGAATACACAATGAAGGCGACAGAAGGCGGAATCAGGATGTCGGTCGCTGCGCCGGCTCCCACAATGGTGGCGGCATAGGGGGCCGGATAACCGGCGCGCTTCATGGAGCCGATCATGACGGCCCCAACTGCCGCTGCACAGGCAGGGCCGGAACCCGAAATACCCCCCAAAAACATGGCGACGGCGATGGTGACCAAGGGCAGCATGCCGGGGCCCCGCCCGACAATGGCAATGGCAAAGTTAACCAGCCGGGCTGCGACGCCTGAGCGGTCGAAGATGGCGCCCACCAGCACAAACATGGGGATGGCAAGAAGGGGGTACTTGCCCAGACCTGCGTAAAAGCTTTGCGGCACGGCCATCAGGCCGAACCAGTGCGTGTCCAGATTAGACAGAACAATGGCCAGCGCGCCCGAAATGCCTAACGCAATGGCGACCGGCACGCCGATCGCCATAAAGACCACAAAACTGACAAACAACAGCGTCGCAATCATTTGGACGCCCTCAGCAGCCGATGCAGTATGCCGGCGAGCCGCAGTGTAATGACCGCAGATAATAAGGGCACCCAGATGGAATACCACCAGGTGGGCACGCCAATGGCGGGAGAGGTATCGCCCCACGTATATTCATCGTAGACCATGCGCGCCGACAGAATGGTGAGCGCAATGAAGAACAGCAATGAGCACAATGTGGCGCCCACCGCCATGATACGTTGCCGGCTGCGCGGACCGGCGTCCGCCAGAAATTCAATGCGGATGTGCTGGCTGCGCACGAAAGCGGTGGAACTGGCCGTCATGGTGACCACGATCAACAGAAAGATGGAGAACTCTTCTGTCCAGGCGAAGGAAGTGTCGGTCAGGTAACGCACAACCACGTTGGCGAAAGTGATCACTGCCAGTAAGGCCATGGCCAGTACCGACACAGTGTCTTCTAAGACGAGGGGGACTTTAACGGGGGGCTGAGAGGAGGGCGCGACAGCGTCTTCCTGCGGAGTAGAGTCAGACATGGGTAGTGGAAAAACTGGATGATCAGCGTAATGCTAGCGGTTTATGTTGCAAAGTGCATTGAGTGCTTACCCTTCTGCGTCGTCTTTTTTCTTCTTTGATTTTTTCTTGGGAAGGGCCAGCATCGTGCCCCGGCAACTGGGTGCGCCACACAAGCAACGGTACTGTTCTTTCAGTTTTTTGGTCTTGCGGCCGTCGATTTCCAAGGCGTAATCAAAGAACAGCTCTTCGCCTTCTGCGATGTCGCGCAGGCTATAGATATAGAGCCGGGTGCCCGCTTCGTTTTCGCGAGCTTCGCAGTTGGGTTCGCAGGAATGGTTGATCCAGCGTGCGGCATTGCCGCGCTGGCCGCCATCAATAATTTTGCCGCTGCTCAGGGAAAAGAAAAACGTATGGTTGGGGTCGTCCGGACTGTATGAAGGCAAAGCATCAGCCTCTTCGACGGTGATCCGGCGGCCACGGTATTCAAGAATACAGGTGTCTTCTGGAATATCGCAGGCAGCGAACACGCCTTTGCCATGCAAGGGGGAAGGGCGCACGACGTGCCAGGCGGGGATGGAGCGACGGGACATGGGATGACGACTCTGGTAAGACAAAAGCACTACACTTTAACAAGGGAAGTTCTGAACCGGGCATTTGCATGCGGCTCGATTCAATCAGGGGTTCCCGAAATTTCCAAAAGAATTTACCAGAAGGCGCATTGTGACTACCTTTACAAACACCGGGCCTGATCGGCTTGATGGCGCGCAGCGCATGTTGCAGACACTCATTGATCTGGGTGTAGATACGATTTTTGGCTACCCCGGCGGGGCCGTTCTCCCTTTATACGACGCACTCTATTCCGAGCCGCGCATCCGCCATATTCTGGTGCGCCACGAGCAAGGCGCCGTGCATGCAGCCGAAGGCTATGCGCGTTCCACCGGCAAGCCCGGCGTTGTGCTGGTGACGTCCGGCCCCGGCATGGCGAACACCACTTCCGGCCTGCTGGATGCCTTATGCGACTCCATTCCGGTGCTGTGCATCAGTGGTCAGGTGGCGACCACCGCCATCGGTACGGACGCCTTTCAGGAATGTGATGCGGTGGGTATTTCCCGCCCTGTGACCAAGTGGAACGCCCAGATTCGGCGTGGGGAAGATATCGCTGCCATGACGGCCAAGGCCTATCGGTTGACGACGCAAGGTCGCCCCGGCCCCGTGCTAATCGATTTCCCCAAAGATGTGCAGATTGCGCCGGCCCCTCCGCTTACGGAAGATGATGTGGCGGAAACCGGCCCGGCGGCCACGGATCTGGCCAGCCCATCGGTGGAGGCGGCGGTTAAGCGTGCAGCAGGCCTGATCGCCAACGCTAAGCGGCCGGTATTCTATGGCGGCGGCGGGCTGATTAATTCGGGTGTTGATGCATGCGAAACCTTTACCAGCTTGGTGCAAGAGCTCAACGCGCCGTGCACGCTCACGCTTATGGGGCTGGGCGCTTTCCCCGCCGAAGACCCGCGTTTCATTGGCATGTTGGGCATGCATGGCACCTTGGAGGCCAATCTGGCCATGCACCATGCCGACCTCATCATTTGCGTAGGCGCGCGTTTTGATGACCGCATCACGGGGCGTTTGTCTGATTTCTGCCCCCACGCCAGCAAAATACATATTGATATCGACCCGGCCTCCATCAATAAGGTGGTGCGCGCTGATGTTGCGATGGTGGGCGATTGCTACCCCCTGCTGCGGGCGCTGCGCAAAGAGGTGGCGGCATTGCAGCTGGCTGCTGATCGCCTGCGCCCTTGGTGGGAGCGCATAGGTGTGTGGCAGGCACGCGATTGCCTGGCTGTGACGCCTTCAGAAGAACATATTCTGCCTCAACACCTGATGCGGAGCCTCGGCGCAGCCCTGCAAGGCCGTGATGCCATCGTATCGACCGATGTCGGTCAGCACCAGATGTGGGCGGCGCAGTACTTGCGTTTTTCCAGCCCTAACCGCTGGCTGACTTCGGGTGGCGCCGGCACCATGGGCTACGGCCTGCCCGCAGCGATCGGAGCCCAAGTGGCGCACCCGGAAAAGCTGGTGGTGTGTGTCAGCGGCGATGCCTCGGTGTTGATGAACATACAGGAAATGGCCACCGCGATTCAGCACCGCACGCCGGTCAAGGTGGTGCTGTGCAACAACCGCCACATGGGCATGGTTCGGCAATGGCAAGAACTGATTCACGATGGCCGCTACAGCCATAGCTACAACGACTCCATGCCCGACTTTGTGGCGCTGGCCAAAGCATTCGGCTGGCAGGCCGCCCAGGTGGGAGACCCTGCCAAGCTGGACGCCGCCCTGGCCGAATGCCTGGCGTCTGACGGCCCGTATTTTCTGGATATTGCCGTGCAGGCGCAGGAAAACTGCTTCCCCATGATGCCGGCCGGCTACGGCCACCAGCAGGTCATGCTGTCTGAAGACACTTGGTATGTAGAGGAGTAGCGTTCACAAGGGGCTTGCGCGAAAACCCGGATACCCGTTCAGGGTTGGTTCTGCCATAATCTCCGGGTTATCCACCTGGTAGTTCTGACCATACAACTCAAGTACTGCATGGCAAGTACCTGTGCTGTGGCGAAGACGCTCCGTCTGATATAGCCGGATTTCGTCACAGGGTGCCAATTTTTCAGAAAAAGGAATTCCTATGCGCCCCAACTGGTTCACCAAATTGCTTACGGCTGCCTGCGTGGCGGGCGCCTTTGTTGCAGCACCGGCCGCCGCCAAGAACGTGAAGTTCGCCTACGCGCTTTCCACCAGCTCGCATTACGGCGCGGGTGCGGCAGCCTTTGTAGAAACACTGGAAGCCGAGCTTCCCGGCAAGTTCAAGGTGGAACAGTTCCCCAATAGTGCGCTGGGTGGTGAACGCGAAGTTCTGGAAGGGTTGCAACTCGGCACCATTGATCTGGCCGTTGTATCTACAGGCGCTACGGTTAACTTCGTTCCCGCCACCGGCGTTTTCGATATTCCCTTCCTGTTTCGCGATCTTTCCCACGCCCGCAAAGTGCTGGACGGTGAAGTCGGCCAGAACCTGCTGGCTGAGTTCTCCAAGCGCGGCCTAGTGGGGCTTGCCTGGGGCGAACAGGGCTTCCGTCAGTTCACCAATAACGTCCGGCCTGTCGTCACCCCCGAGGATGCCAAGGGCCTGAAGGTGCGCACCATGGAAAATCCCGTCCATATTGCGGCCTTCCGTGAGCTTGGTATTCTGGCAACACCCATGGCTTGGCCTGAAGTCGCCACAGCCTTGCAGCAGGGCACCATCGATGGCCAAGAAAACCCGATGTCGGTGATTGTCTCCGCGAACTTACCGCAACTACAGAAATACCTGTCGCTCACTTCCCACGTATACGGCCCGGCTGTCGTGTTGGCATCTCCTTCCACCTGGGGTGGTTTGTCCAAGGAAGAACAAGCTGCCTTCCAGAAAGCGGCTGATGCTGCCGCGGTTGCCATGCGCGCCTATGTCGACAATGTCGAGCAAAGCGGCATTGAAGCAGTCAAAAAGGCGGGCATGGAAGTCAACGAGGTCGACCATGCAGCCTTTTCCAAGGCGCTCGACCCCATCTACCCGCAGTACTACAAGCAATTCGGGCAAGAGCTGGTTGAGTCCATCCGCAATACGCAATAAAGGCTTAGCCTCGGGCGCGTTATCGTGAATGCGGGCCGCCGCGCCCTGAGCATGGCGGCTCTGCGTTTTTCTTCTCTGGCGGGTAGTGTGGGCTGTTGGTCTGCGCTACCCGTTATTGCTTGCTCCATTTCATCGTGAAATTCGTCAATCTACTCGATCGCAGCCTGTTTCGCGTGGTGTCCATTGTCTGCCAGCTATTGTTGTTCTCAGCGGTGGCTGCCGGGTTCTATCAGGTTATCGCGCGTTTTATTTTGCTTTCTCCTTCCGATTGGAGCGAAGCCTGGACGCGCTCTTCCTTGATCTGGACGGTCATGCTGGGCTTGTGTCTGGCTTTTCGGCATGGCGCTATGCTGAGCGTCGAGATGCTGCATGCTTTTTTGAAAGGCCGTGCACGCCGTTGGCTTGAACATCTCATCATGGTTGTCTGCGTCAGTTTTCTCGGCTTCATGGGGTGGGTCGGCGCACAGATGACTTGGCGAGTTCGGTTCCAGACTCTGGCCAGCCTGGAATTCTCCATTTCCTGGATCTACATTGCGATTCCTATCGGCATGGCGCTGGCGATTCTTGGCGTGGTGGCCCGCTGGCTGGATACCTCTGAGCCGCCCTCTGTCGACGACACCGTGATATGAATTCCAGCATGAATAAGAATATGAAATTCGGCTTTGACCGGCGAGGCGCATCATGTCGCAGTTAATGATTCTCTCGATGCTGATTTTCTTTGTCGTCTCGGTACCGGTGGCGGTGTCTATCGGGCTGGCGGCGTTAATCGGCGTGGGCTACGAAGGCATGACCTGGCTGGTGGTGGCACAACAAATCTATGCTGCACTAGACAAATACCCCCTGGTCGCCGTGCCGTTTTTCATTCTGGCGGGCAACCTCATGGAGGCCAGCGGGATCTCAGAACGCATGGTGGAGTTCGCCAAAAGCCTGGTGGGCGGGGTGCAAGGTGGGTTGGCCATCAGCTGCGTACTGACCTGCATGATTTTCGCTGCCGTGGCGGGTTCCAGTGTCGCTACGACGTTTGCCGTGGGTGCGATTCTTATTCCTGCCATGCTCAAGCACGGCTATCCTCGGCCGTTCGCGGCGTCGTTGCAGGCGACAGCGGCTGAACTGGGTGTCATCATTCCGCCCTCGGTGCCAATGATTCTGTTTGCCGTCTCAACAGATACCTCGGTGGGAGAACTGTTTTTGGCGGGCGTGGGGCCGGGCATTCTTATCGTCCTTGCCTTGATGTTCTATGTATGGCTGTACGCCAAGCGTCACGGCTATGGGAAAAATGATGGCGTGGGGCGATTGCCGGTCGGTCAGGCCTTTCGCCGCGCCTGGCTAGCGCTGCTCATGCCGGTCATTATCCTTGGCGGAATTTATGGCGGTGTATTCACGCCTACCGAAGCCTCGGCAGTGGCGGTTGTCTATGCCCTGGTGGTGGGGGGATTCATTTACCGGCGCCTCGATCTGAAAACGCTATCGCACACATTTCACCGCTCTGTGATTTCCACAGCGGTCATTATGTTCATCATTGCTAACGCAGGGGTGTTCGGGTTCTTGTTGAACCGCGCCGGCGTACCTCAGGCTCTGGGCGACTGGCTGAGCATGTTGTTCACCGACAAATACATGTTCTTGCTGGGTATGAACGTGGCGCTGTTTCTCATCGGCATGTTTATCGAAACCTCCGCGTCGGTGGTCGTACTGGCTCCCTTGCTGCTGCCTGTGGCAATGCAGTTCGGCGTAGACCCTGCTCACTTTGGTGTCATTATGGTGGTGAACCTGGCGTTGGGCATGGTGACCCCGCCATTTGGTGTCAACCTGTTTGCAGCGTGTACGGTGGCGCAGATCTCGATCGAACGCTTGATACGCACCCTGATTCCCTTTGTGCTGGTCACGTTTGGGTGCCTGATGATCATCACCTATGTGCCGCAGATTTCTCTGTACTTGAAGGGACTGGTCTACGGCTGAGGCAGTCTCAACGGCGCAAGAAAGCCCTTTGCACTTTGCACTACACCCCAAAAGTTAAATACAGTCTTAGCTCTTGGGGTGATTTCATAGCGTGATCAGAACGGCGGATCGTCGTCCAAGGCTTCCGGCGCAGCTGTTTTAGCCGCCTTCTTGGCTGCTGTCTTTTTAGCAGCTGTTTTCTTGGCGGCCTTTTTCGCTGCTTTCTTCGCCGCTTTGGGGGCGTCGTCGGCAGTCGCCTTCTTCGCAGCCGCTGTCTTGGCAGTCGTTTTCTTAGCCGCTTTTTCAGGGCGCGGCTCGAACTCAAAGCCGGTCTTGCCGTCTTTTTGGGTGACCAGATACGCCTTGAACTTGCGATTGGTGCGTGCCGATACAAAACCCGTGAGAAGATCGGTTTTGCCCTCTGCTAACAGCTTGCTCATTTGTTCAGCAGAGATTTCTTGCTGCAAAATGACCTTGCCGCTGCGGAAGGTGCAGCTTTTTTCCGGCCCGACGGATTTCTCGCACACGTAGTTCATGCCGTGTTCGTATACGGCATGGCTGCACTTGGGGCATTTGCCCAGTGCGGTTTGCCCGGAAAAGTCGACTGGGGTCTCGTCTTCGTCGTCTTTCTGGCCAAAGTCGAATTCCAGCTTGTGCTCGTCGGTAATGCGCAGCAGGGCGGCAAAAGGGCGCCCCATTTTGCTGATGAAACCCGACAGGGGGCCGAGCTCGCGCTTTTGCAGTAGTTCTTCGACTTCCGGGACTTCAAATGTGCGCCCGCCCGGGTGCTTGCCGATGGAAAAATCACACTGTGTGCAGGCGTAGCGGCGGTAGTTTTCTTTCACGACACCGCCGCACTTGGGGCATGGCGTGGTGAGCGTGGCGTAATCGCCAGGCACAGTGTCGCGCTCGTATTCTTTAGCGCGGCGTACGATGGCCTGGGTCATTTCCTCGATCTCGCGCATGAACGAAGCCGCATCCAACTGGCGCTGTTCAATCTGCTTGAGCTGGTGTTCCCATTCGCCGGTGAGTTCCGGCGAGGTCAGTTCACTGACACCTAGGCCGGAGAGCAAGGTCATGAGCTGGCGCGCTTTGGCGGAGGGCACGAGCTCACGACCTTCGCGGCGCAAATAGCCTTCGTTGAGCAGCCCTTCGATAATGGCTGCACGGGTGGCCGGCGTGCCCAGCCCGCGTTCCGACATGGCCTCGCGCAGTGCTTCGTCATCCACCAGTTTGCCCGCGCCTTCCATGGCCGACAGCAGCGTGGCTTCGGTATAGCGTGCGGGCGGCTTGGTGGTCAGCTCGCGGACTTCGATTTCTTCCGTTTGTACGGTTTCGTCGGGTGAAATCGGCACCAGTGTGTCGTTTGCCCCCTGTGCTTCGCGCCCATAAATGGCCAGCCAGCCCGGGTTTACCAGCACTTTTCCTTCCGTCTTGAACGAATGCTCAGCAACGCGCGTGATGCGGGTGGTGAGGCGGAATTCGGCAGAGGGGAAGAACACGGCCAGGAAACGGCGTAGCACGAGATCGTAGATCTTGCCTTCCGCATCGCTCAGTTCGCGCGGAATTTGTAAGGTAGGGATGATGGCGAAGTGATCGGACACCTTCTTGTTGTCGAAGATGCGGCGATTAGGCTTCACCCAGCCCTTGTCGCAGATGGTGCGCGCAAAGCTGCTGATGGCGCTGGCTGCGTTGCCGGCGGAATCCGCCAGCGTCTGCATGGTTTGGTGAACGGTGCCCACGTAGTCTTCGGGCAGATAGCGCGAATCTGTACGGGGGTAGGTCAGTGCCTTGTGGCGTTCATATAGCGTCTGGGCCAGCGCCAATGTGGTCTTGGCGGAAAAGCCGAAGCGGCTGTTGGCTTCCCGTTGCAAAGAAGTGAGGTCAAACAGCGCAGGCGAGGCCTGGGTTGAGGGCTTGGATTCTTCCGTAACGGTGCCGGGCCGGCCTTCACAGGCGCGGGCGATTTCTTCGGCTTGTTCGCGTGTCCAGAGGCGGAAGTCGCGGCTTTCGGCGTTGGCTTCATTCTTGCGGAATTTGGGGTCGAACCAACGCCCGGGGTAGTGGCCTGCCGAGGCGGCGAAGCTGGCATGGATTTCCCAGTAATCGCGCGGCTGGAAGCGGCGGATGCGTTCTTCGCGTTCGGCCACGATGGCCAAGGTGGGGGTTTGCACCCGCCCAACCGGCGTTTTGAAGAAACCACCGTCTTTGCTATTAAAGGCCGTCATGGCCCGGGTGCCGTTAATACCTACCAACCAGTCGGCTTCGGCCCGTGAACGCGCAGCGGATTCCAGAGGCTTCAGGTCGTCGTCGTCGCGCAGCTCATTGAAGGCTTCGCGGATGGCGGCCTGCGTCATGGAACGCAGCCAGAGGCGCTGGATGGGCTTTTTAACGCCTGAGTACTGAATGATGTAACGGAAGATCAGTTCGCCTTCACGGCCCGCGTCACATGCGTTGATGACGCTGCTGACATCCTTGCGCTTGAGCAGTTTAACGAGCAGCTTCAGGCGTTCAGCGCTTTTTTTGTCGGTGGGCCCGAGCTCAAACTTGGGCGGAATAACAGGCAGATGGTTGAAACTCCATTTTCCGCGCACCGGATCGTTAGGCGCCACTAGGGTGAGTAAGTGTCCGATGCTGGAAGCCAGCACGTACTGATCGCTCTCGAAATAGTCGCCTTCCCGGGTGAAACCTCCCAGGGCGCGCGAAATATCGAGCGCGACCGATGGTTTCTCGGCGATGATGAGGGTTTTAGTCATGTGAATCCAAAGACCGCAATAGGGCAGCAATAGCGCGGATGATACGGGGTGTCAATCTACGCGCGCAAGTTGACTATCATAGGTTATTGGCTGTCGCCGTGTTGGCATGCTGCCCACATTGGCAGGGCGCGCTGCCAGAAAGTTTCGATATTTTCGGCTGGGAAAAGCTCAAAGCCCAAGGTTTTCCAAGCGCGCTGCAAGGTCTGTACAGGGCGTGCCAAGTCAAATGCGGGGGCGTGATTCTGTTTGGATAACTTGCGCCCCTGAGCGTCACATAGTAGTGGAACATGCATGACGTCCGGCGGCTTGTAACCGAGCAAGCGGGCTAACAGGCGTTGGCGGGCAGTGGACGCTAGTAAATCGGCGCCACGCACAATATGAGTGATGCCTTGCAGGCCGTCGTCCACCACTACAACAAATTGGTAGGCCCAAAGGCCGTCGGCGCGCCGCAAAATGAAGTCGCCGACTTCATGGGCGACGTTCTGCGATTGCGGCCCTTGCAAGCGGTCAACAAAGTGCTCCACACCCTCAGGCACCCGCAAACGCCAAGAACGCGCCTGCCGGCCTTCTGGAAGGCCTTGGCGGCAGGTTCCGGGGTAAGGGTCATTGCCCAGCGTGCGACGGGTGCAGGCGCAGCCGTAAACGTAACCACCGACTTGCAGGCGGGCAAATGCGTCTTCATACAGGGGAATGCGTTGCGATTGCCAGACAGGGGGCTCATCCCAATGCATGCCCAAGGCCTGTAGCTGCTGCATGATAAAAGCATCGGCGCCCTCTACGACGCGAGGGGTGTCGATATCCTCGATGCGCAGCAGCCACTTCCCGTGATGAGCGCGGGCGTCGAGATAGCTTGCCATGGCGGCAAGCAGCGAGCCTTCATGTAAGGGGCCACTGGGGCTGGGCGCAAAGCGCCCTCGATAGCCGCTGGTGTCTGTACCCATGGTTAGCGGGTGTGGGGGAGGCCTGAGTCAGGCGGGCAAACGCAAGCGCTTAGTGCGACAGGGTGGATTGCTCGCCGTTTAGAAGTTCTTCGAGAAGCAGGTGGTCGACTTCGGTTTCCTGGCTCCAGAGCACCATGAGGGCAATAATGCGCATTCTGTCGAGAGAAACCGGGGATTCGTCTGCAGCCTGGGCGCGCTCGATGAGCATTTCACGCAAGGCCGGGCGCAGAACACCGGAGTTTTCTAAGAAAGTAATGAAACCGATGGCTTCACTGCCCAGCGTGTGGTATTCCTCGTCGGTGTAGGCCCTCAGGCTGGAGCTAGAGGAAAGCTCGATGGGCGCAAAGCGTTCGGAGCTCTGTGCAAGGCCATGCAGCCAGCCTAGAGCTTCATCGATGTCGTCGTGCTCAAACCCGACGGCGGCCAATTTATGAGCCAGCACATCGGCTTTAGGGCAAGCCTGCGGTGTATAGTAGTTTTCGAACAGGTAAACCAGGATGTCGTACATAGCGCGTTCCGGATTCCGGGAGCGTGTCATGAGTGGAACAGTCAACCCACCGTTTTAATGGCAGGTCAGTCTTCCTGACTTTACGCTGTTTCGGGCGGCTGGGCAAATTGGATAAAGGCGAGGGAATTCATGGCTATAAAACCAACGGCAAGCCTCCCGTTTCAGGCGATTGCTCGCGTAGGAGACCGCCTCGAAGATGTCGACACCCCGGCTTTGATTCTTGACCTAGACGCATTTGAAGACAATCTGCGCGGCATGCAGTCGCTCGCCGAATTGCATGGCGTGGCTTTGCGCCCGCACGGCAAGGCACACAAATGCCCGGAAATAGCCCTACGGCAAGTCGCCCTGGGCGCACGGGGAATCTGCTGCCAAAAGGTGACGGAAGCCTGGCCCTTCTTACAGGCTGGCATTACTGACATTCTTATTAGTAATGAAGTCGTCGGGCGTCAGAAACTCGAACTATTGGCTCACCTTGCCTCTCAGGCGCGAGTCACTGTTTGTGTTGACCACCCGGAAGCCTTGAAAGCCCTCTCGGCGGCTCTGGATGCCCGGCATAGCTTTGTGGATGTGCTGGTAGAGGTCGATATCGGCCAGAAGCGTTGTGGGGTGCAGTCTCCCGAACAGGCGGTGGCGCTGGCGAATCAGGTGGCGAGTCTGCCCAATGTGCGCTTTGCGGGTATTCAGGCCTATCACGGCGGCATTCAGCACAAGCGCTCGTTTGAAGATCGTCAGCGGGCCGCCGCAAAAGGGGTTAAGGCTACGGTGGGCTATGTGGATGCGCTCCGGCAGGCGGGTTTTGCGTGCGAAGTCGTCACGGGTGGCGGCACGGGAACGGCAGGCTTTGATGCCGCTTCAGGTGTGTTTACGGAAGTACAGCCCGGCAGTTACGCCTTTATGGACGGCGATTACGGCGTCATGGAATGGGGTGAGGTTATGGCGCTGCGGCATGCCCTCTTCTTACAAGGCACCGTCATCAGCACACCGACTCCCGAACGCGCCGTGCTAGATATTGGGCTTAAATCCACATCGGCAGAAAGCGGTTTGCCGCAAGTGGTAGGGCGCGAAGGCCTGCGCTGCACCGCGCTAAACGATGAGCACTGCATACTAATTGCAGAAGACCCACGCAAACGCCCTGCCTTGGGGGAACGCCTGCTGTTAATCCCCGGCCATTGCGACCCCACTTTTAATCTGCATGACGAACTGGTAGTCGTGCGGCAAGGTGTGGTGGAGGGGATCTGGCCCGTCGCCGCACGCGGCCTTTCCCGCTGAGGCGGCTGAGGCGCTGCGGATCGGGCGATCTACTTCGTTGCAAATCCTCGCAATAGTAGAACTATTGCTGTGGTTTGCGCCTTGTATCTCATCCCGATCCGCAGCGCCTCAGGTTGCGGTGATAAATGCGGGCGATCTGCTTCGTTGTGAATCTTCGCAATAGTAGAACTATTGCTGTGGTTTGCGCCTCGTATCTCATCCCGATCCGCAGCGCCTCTGGTGGCGTTAATAAATGTGGGCGATCTACTTCGTTGCAAATCTTCGCAGTAGTGGAACTATTGCTGTGGTTTGTGCTTTGTATCTCGTCCCGCTCCGCAGCAACTCTAGTTTTAATTGTCCACGATGGCGATGAGTTGGGTGCCGTCGGTGACTTGGTCTCCTGGCTGGTAGAACACTTCCTCTACTACGCCGTCGCGGGGCGAGAAAATGGTGTGCTCCATTTTCATGGCTTCCATGACCAGTAAAACGTCGCCGCTTTTCACCGGGTCGCCTGCCTTGACCGCTACGGAAATAATTTTTCCGGGCATGGGGGCGGTCAGGCTGCCGCCGGCTTCGCTGCCTTCGTCTTGGGCGTGGGCCACGGCATCGTGCAGGCGCAGGGTGTGAGAGTCGCCTCCGCTGTAAATGGTGAGGGTTTCGCTTTGTATGAGGACGTCGCCGGTGTGGTCGCTACCCGCCAGGCGGATACGCAATTGCTGGCGATCTGGCTGTGATGCCAGGCGGCTCCATTCCAGTGCCTGGGTTGTGCCGTTGCGTGTCAGGCTCCATGCGCCGTTGTCATATTGCAGTTGTGCGTCAACCGGCTGGCCATCGGCGTCCAGGAAGTTGAAGACGCGCTGGTGCAGGCCGGAAACTCGCCAGCCGTCTGCGACGCTCCAGGGGTCGGCAGGGGTATCGGCCTGAGTGCCTCCAGAGCTTGCGTAGCCTTGCGCCTGCAAAAGAGCGGCGGCGGCCAGGGCGAGTGCGCGGTCCGGCAGGTCGGCTGCTGGAGGGAACAGCGCGTCGTGGCGTCGTTCAATCAGCCCCGTGTCCAGGTCGGCTTGGGCGAAGGCGTCATCCGCCATCAGGCGATGCAGGAAGTCAATATTGGTCTGCAAGCCCGCCACACGGATATCGCCCAGCGCCTGCAGCATGCGGGCCCGCGCTTGGTCGCGGTCGCGCCCGTGCACAATGAGCTTGGCGATCATCGGATCGTAATGCGGCGTAATGGTGTCGCCTGTGCGTACGCCGCCGTCTACGCGGATATCACCCAGTGTGAATTCCACGTGGGGGGGAAACTCCAGGGTGGCCAGCGTGCCGATGGAGGGCAGAAAGCCTTTGTCCGGGTTTTCGGCGTAAATGCGGGCTTCCATGGAATGGCCGGAAAGCGTTAGCGCTTCCTGCGCAGCGGGCAGGGCTTCGCCCGCGGCCACGCGCAATTGCCATTCGACCAGATCCTGGCCGGTAATCATTTCGGTGACGGGGTGCTCCACCTGCAGCCGGGTGTTCATTTCCATGAAGTAGAAGCGGCCGTCGGGTTCGGCGATGAATTCCACCGTGCCCGCGCCCACATAGCCCACAGCGCGGGCCGCGGCGATGGCGGCTTCGCCCATGGCCTGGCGGCGCTCTTGTGTCATGCCGGGGGCCGGGGCTTCTTCGATGACTTTCTGGTGGCGGCGCTGCACCGAGCAATCGCGCTCGAATAAGTGCACATAATTGCCCAGGGTATCAGCGAACACTTGAATTTCTATATGGCGGGGCTTGAGCAGATAGCGTTCGATCAGCACGTGATCATTGCCGAAACTGCTTGCCGCTTCCCGTTTGCAGGAGGCCAGGGCTTCGTCGAATTCGACACTGGAATTCACGACCCGCATGCCTTTGCCGCCACCGCCGGCACTGGCTTTGATCAGCACGGGGTAGCCAATGGCGTCGGCTTGCTGGCGCAGGAAGTCAGGGTCTTGATTGTCGCCGTGGTAGCCGGGCACCAGAGGCACGCCTGCTTTTTCCATTAGCGCTTTGGCGGCCGATTTGCTGCCCATGGCGGCAATGGCGCTAGCGGGGGGGCCGACAAACACAATGCCCGCATCGGCGCAGGCTTTGGCAAATGCTTCGTTTTCGGACAGGAAACCGTAGCCGGGGTGAATCGCTTGGGCGCCGGTTTGTTTGGCGGCAGCGAGAATGGCTTCGGCACGCAGATAACTGTCGCGTGGCTCAGCGCCGCCAATATGCACGGCCATGTCGCAGGCGGCGACGTGGCGGGAATGGGCGTCGGCATCGGAATACACGGCTACGGTGCGCAGCCCCATGCGGCGAGCCGTAGCGGCGACGCGGCAGGCGATCTCGCCGCGATTGGCAATCAATAGGGTTTCAAACACGGTAGCTCCTTACATGCGGAAGATGCCGAAGCGGGTCGCTTCGATGGGGGCGTTCAGGGCGGCGGACAGCGAAAGGGCCAGTACGCGCCGGGTATCGGCGGGGCGGATGATGCCGTCGTCCCACAGTCGGGCAGTGGCGTAGTAAGGGTGGCCTTCGTGCTCGTATTGTTCGCGGATGGGCGCTTTAAATGCCTCTTCTTCTTCAGCGCTCCAGGCGCCGCCGCGTGCTTCGATGCCGTCGCGCCGTACGGTGGCCAGTACGCTGGCAGCCTGTTCGCCGCCCATGACGGAGATGCGGGCGTTGGGCCACATGTAAAGCATGCGCGGGCCAAATGCGCGGCCACACATGCCGTAGTTGCCTGCGCCGAATGAGCCGCCAATAATGACGGTGAATTTGGGTACCGCTGCGGTGGACACCGCCGTGACCATTTTGGCGCCGTGGCGGGCAATGCCTTCGTTCTCGTACTTACGGCCCACCATGAAGCCGGTGATGTTTTGCAAGAAGACGAGAGGAATGCGCCGCTGGCAGCACAACTCGATGAAGTGGGTGCCTTTCTGCGCGGCTTCTGAAAACAGAATGCCGTTGTTGGCGATGATGCCCACAGGCATGCCATGAATATGGGCGAATCCGGTGACCAGAGTGGTGCCGAAGCGTGCTTTGAACTCGTCGAATTCTGAGCCGTCCACAATGCGGGCGATAACTTCTCGCACATCGTATGGCTTACGTGTATCGACGGGGATGATGCCGTCGAGTTCTTCGGGGTTGTAAAGCGGCTCTTGCACGGGGCGCAGTTTGAGCTGGTCGGGCTTGCGACGGTTCAGGCCGGCAATGGCCTCGCGGGCCAGCGCCAGGGCGTGCAGGTCATTGTTAGCGAGGTAATCTGCCACACCAGAAAGCCGCGTGTGGACATCGCCGCCGCCCAAGTCTTCGGCGGTGACTTCTTCGCCGGTAGCGGCCTTCACTAGGGGCGGGCCGCCAAGGAAGATGGTGCCTTGGTTTTTGACGATGATGGAAACATCGCTCATGGCCGGGACGTAGGCGCCGCCCGCCGTGCAGGAGCCCATGACAACGGCCACCTGCGCGATGTTCTGCGAAGACATGACCGCTTGATTGTAGAAAATACGGCCAAAGTGTTCGCGGTCTGGGAAGACTTCGTCTTGATTAGGAAGATTCGCTCCGCCGGAATCGACAAGGTAGATGCAAGGCAGGTTGTTCTGCTGCGCGATTTCTTGGGCGCGCAAATGCTTTTTGACGGTCATGGGGTAGTACGTGCCCCCCTTGACGGTCGCATCGTTGCAGACAATCACGCACTCTTGCCCGGCCACCCGGCCAATGCCGGTAATGATGCCCGCGCCCGGTGCAGCATCGTCGTACATATCGTGGGCGGCGAGCGGAGAAAACTCCAGGAAGGCAGAGCCGGGGTCGAGCAGTCGTTCAACGCGGTCGCGTGGCAGTAATTTTCCACGAGCTAAGTGTTTTTCGCGGGCGGCTTCATTGCCGCCTAATGCGTATCGGGCCAGTTTTTCACGGAGATCGTCCACCAGAGCGCGCATGGCTTGCGCATTCTCTGTGAACGCCGCGGACCGAGTATTGATGCTGGATTCGATGACGGGCATTGCGTTTCCTGAAGGTTGGGGGAAGGGCGCCGCCCTAGAGCAGCGCCCCTTTTAGGGTTAGACCATTTCGATGGCCAGAGCGACGGCTTCGCCGCCGCCGATGCACAGCGAGGCCATGCCGCGCTTGCCGCCGGTTTTGCGCAGTGCGCCAACCAAGGTGGCCATGATGCGGGCGCCGGAAGCTCCGATCGGGTGACCCAGGGCGGTCGCACCGCCGTGGATATTGACCTTTTCGTGCGGCAGGTTGAGATCTTTCATTGCGGCCATGGTGACCACAGCGAAGGCTTCGTTGATTTCGAACAGATCGACGTCTTCGACCTTCCAGCCGGTTTTATCCAGCAGCTTTTGCATGGCGCCCACCGGAGCCGTGGTGAACCATTCAGGTTCTTGAGCGTGCTGGCTGTGACCCACAATGCGGGCCAGCGGGGCAACGCCGAGTTCCTTGGCAGTGGATTCGCGCATCAGCACCATGGCGGAAGCGCCGTCTGAGATTGACGAAGCGTTTGCTGCGGTTACCGTGCCATCTTTCTTGAAGGCGGGGCGCAGCGTCGGAATCTTTTCAGGCATGGCCTTGAAGGGGGCTTCGTCTTTGTCGATAACGGTGTCGCCCTTGCGGCCGGCAACGGTGACGGGGGCAATTTCCCAGTCAAAGCTGCCGTCTTCGCTGGCAGCGCGTGCGCGGCGTAGCGATTCCAGTGCGTAGGCGTCTTGCTGCTCGCGGGTGAAGGCGTATTTCTCGACGCAAGTTTCGGCAAAAACGCCCATGGCCGTGCCGCGCTGGTAAGCGTCTTCCAGGCCGTCCAGCGCCATGTGGTCGTAGACGGTGGAATGGCCGTAGCGATAGCCCTGGCGGCCACGCAGCAGCAAGTAGGGCGCATTACTCATGCTTTCCTGCCCGCCGGCCACCACGACGTTGACGCTGCCTGCTTTCAGCAGGTCGTGGCCAAGCATGGCGGCTTTCATGCCGGAACCGCAGACTTTGTGAATGGTGGTGCAAGCGGCGCTCTTGGGCAGGCCGGCTCCCAGAGCGGCCTGGCGTGCGGGGGCTTGGCCCTGACCGGCTTGCAACACGTTGCCCATGATGACTTCATCAACAACATCGGGTTGAATGCCGGCGCGCTCAACGGCGGCTTTGATGGCGGTGGCGCCCAGTTCGTAGGCCGGTAGGCCTGACAGGCTGCCCATCATGCCCCCCATAGGGGTGCGGACGATGGATACCAAAACGATAGGATCAGACATGTTGTGCTCCAGAATGATGCATGGGGTGAGTAGATGCCGCAGGCGCAGCGGCCGCCCTACTGGGTAAACGCCTTTCAGGGGGATAAGGGAAGATGTCCCCTAAGCGGCCCTGAATCACGCGAGTACGACATGCCTGCCACCAGGCTGCATCGAGAAGATCGGCATGGTGTTTAAGGAATGCTGCTTT
Organism: Achromobacter sp. F4_2707; assembly: GCF_047501535.1. Lineage (NCBI taxonomy): Bacteria > Pseudomonadati > Pseudomonadota > Betaproteobacteria > Burkholderiales > Alcaligenaceae > Achromobacter > Achromobacter sp. F4_2707. Next base: position 133,787 of record NZ_JAZDRJ010000001.1, read on the forward strand.
CACGCGGGGGTTACCAAGCAGGAAGTATTGAAATTCTTCGGGAAAGACATCGTTGGCATCGACCGGGTACCAAGGCTCGCTAGCGAGTTCAGCCTCTTCGTTGGGCGCTGGCGGGATGACGCGGAAGTTCATTTCCGTCATATGTTGAATCTCATCGTAATCATAGAATACGACTCGCCCCAATCGTGTGACACCAAAGTTCTTGTAAAGCATGTCGCCCGGGAAAATATTGGCAGCGGCGAGCTCTTTGATGGCGTCGCCGTATCCCTTGATGGCGGTTTCCAAGGCGGTATCGGTGGCGCGCTGCAAAAACAAATTCAGCGGCGTCATGCGACGCTCGATATACACATGGCGCAGCACAATGCGCTCGCCGTCTTCTTCCAGAAGGCTGGGGACTTCCTTGCGAAGCTCCTCCAACAGCGCTTCGGAAAAACGCTCGCGCGGCAAGGCGACCTGAGAGTATTCCCAGGTATCGGCCATGCGGCCCACCCGATCATGCTTTTTGACCAGCAGATACTTGCGCCGCACTGTGGCGTGATTCATGCCTGGCTTGGCGATGCGGTCGCGTATCAGCTTGAACACATAAGGGTAGGACGGCAGGGTGAATACCACCATTACCAGGCCGTGGATGCCGGGTGCGATGTCAAAGCGATCGTGGGAATGGCTAAGGTGGTGCAGAAAGTCGCGATAGAACAGTGTCTTGCCTTGCTTCTGTAAGCCGATGGTGGTGTAAAGCTCGGCCTTGGGCTTGCGCGGCATGAGGGACGAAAGGAAGTTCACATACGCAGCCGGGGTTTCCATATCGACCAGGAAATACGCCCGTGTGAAGCTGAACAATGCGCCCAGGTCGTTTTCGCCCGACAACATGGCATCCACATAAATATGGCCTGACGGCCTGCGCAGCAGGGCGATGGCGAAGGGGAGGGTGGTGCCATGATTAATTAAGCGCCCTACGACATACGCCCCCTTGTTACGGAAAAACAAGGTGTTGAGCACCTGAATCTGGCAGTCGGGCGCCAGCCGCTCGGTATCGTGGCGCGGCAGCATGCGGCGCAGGGCCTGAAGGGCTTTGCGAGCCAGAAGCCGGGTGTCGCGTGGCAGGTCTTCCATGGGAGCAGCCAGACCAAAACCCGCCAGCATTTCTGTGAGCGCCGGCATAAGACCCTGGCGCAGCGGGTAATACACCCGGTATGACGGGACGCGGCTATCTAAATAGTCGGTGGCCACGGCGGGCCGCACGAATAGAAAGTCGTTGTTGTAGTAGTGGCGATGCAGAATGCGGCACGATACAGAATTGAAAAAGGTTTCTGCGCACTCCGGCTGGCGATGGTCGGCCAGCAGCCCTACGAAAACCGTCTTTACTTCCTGCCAGAAGGCTTCCAGTTCGGGTGTAAGCGTGACCGAGTTATCAGCTTTAGGCGCAGCGCCGCGCAGCGCCGGCGCCAGGCGGGTGACGCATTCCCGGACCCGGGTGTCGTAGTATTCGATGCGTTCACTGGATAGCTGCTGCATTTGCCGCCAGTCGCCTGCTTCAAACAACGCTTTGGCACGCTGGGCGCTGTAGCGAAACAGCGAGTAGTGGCGGTTGAAGCCCTCCAGTATGGTGGCGGCCACCTGCGCAGGCGACAACCCTGCCGGGGCAGGGCGTTCAATTGTGCGGTGGTCGGCATCCTGACTCATTACTGCATCCGTGGAAAGTTACCGGGTTTCGTTGAAAAGTTCGCGGCCAATCAACATGCGGCGAATTTCGCTGGTACCGGCGCCGATTTCATAAAGCTTGGCGTCGCGCCACAGGCGGCCGGTCGGGTATTCGTTGATATAGCCATTGCCGCCGAGAATTTGTACGCCGTCGCCCGCCATGCGCGTGGCGTTTTCCGCACAATACAGAATGACGGCAGCGCAGTCCTTGCGTACTTCACGTATGTGGGCGGCGCCCAGTGCGTCGAGGTTCTTGCCCACCGCATAGCAGAAGGCGCGGCTGGCCTGCAAAGTGGTGTACATATCGGCGACCTTGCCCTGAATCAGCTGGAACTCGCCGATTGACTGGCCGAACTGCTTGCGGTCGTGGATATACGGCACCACGACGTCCATGACGGCCTGCATGATGCCAAGGGGGCCGCCTGCCAGTACGGCGCGTTCGTAGTCCAGCCCGCTCATCAGCACTTTGACGCCGCCATTGACTTCGCCCAGCACGTTTTCTTCCGGGACTTCGCAATCCTGGAACACCAGCTCGCCGGTATGGCTGCCCCGCATGCCTAGTTTGTCGAGCTTCTGTGCAATGGAAAAGCCTTTGAAGCCTTTTTCGATCAGAAATGCCGTGATGCCGCGCTGGTGAGCCTCGGGGTCGGTCTTGGCGTAAACCACTAGTGTGTCGGCGTCGGGGCCGTTGGTGATCCACATCTTGCTGCCGTTCAGAATGTAGCGGTCGCCTTTTTTCTCGGCGCGCAGCTTCATGCTGACAACATCTGAGCCTGCGCCAGCTTCGCTCATGGCCAAAGCGCCAATGTGCTCGCCGCTGATGAGGCGCGGCAGATAGCGTTGTTTCTGTTCTTCCGTGCCGTTACGGTGAATCTGGTTGACGCATAAATTAGAGTGCGCCCCATAGGACAAGCCGACCGACGCGCTGGCGCGGGAGATTTCTTCCATGGCCACCATGTGGGCCAGATAGCCCATATTGGCGCCACCGTATTCTTCGCTGACGGTGATGCCCAGGACACCGAGTTCGCCGAACTTGCGCCATAAATCCATGGGGAATTGGTCGCTGGCGTCGATTTCGCCGGCGCGTGGGGCGATTTCCGCTTGCGCGAATTCGCGCACCGCGTCGCGCAGCATTTCGACATCGGAACCCAGGTCGAAGTTGAGGCCGGGAAGATTCATGTGCTTGTCTCCATTTTCCAGAGGCTCTGAAACAGGTTGCCGTCGTGCGGCGGGGGGCTCGAAGCTTAATTTGTACTACCCGTAGTGTATGACGTTTACGTAAACGTCAATATAGGGGTTTTTTCGGGTAATGATAAGTCACAAATGCCGGAATCTGGTAGAGGTTGTTATAGGGGTTAACGCGGGGCCAAACGCTTCATGATGGCCTGCCCGGTGGCGATTAACTGCTCATCCGCGTGGAGGGTGCCGTCAAGAAACAGCATGGAGCCGCTGCCATGTGTGACCACGCCGCGAGCCGATAGGGTCTGTCCCGGTTTTGCAGAGCGTAGAAAACTTGTGTTTAGCTGCACCGTCACACAGGGAGTTCTGCCTGCGTGCTCCCACGCGATGGTACTTAGGGCGTGATCCAACAAGGCGGTGAGGGTGCCGCCGTGCACCATGCCGGCCTGATTCAGATGCCTGTCATCGATGCGCAAACCATAGACCCAGCCAGTGGCTTCGCGGCGGCTCAGTAGGGGGCCGAGCGCAGACATCAGGCCGGAGGGGTGATGTTCGCGCCAATTGGCTATTTCACAGACGCTCACTTCTTACTCCAGTGAATACAGTTGCCGGGAAAGCGTTGCGGCACTGGCTTGCAGTTGTTCAATCAACGTTCCGGTTTCATCGGCGGACAGTTGGTTGAGAATGCCCGCGGTGACGATGGTGTGGGTGATGCGCTGGTAAGCATCCAGCACGGGAACAGCAATAATGGAAATGCCGCCAATATAGTTTCCGTTATCCGTGCTGTAGCCGGCGTGACGGGCTTCTTCGACCTCTTCAAGCCAGTTCGAAAAGCTCAGAGGAGTTTGCCAGCGCAGCGTGTCGAACTTGGCCTTTAACTCCGATTCGGAATAACCACCAAACGCGCCGACCAAGCGCCCGCTGGCGCTGATGAGTGCTGGGAAGCGGCTGCCGATGTCCACATGCAGACGAAACGGGAGCTTGGAATCCGCTAGCGCCGTGACAATGATGTAGTGAATGTCGACGACCTCCACGCCAATGGCGGTGACTTTCCATGTGTCCGCAATGTCGTTCAAGATGGGCTGAGCCGCTTGAGCGAAAGGGTCGGATTCCATGACACCACGGGCCAAGGCGAGAATGCCTGCCCCTAATTTATAGCGTTTGGAGGCCGGGTCAAAACTAACGAGTCGCTCCGCCGTGAGCGCCCGCAAAATATGCAGGCAGGTGCTGGGTACGAGCTCCAGTTCGTCAGCAATGGATTTCACATTCATGGGTTCGCGGGTTCTGCCAAGCAGGCGCATGATGGCGATGGCGCGTGCCACTGCCGGGACGGGGCGAATGCGAGGTTCTGATCGGGGTGCGGGCGGGCGTGGAGGATTTGTTTTCATCATTTTCGCCTGGGCAGGAAGGGCACCATAGGGCGGGCTGATCGGGGCTCCACCCAGCAGTGTCACGAGATTGGGCCATGGCATGGCTGATTCCTCCGATTCTAACAATCCGTTCTTTTGAATCCGCTGCGGCGCGCTGGCGCGCGCCCCGAACCTCAGATCCGTTTAATTGACTTTGAGATCGGCACTTTCAATGATGGGACGCCACTTGTCGCGCTCTGCTTGTGCGAAAGCCGCCAGATCACCTGGTGTGCCGCCGCCCGGCTCATAACCCATGGAATGCAGTTTGGCTTGTGTATCTGGCTGAGACAGGAATGCCTGCAGTTCCAGATTGAGCTTGGCAATAATGTTCTGTGGCGTACCTTTGGGCGCATAGAGGGCATTCCAGGCGACGACTTCAAAGCCGGGCAGGCCTTGCTGCGACACAGGAGCCACGCCGGGCAGCAAATCGGTCGGGTTGGCGCTGGTGACGCCAATGGCGCGCAAGTTGCCGCCTTCCACTTGGGGGCGTGACGCTGTAATCGTGTCGATGGAAAGGGGAACCTGGCCGCCGATGACGTTGCTCATTGAGGTGGCCGAACCCTTGTAGGGAATCATGAACAAGGGGGCTCCGCTTTGTGCTTTGAGCAGTTCAAATACTAGCCGGGCGCTCGTGCTTGGGGTGGCAATGTCAGCGGAATGATCCGATTTGTTAGTGGCGTCGATAATGTCCTGAACCGTTTTGAATTGGGAGTCAGGCCGGGTCACGATAGCCATGGGCAACGTGCCTGTAAGAATGACGGGCTCGAAATCCTTGACCGGGTTGAAGCCCATGGATGAATACATGTATTCATTCAGGACGTGTGTCGCGTTGGTGCCCATGGTCAGGGTGTAACCATCGCCTTCAGCCCGCGCTGCGGCTTGTGTGCCGATGACCCCACCAGCGCCGCCGACGTTTTCCACGATGAAACTTTGCCCGAACACCTTGGATAGATGGTCGGCAAAATAGCGGGTGGCGATGTCTGTGCCTTGGCCTGCCTGATACGGCACGATGATGCGCACGGGTTTGCTGGGATAGTTGTCTGCGGCAATGGCGCTGCCCGCAAAGAGCAAGGTGGTGACTGCAAGAGTGATTTTCTTCAAGCTACTACGCATCGTTGTCTCCTTTAGGTATATGTATATTTGCGATGCTGCAAAGCAGAGGTCAGCCCTTTTTAGGTGGTTTCAGGGGGAGTCAGGTGCTCCTTCAAATAGGCGTGTTGATTGAAAGCGGGTGGGTTGCCGCCCGGCATGCCCGGGCTGGCATGGAACTTGATGGGTAAGCCCAGGCCTTGATAGCCCGGGCGTTTGATCCACATATTCCGATGCTGGGTGTGGGCTTGTTCCAGCGCTTCTGGAACCGTGTTAACGGGCCCGGCGGGAATGCCTTCTTGCATCAGCTGTTGGCACAGCTCAATTTTCTTATGCTTGGAAAACAGGGCTTCAATTTCCACGCGTAAAGCGTTGCGGTGCTGTAGCCGCATTGCATTGGAAGAAAAGCGAGGGTCGGTGGCCAGGGTCAGGTGCCCCATGCAGCGGCTGAAGCGGGCAAACTGAGCATCATTCAAAATACCTAAGAAGACCGCGCCATCGCTGGCCTGAAAGCTGTCGTACGGGGCGATGTTGGGGTGTGCGCTGCCCAGCAGGGCGGGTGTTTGGCCCGAAAGCATCCAGTTAGCGGCGTGGGGCACGAGCAGACTCAGGGCTGTGTCGAATAAAGTGGCTTCAACCTGCTGACCCTGCCCGCTGTGTTGCCGGTGAAATAAAGCCATGAGTATGCCGCTCAAAGCGGTGTAGGCGGTGAGGTGATCCACAATAGGAATGCCGATACGTGTGGGGCCTGTATCTGGTGAACCGTTTATGCTCATTAGGCCGCACATAGCCTGGAGCACAGCGTCGTATCCTGGGCGACCTCCACAGGGCCCATCTTCACCAAACCCGGTGATGCTGCAATAGATTAAACGCGGGAAGCGGTCGGCCAGGGTTTGTTCATACCCTAAGCCCCACTTTTCCATGGTTCCGGGCAAAAAATTCTGTACTAAAACATCGGCGTGTTCTAGCAACTGCAACACAATTTGCCTGTGCTCAAACGTGTTCAGGTCTAGAGCCAGTGTGCGCTTACCCCGATTGATGGCGCCGAAATAGGCGGATAGCCCCTCAGCGTCGAATGGCGGGCCCAGTTGACGCGTTTCATCGCCAAAAGGGGGCTCGATCTTGATGACGTCGGCACCATGATCTGCCAGCATCTGGGTACATAGCGGGCCCGCCAGCACCCGGCTCAAATCCAAGACCCGCACCCCTTTCAGGGCGCCTGTGGTGTCGGATTTGGCCTCCCAGGCGGATTCGGCAGCGTGATGCGATTCATACAACATGATTCTCTCTCCACCGCATTGTGACCTTGGGGCGCCTTATTCGGAAGTGCGCTCCAAGGCCGGGTCCATCAGGGTGTGTGGCTAAAATCAGCCACGAGTCGGTAGTTCGACTACACCACTGCCCACTACTGACAGTTCGTTGTCTTGGTTGCGACCTTCTTGCTCGATTTCAACCAAGTGCATGCCGTTCTCAACGAATTTGCGGGTGACTTTGCCGTGGATGAAAAGCATGTCGCCTTCGGGGTTGTGGCGGCGAACTTTGCAGTGCGCTTTGCGCAGGAAGCCGTCGTCGCCCATCCAATTAGTCAATTGGTGAGTCAGCCAGGAAGTGCGCTCGGGACCGTAGTCATAGGCGCCTGGTGCGCCCACTTCAAGCGCAAACTCTTCTTCCCAGTGCACGCGCTCAGGCACGTCGGGAATCCCGAAGCGATTCTTAATGCCCGCGCCGGGGTGGGCGTCAATCAACTTCCAGGCCAGCTTGTTGGCGCGGATATACAAACCGCCCCAACCTTGTGCGTAGGCAATGAAGCCTGTGACTGTCATTGGGCCTTTGAACATGACAGGAAGCTCCTCGCCTTCCTTCACATCTTCCCAGTAGCGCGGCGTGGCGCCACGGATTTCCTCTTCTGCGTACAGTTTGTAGGCTTCGCGCAGTTCTTCATCGGTGTAGCGGCGCGGCGGACGGCTGCGGGCCTCGGCGTACTTCGTGCCTTTTTCCCGAGCGTGGTCGCGCTCCGTACGGAAGCACCAGCTATCGGCTTCTGCGACTTTGTCGCCGTCCTGATTGAAGAAGTCGACATGGTAGATCTGCTGGATAGCGCGGCCGGCAAACCGGGTTTCGTGCGGAATCAGATCTTTCAAATAGGCTTCGGTGGAAATTTCGTCGTTGCGGCGTACCGGTTTGTGCCATGTCCAGTCAGCGCCTGACCACATGGCATGCACGCCGGGCAGGCCGCCGACGTAGCCGGAAATAATGCGGCTGGTGGCAAACAGAAAACTGGGCAAAGCAATGATGCCGCCATATTTTGTGCCTGCTGCGTAATCCGGGTCGCACCACAGCGGGTTGTCGTCGCCAATGCCGTGAGCGTAATGGCGAATATTGTCGCGAGTGGCCTCGTAGCACCAAGGTTCGACCGTGTTTTCGATTTTCACGCCAATGCGACGCCGCAGCGAATCAAGATCTTTGTCGGTGATTTTTGGGAAGGACCGGGGTTCAGAAAGCATGTTCATGTTGTTGCTCCTCGTGTGTTTTCTTTAGTGTGCTGGCGTCAGCGGCATACGACTAAGCTCTTGTTCGCGTAGCTTTTTGCGGTGAATTTTCCCAGCTGGGGTCTTGGGTAGTTCCGTGACATATTCAATATGTCTCGGGTATTCGTGCTGGCTGAGCCGATAGCGCACGGTGTCTTGAATTTCTTGAGTCAGTGCGTCGCTGCCGGGACATTTGAGTACGACGAAGGCTTTGATGACTTGCCCGCGCAAGCTGTCCGGCACACCAATGGCCGCCGCTTCCAGTACAGACTCATGCTTGAGAATGGCGTCTTCGACCTCTACGGCGCTAATCGTCCAGCCGGCGGAAATAATCACATCGTCAGCGCGGCCGCCGTGGTAGAAATAGCCGTCTTCATCGGTATGCCCTAAATCCTTGGTGGCAATCCATTCCCCACGACGCTTGACCTTCATTTCCCCAACAACTCCCGGTGGGCAAGTGCGGCCATCGGTGTCTTGAACTTCAACAATTCCACCGGGAATGGGTTTGCCTAACGAGCCGGGCTTAACTTGAAAATCCTCCGCTCCCGGATACGACACTAGGATGACGCCGATTTCCGTTGTGCCGTACATGCTGCATACCGAGGTGTGGAATAAGTCTTCGATAAATTCTTCGGTTGCACTGTCGATGGGTTCGCCGGTGAAAGACAGCTTGTTGATGGCGTAGGGGTACTGGGTTGCTTCCGGTGCGTTGCGAATCATGCGGTAATGGGTGGCAGCCGCTGACATATTGGTGAAGCGGTGTTCGCTGAGTGCCTGTACTAAACGCGCGGCGTTGAACTTTCCGGAGAAGGCGCCGATTGTCAGGCCCAGAGCCAGCGGGGCCAAAGTGCCGTGCCAAAGACCGTGCCCCCAGGCAGGCGAAGAGGGGCAAAAGTATCGGTCGCCAGGGCGTAAGCCTGTGCCATACAGCGCGGCCACCATCAATGTGACAAGCGCTTTGTGACTGTGGCGGATGGCGTCAGGCAATTCTCGGGTCGTACCCGATGTGTATTGGAAGATCGCGAGATCGCTGGCGGATGTGCGGGGCGTGAATTGGGGGTCGTATTGCGATAGCTTTTCTAAAAAAGCGGTGTCGACCACCAGCGTTTGCAAACCTGCAATCCGTTGGGTGTGCTCAGCCTTATCGGCGTGAGTCAGGATGATTCGCGGTTGGCAGTCCTCTACACGCAGGCGAACGCCGTCCGGCCCAAAGAGGGTGAACATCGGTACGGCGATGGCGCCCGTTTTGATCACGCCGAATAAGGCTGCGTAGAAAGAGCGGGATGGCTCAAGCATGACTGCTACGCGGTCACCGGGCTGAACACCCTGCTCGACCAGGAAGTTTGCAAAGCGCGAGGATTCTTGCGAGATGTCGTGGTAGGTCAGAATTTCTTCTCGACCGTCTGCATGCACCACGATGATGGCAACGCGAGTGGGGTCGGCTGCGTGGCGATCTATGCACTCGTGCGCGATGTTCAGCGCTGCTGGAGAGCCGTCGAACAGTTCCCACAATTTATCTGGATGCCACTGCTCTTGCGCATCGGCGTAAGAGGTGAAGTTGGTGAGTTTAGTCATGTTGCCCGTTCCTCTCTGATCGTGGTTCTACTGTAGGAGTCGGGACATATGATTGTCAAATACATTATTAAATTGTCTATATACAATTAATGCTTTGGGAAGACGCAGGCGTATCTCTTGTGTTATTCGCGCGTAGATGAGGCGGAGAAAGGCGCAAAGCGTGGCGTGCGCAGAGTGCGGCAGATGGCAGATCGAAGATGACGGATTGCCGATCAGGCGTGAGTTGTGTGGGGAGCGAAGCTTGGAGGAAGGTTGAGGCTTGCCCGCGCCGGACACGGGCGGAGCATGCGCTGACGCAAGCGGTTAAACGCAACGGTCAGCCGAAGAAGGGGGCAGAGAAAGGAGGGCGGGGCGTGCTGCCCTGGGTGAAACCGTTTAAGCCTGCTGCTTCAACAGGTCGCGGCAGTGTGCAAGCTGGTATTCGATTTCCCGCAAGGTTTGTTCGAGGTCGTTGCGTTGTTGTTCCAGCGTGACGCGGTGCTTTTCCAGCACATCGACATAGTGCTGCAACTGGGCGCTGGTATTGTCTCGCGTGGCATCGTACATATTGATGAGGTCCAGGATTTCCGACAATTGAAACCCCATGCGCTTCCCGCGCAGCGCCAGCTTCAGCCGGGTGCGATCGCGCGAATAGTAAACACGATTGCGCCCCAGGCGTTCGGGGCTCACAATACCCTGATCCTCGTAGAAGCGAATCGTGCGTGGAGTGATACCGAATTCCTTGGCGAGTTCGGAAATCGTCCAGGACTGCTGGCTCATAATGTACCTGGTTGTAATGTTGTACGTGCAGTTTACGTTAACGTAATATGATGCCATAAGGATGCATATCGGCAAATCATGCCGAGGAAACCTCTGAAAACCAGCCGAGTGCAAAGCATGTTGCGCGGCGAAGTGCTCAGAGGTTTTTCAGTGCCCTTTGAGGCGACAAAACAGCCGGTCTGGAAACCGGCGTTATGAAAAACGGAGAAGTAGATGAACCCCAACGAGCTGCGGCTTGAATATCCATTTGGTGACACGTTGCCGGAATCCGGCACTGTTATGGAGGTGGCAGACGGAGTCAAATGGATACGGATGCCTTTGCCATTTGCCCTCGACCACATCAATCTTTGGTTGTTGCGCGACCGTATCGAAGGCCGTGATGGATGGACGCTTATCGACTGTGGCGTCGCCCGCCCGGAAGTCAAAGAGCTATGGGGGAAAATTTTTGAGCAAGCGCTCGAAGGCCTGCCCATTTTGCGTGTGGTTGTCACGCATATGCATCCGGATCACGTGGGCTTGGCGGCTTGGCTGTGCGAACGCTGGCAGGCGCCGTTGTGGATGACGGCGACCGATTTCTTCGTGGCGCGCCTGTGGTCACAGCCTGTGGTGGATACCAAGGCGATGGGAGGACCCAATGGTGAGTCCGCCGTCGTGCATTTTGCCCGCCACGGCATGACTGACCCCGATCATCTTGAGCAAATTCGCCAGCGAGCCAGTTATTACCCGAATCTGGTCGAACCCGTTCCCACGCATTACCGCCGCATGATGCACGGCGATAGCTTTGACATGGGGGGCCGCGAATGGCAGGTAATCGTCGGCTATGGCCATGCGCCTGAACATGCCACCTTCTATTGCCCTGAGTTGAAAGTACTGATTTCCGGCGACATGGTGTTGCCGCGTATTTCTACCAACGTCAGCGTCTTTGATTTCGAGCCTGAAGCGAATCCTTTGCCTTTGTATCTGGATTCCTTGAATCGCTACGATGGTCTGCCCGAAGAAACCTTGGTGCTGCCTTCGCATGGCAAACCTTTCCGCGGCCTGCATGAGCGTATTTCCCAGCAGCACGAACACCATGATGAACGGCTGGCGGAAGTGCTGGAAGCCTGTGCCGAACCCTTGTCGACGGCGGATGTGGTGCCGGTCTTGTTCAAGCGCAAGCTGGATCTCCACCAACTGACTTTCGCCATGGGCGAGGCGCTGGCACATTTGCACGCCCTGTACTTTGAAGGCAAGCTGAAGCGTTCCTTGGGGGAAGACGGTATTTATCGTTTCCAACGCGCCTAGGGGCTTCGCCCTTGCGTGCCGGCGGCTGCGGCCTTGCTGGAAGAGCAGCGTTTCAGCGTTGTGTGACCAGCAGGCGGGCCGCTAAGCCTAGAAAAACCACCCCTGCGCATCGGTTGAGCCAGATCTGCGCACGGGCGGACTTTTTCAAGCGTTCGCCGATGGCGCCGGAAAACAAGGCAATCGCGCCGAATACCCACAAGGTGGCCACGATGAACAGGCCGCCCAGCAGCAGCATCTGCAGCCCAATGGGCCCGCGCGTGGGCGAGGCGAACTGCGGTAAAAACGCCAGAAAGAAAATTGATACTTTGGGGTTGGTCAGGTTCATGATGATGCCCCGCCGGTACAGCTGCATTGCAGTTTGCCGGGCCGGGCGTTCACCACTGTCTACGGTCGCGCCGGCGCGCAAAGCCCCCCAAGCCAGATACACCAAATAGGCAGCGCCCATTAGCTTGACCGCAGTAAAGGCCATGGCCGATGCCGAAAATACAGCGGCCAGGCCCACAGCGACGGCCACACTATGGCCGATCAGGCCGGTACACAGGCCCAGCACCACCCATAACCCCGCCCTGCGCCCCCACATGGCGGATTGCATGAGCACAAACAGGTTATCCGGGCCGGGAGAAAGAGCCAGCAATATGGCGATGCCAAAGAAAGAAAGGGCGACCTCGGGTGGCAGCATGAGGGGTTCCAGTTTAAGGGGCGGGTTTCAAGACAAACAAGCTGGAGCGTTTACGGCTTACAGGCTTCACGATTTTCGCAATTTTAGTGGACGGTGCTAAGCTTTGTCGGGTTTCCGGCAGGCAGTGCTCAACGCGGCCTGTTCATTCATTATCAGAGCAAAGGTAAGCGCATCATGTCAGAGTCGAACCCCGCCCACTTGGACACCCTGCTTCAGCACACCGGCTTGGCCGAATTTGATGCCGATACGGGAGCTGCACCGGTTGCCCTGCCTTCCATGCGCACCAGTACGGTACGTTTTCGTGACCTGGAAGCCCTGGATGCGGCGCATGCGGCCCGCTCGCGGGGCGAGCGTACGGTGGCCTATGGTCGCATGGGCATGGATACCCACGCTGCGCTGGAAGAAGTGTTCTGCAAGCTGGAAGGCGGCGAACGCGCTTTTCTGGCTTCTTCGGGGCTGGCGGCCATCACTCTGGCCATGATGGCCTTGTTGGATGCGGGAGACCATGTGCTGATCGCCGACTGCTCCTACGGCCCGGTGCGCACCCTGGACGCCACGGTGTTGAGCCGGTTTGGCGTGTCATCTACTTACTGCCGGGGCACGGTTGAAGCGTTTGAGGCGCAGCGTCGCCCTGAAACCCGCATGCTGTATGTGGAATCGCCAGGTTCGTTGTTGTTTGAAATGCTGGATCTGCCTGCCCTAGCCGAATATGCCAAACAACATGGCATGGTGCTGGTGGTCGATAACACTTGGGGTTCAGGTTATATCTACCAGCCGCTGGCTCTGGGTGCGGATGTCAGCGTGGTGGCCGGCACCAAGTACGTGGGCGGCCATTCCGATTTGATGTTGGGCGCTGTCGTGGTGAAGGACGCAGCCCTGGCCAAGCGCCTGGACGATAACCATTATGCCCTGGGTTATTCCGTCAGCGCGGATGACGCCTGGCTGGCGCTGCGCGGTGTGCGTACCTTGCCAATACGTATGCGGGAATGTGCTCGCAATGCGCTGGCAGTGTGCGAGTTTTTCGCTGCGCGTCCCGAGGTCAGCCGCATTTATCACCCGGCTTGGCCGCAAGACCCGGGGCATGCCTTGTGGAAGCGCGATTGCACGGGTTCCAACGGCATGCTGGCCGTTGCATTCAAGTTCGACAGGGCTGCCGCGCGTCGCTTTGTCAACGCTCTGGCCTTGTTCGGCATCGGCTATTCATGGGGGGGCTTCGAAAGCCTGGTGCAACTGGTGGAGCCGGCTGCGCTGAAGTCGCATGGCTACTGGCCGGATGACGGCTGCCCGGTGGTGCGGCTGCATATCGGGTTGGAGTCGCCCGAGGATTTGATTGCTGACTTGCAACAGGCGCTGGCAGCTGCGGCGGCCTGAAGCCGCCCGAGTTTTCGGGCCTGCTTTCGGGCTCGAAAACCGGGTGAAAACGCTTTTACTGGCCGGCCAGAATCGTATCTAGCAGCTTCTGCGCTTCAGTGATGGCGCCCTCGTAGGTGCCGGTCATGGAAGGCGAAGTGACGTAGCGGCCACCTACCGCCAAGCTTGGTGTACCTTCGATGTTATAGGTTTTGGCCAGCTCGTTGGCGCGTGTCACTTTGTTATTCACGCCAAAAGATTGGAATGCGGCTTGGAATTGCCCGCGATCCACACCTTGTGTTTCCACCCAGTCGGCCATGGCGTCGAAGTTAAAAATGCGCTTGCGCTCGTTGTGTATGGCCTGGAATACCTTACGGTGCAAATCGAGGCGATCCAACGCTTCGAGGCTGTAATACAGCTTTTGAAGGTCGGCCATGCCTGCATTAAAGGCAATCGGTACCGACTTAACGACAACGTTGTCAGGCAGCGTTTGCGACCACCTTTCCACCATGGGCTCCATGGTGGCGCAGTGCGGGCAGCTATAGGCGAAGAACTCAAGCACTTCTACCTTGCCGGCTGTATCGGAGGGCTGTGCCGGTTCGATGGTGACATGGGCGGAAGGTGCTTGCGCATGACTGACAGGGGCAAAGGCCAGGCCCATACCCAATGAGACGGTAGCAAGAGTGCGTAGGAGCAGAGGCTTGAGCGACATGATGGTTTGGCTTCCTGAGTTGAAATGAGGTAAGACTGCCTTGAGCCCGGCAGGTTCCCCGAATGTTGCGTCTTACTGCCGCACGACCGAGGTTTCTATCTTTTCGCTGCCCAGTCGGGCGCGGGCCTGGTTCATTTCGTCCAGCCCTTTGAATGGCCCGACTCTGACCCGATGTAAAGCAGTGCCGTTGACAGTGGCTGCCTGAACCTGGGCCTGCAGGCCCAGCATGAGGACACGCGCCCGCATGGCCTCGGCGTCATCCACGGCGCGGAACGCCCCCGCTTGCAGGAAATAGGTTTCCGCCTTGACGGCTTTTGCAGGCGGAGCAGCCGGTGTCGTAGCCGGCGGCGAGGGTGTGGCGACCTGGCTGGGGGTGGCCACCTGGCGCTCAATCGGTTCCGCCGGTTGTGAGAGCCCGGCGATCAAGCTGCCAATGCTGTCGGTCGGCGGTGCGGCAGGTTCTGCAGGCGTGGCGGGAGGCGGTGTGTTGGACGGCGTGACGCCGGTGCCCGGAACAGCACCGCCCCGGCCATGCAGGCCAATATTGGGATCGGGTGCATCGCGAACGTCAGGCAACAGCACGGTGGGCGCGCTGCGGCTGGCCTTATCGGAAAAAGGCATGGGCACCTGGGTGACAAACAGAGCCACCGCGACGGCAGCTGCCAGACCCAGGACAAGGCCCAGGATAATGCCGTACAAGGTGATGCCTTTACTCTTTGTGGCAGGCTTGCGCTTGGTAGCCATTAGCGGTTTACATCCGTTCAGGGGCTGATACGCCTAGCAGACCCAGCCCGTTGGCAATGACGCGGCGGGTGGCGTCCGCCAGGCGCAGGCGCGCCAGTTTCAGGGCTGCGTCGTCAACCAGCACGCGTTCAGCGTTATACCAGGCGTGGAAGTCGGCGGCGCAATCGCGTAGCCAGAAAGCTAGCTGGTGAGGGGCGAGATCGTTGGCCGCCAGCGCCAGCATGTTGGGAAACTCGGCCAGGCGCCGCAGCAAGGCGAATTCGCTCGGGGCGGTGAGTGGCGAGGTATCGGCGGTAGCCAGCGACTCGCGCAGTTCTGGAGACTGATTCAGGATGGAGCAGATGCGTGCGTGTGCATACTGGATGTAATACACCGGGTTTTCATCGCTCTTGGACAGTGCCAGGTCGATGTCGAAGACGAATTCCGAATCGGCGCGGCGCTGAATCAGGAAGTAACGTACAGCGTCTTGGCCCACCCAATCGATGAGGTCGCGCATGGTGACATAGCTGCCGGCGCGTTTTGAGATTTTGACCTCCGCCCCGTCGCGCATGACTTTCACCATTTTGTGCAGGATGTACGAGGGGTAGTCTTTGGGAATACCGATGTCCAGTGCCTGCAGCCCGGCTCGCACGCGTGCTACGGTGCCGTGGTGGTCGCTGCCCTGTATGTTGATGGCGTGGTGGTAGCCGCGTTCCCACTTGGCAACGTGGTAAGCGACATCCGGCACAAAATAGGTATAGCCGCCGTCGGTTTTGCGCATCACGCGGTCTTTGTCATCACCGGTGCCCAGTTCGGTGGTGCGCAGCCACAACGCGCCTTCGTGCTCATAGGTATGGCCCGAATCGATCAGGCTTTGCACGGTGCGTTCCACGCGCCCCGACGTATAGAGCGAGCTTTCCAGGTAGAAGTTGTCGAACTTCAGGTTGAATGCCTGGAGATCGAGGTCTTGTTCGCGGCGCAGGTAGGCAACGGCAAAGCTGCGGATGTCTTCCAGGCTGTCGATGTTGCCGGTGGCTGTGACCGAATCCCCATCGGCGGCTTGCACCGTTGCGCCGGCCTGGAAATCGCGAGCGATATCCATGATGTAGTCGCCCTTGTAGCCATCGGCAGGGAAATCTGGAGAGTCGGGCTCAATGCCGCGTGCCCGCGCTTGTACGCTGATGGCCAGGTTGTCGATCTGGTTGCCGGCGTCGTTGTAGTAGAACTCGCGCAGCACATCGTGACCTTGCGATGCAAACAGGCGGCATAGGGCATCGCCCAGCGCGGCCTGACGTGCATGGCCGACATGCAGCGGGCCGGTAGGATTGGCCGACACGAACTCCACCATGACCTTGTGGCCGTTGGCGGGCGCGTGGCCGTAGCGCTCGCCTTCCTCGCTGATGACATGCAGGACTGCTTGGTGAGCGGCCGGGGCCAGACGGAAATTGATAAAACCAGGGCCCGCGATCTCGATGGCGGCAATGAGTTCGCCAACTGCAGGATTGGCCTGCAAGCGTTCGACAATCTGTTGTGCCAGTTCGCGTGGGTTGCGCTTGGCTGCCTTGGCCAGCTGCATGGCGATATTGCAGGCGATATCGCCGTGAGCGGCGACTTTGGGGCGCTCAAGCGCGACCGCCATTTGGTTTTCTGGCAGAAGCTCGCGCACGGCGGCTTCAATATAGGAAATAAGCTGTTGTTGTTGCCCGGGGAGCATAAAGCGAATTCGTTCAGAGGTTCAATCCAAAATGATACCGTGAATATGGCCAGGAGGGCTTGCGGGCAAGTGGAACTGTGCCCAGTGACACTTAAACGGGGCTCCAGCCCAGCGTTTCTTCCAGCCAGCGCGCATAGCCTTGCATATCGACAAGCCCCACGTTGTCGCCTGCTTGCGAGCGCCAGTCAGGCAGGCGTTGAATAAAGGTTTCGACCTGCTCGCGCACGGCGCGCCCCAGCCTGGGATCATTATCCTGATAAACCAGCCGGGTGGCGCCGGAAGGCGCGAGTACTGCGCGGTCGCCGCGCTGCAGGCTGCGTGCCAGAGTGTTGCGCATATCACGCAACACGGGTGCTTGGGGTGTGATATCGGCAGCACTCAAGTCGGCGAGGTTCACCGAGGCCGCTCGAGCCTGCCAATGCATCCATGCCAGTGCGATTTTGGCTAAGTCGGCATTCTCAGCTGTGGTCGCTGCGCCAGTTGCATCGTCTTGGTCGGCGGCAAGCAGCGCCAGCCCGCCGCCAATGTCGGCATGGGCCCCCACGAAGGGCGCTTCCACGACATTACCGGCGCCGCCTGCATCGGCGCTGGTGAGGGGAAACGTCCAGCGGTGTTCGTGCAGCGCAACGGCATGAGACACCCAGGACCATAGCTCTGCAATACCGAAGTCATAGAGGTGATTATGCGAGCCGCCGATGCCAAACTGACCAACCGTGTCGAATAAGCCCATGAAGCGCAGGTCCAGGCAGGCGGACACCCGACCGCGCAGCGGGTCGTCTACGCTGAACAGGCCGTCCTTCATATGCGAAGCGATACGATTGCCGAAATGCCGCGCCAGCGAGGCGCCTCGGGAGAATCCAATAATGTCGATGGGTACAACGGCGCCTGCCGGCTGCTGTTCCAGCGAGGTTAGCAAGGCCTGCCATTGGTTTTCGAGTATGCGGCCTGCCCGCCAGGCCACCACGGCGTCCCAATCAAGGAAGAGGCTGTTGCCGGGGCCGGAATGGTAGTGGGCCGGCCCGTCTCGGTAGGCTTGGGCAAGTATCCAGGCGTTGCTCATGGAGTCGGCGCTGTAGCGGGTGCCGTCGAAGGCGAAGAGAATGAGGCCGGTGGGGTCGGCATAGCGCCAGGGCTGCTGGCGTGCATAGCCATAGGTGTCGCTGCCTGGCAAGGGGCCGAGCGGGTCAGGTTCCAGGTACTGGCCGAGATCTGCGGCATAAGTGCGCAGCAGGTTATCGTGCCAGCCGGTTTCTTCGTCTGCATACTGGCCGGGCAGGCGCAAAGGAAACGACAGGTCGCCCGCCACACGTTCAGCCTGTCCTGTCGGGCTGTAGCCGGCCAGCCAGCGGGGTGTCTGTGCGGCGTCGGTCACCATGCGTGGGGCGCCGGAAAGGTCGGCATGCACGGCATACAACTGGGGCGGTCGGTCGGGCGGGTATGTAATCATGCCCACGGGCGTCAGACCGGCATAAAGGTAGCGCCGGGTGACGGCAGGCGGAGTCTGGCCGGATTCGCTAATGGCTTCCGCCACCAAACGGTCGTGGGCGTACAGAAAATGCACCACCCGGCCATCGGCCAGTTGTTTGATGATGCGATGGCCAAAGGCGTTGTGGCGATATTGAGCCAAGAGAGTCTCGGCGCCTGTGACGGCATCCTGAATGCTAACGGCTTCCAGTCGGCGGCTGGGGCCGTATTCCAGCTTACGGCCCGCTGTCGTTAAAGGCAGGCCTGAGGCGTCGTGTGTGGGGTTGGAAGCCGTGGTGCGCTGGTTGTTCCGCTGTGCGGCTAAAGCGCCATCATCCTGCCACGCATACCACCAGTGAGAAGACGATGCGGGCTGTTTGCGCGAAGCGGCGATCATCCGGGATTGCGCATCATAGGCAAAGGATGAATGGTCATGATGGCCTGCCCCGGGAAACGCATGCCGGTCGTGCAGTACCCGGCCTTGTGTGTCGTAATGGCGCTGTTGCAGCCATAGAATGTTTTCGCCGTCGGCCAGAACCAAGGTGTCGGCGTGCGGGCCGTCGAGCGCTGCAGTGAAAAGTTCAAGGCCGTTGCCATAGAAGTAGCCGGGTCGGCCTTCGCGGGTCGAGAAAACGGCGTGGATACGCCCTTGCGCGTCTTCCCAGTGCAAAGCAGCAAGCGTAGCGGATGCGGTTTCGTGGCGATGCCACTGGTAGTGCAAGGCACCGCCTTCCGGCAAATTGTGTCGCAATAAGCGCCCATGAACGTCGTAGTGGAACGCTTCCTGGAAACGCACGGCGGGCGTACCGAATATGGCGGGTCGTTGAATACGGCGTTGTGTGATACGGCCGTGGGCATCGTATTGCCGGTTTTCGGTTTCAAAAGGGTGTTCGATGCGTTGTAACTGGCGCCCGTGCCATTGCAGCCGCGTGGTGGACTGGCGCAACGATTGGGCAGTTGAATAGTTCAGTGCGATGGGGCGGCCTTGCGCATCGCGGTGTACCTGCAAAAAATCGCCATTAGCGTAATGCAGCCGTGCTGGGCGGCCAGAGCTGTCGGCTGTCAGGGAAGTCAGGCCGGTAGCTTGGCTGTACCAGCTGTATCGCTCGGGGTGACGCTGCAGCTCGAAGGCCAAGCCCGGCCAGCCCGGTGTTTGCGGCACTACGCGGGCAGGCCCACCTTCTGGATCATGCCGCAATTGCAGGTCGTTCAGCCCGCTTAGCCGCCCGAAGGAATCGTATGTGACAGGCGCATCGGTCGATTCCGGGTGCGCAATGGCCCGGTTCAACAAGCGGTATTCACTTCCGAAGCGTAGGAACTCAATGGTGTGCTGGGCGCCGTTGTCGCTGCGTACGCGGGTGAGGCCGGGGCGCTTGTCAGTGGCGCTGCGCAGATACTGAATATGTAGTGCAGGCAGGGTGCGCCCATGCAGCTTGATGCTGATTACCCGCCCATAAGCGTCGTATGCCCAGGTGGTCAGCCGCTGTGCCGCTGTATTTTGTGATTGCAGCGAAATGCCGGTTAATGCATAGGGGTTGCCTGACTGGAGACCGGCTTCGTAATGGTAGTGCCGTTGCAGGCCATCGGGTCGTGTGACCGCTTCCAGCCTTGTGGCGGTGTGGCCGGAATCCGGCGCCGGCAGCCCGTACTGATAATGGAAGCGGCCCAGTGGTGTATCCACTGCTTGCAGGGCAACTTGCCCATGCACAGTTTGGTAATGAAATGCCAGATGATGGCCGTTCGCGCTTTTCACGTGTTTGATCAAGCCCGCCAGCGGTTGTGGCCCGGCATGGCGTTCAATGTGAACCAATACTTCACGGCCCGTGCGGATGCCTGTCAGGCGGCCTTGGGTGTCGAATTCAAGCTGCCGCCCGTTGGGGGCGCCCCATTTGAAGCCGCCTGGAATGGGTAGAGGCGCGCTAATATCCTTGACGCTGCCATCGGCTTGCCGCAGGCGCCAGCCGGTGTTGCGTTGCTCCAGCAGGGTATCGTAGGACAAGCTCCAGTTACGGCCTAAAGCGCTCGCCCGGGTGGATAAGCCATTGTAGTGGCGCACAAGCTCCAGGCCCGGGGCCGAAGGGTTGGGGGGCAGGTCGATGTCGAGTTGGTATTTGTTGCCGCTGGCTAGATGGATGGGGTTGCCCAGGCCGAACCCCGGTGTGGGTTCGGAGTTTCCGAAAGTGGCCAGGCCGCCCGTGGCACAGGGGGCGCCCAAGGCCGGAGGTAAGCAGAAGCCGCCGCTCGATGTGACAGTGCTGCCTGCAGGCTGGTTGGGCGGCACGGCAAGCTGGGAGGCCGCCGGGCCATGGAATGCCATAATTAGGAATGCGGCAAGCGCCCCTTTGCCGAGGTGGGTACAGCGCCATGAACCGGGAAAAAGGGTGTACATAACGATTGTTTATGTCACAAATGGAAATGATGCGCGGGTTGATCATTTTCCGCCTTGGCACGGCATGTGGGTTGGAGTAGTGTAGAGATGTGTCCATTGTGGGAGTTACGGCCATGCTTATCGTTTTTCACTCAAAATCTGCCGCTGAAGTCTTGATGTTTTCACAGCATGCGTTGCCTATTCTTCAGGCTGCGGGCAAATCTTTCGACAACGATGAGCTGCCCGAGCGCGGTGTGATTACACGCGCCGATCTTGCGCAGGCGATTCGTGGGATTGAGCATGCGATGGCCATTACTAAGGAGTCCGATGAAAACCCCGACTCGGACGACGATAACGACGACAAAGTCCACCCGATCAACGAGCCTGTCAGCTTTCGGCGGCGCGCTTACCCACTGCTGGCTATGTTGCGGCTGGCAAATGAAAAGCAGGAAGATATTATCTGGGAGCCTGCGCCGGTCTGGTAAAGCCCGCTGTGCCGGCCGCGCCTGAGGGCGCGGTGTTCTGGCGTGTGGAATACGCTTGTCCGCTGTGCAATGTCATGTGGCTGACATTCAGCCCATGCGGCTTTGCTTATCCTTGTCTGGAATAACAGAAGTTACAAACTGAGTCGGGGAGACCGCCCAATATGCGCAGCAACATCACCATCACCTTCAATGCACGGCAGCAGCTTGAATACGCTGTTGATATCTCTGATACCTCGCCCGAGGCGCAGGCCAAGGCGCTCGAATGGCTGGAAGCGACCTGGACGCGGCTGGGTTGCGAGCCGGTGCGTCATAGCGGTAAGGTTCTGTTGCTCGATAAAGTACTGGGGGTGGCGGATAGCCTGGGTTACGACACATTCGTGCAGCACGAGGATCGCGCTCAGGAATTCGTACAGCAAGTGGCTACAGCGCTGGCCCGGCCGGTTATTAATATTGATCTGCCCGGCCTGGCCGTAGGGTTTTAAAGGCTCGTGCATCCCCCGCCTTGGCCGGCGGGGTGAATGCGTTAAGCTCGATTAAGCGCTTTGCTTCTGGCGCAGTAGCGACAAAGCAGTGTCTTCAATCATGTCTTCCTGGCCCCCGACCATGCCGCGGCGGCCCATTTCCACCAGGATTTCCCGCGCAGGAATGCCGAACTTCTGTTCTGCGCGCTTGGCGAACAGCAGGAACGAGCCATATACGCCTGCATAGCCCAGTGTCAGGGCGTCGCGGTCTACACGGATGGGGAAGTCCATAATGGGAATCACCAGGTCTTCGGCGACGTCCTGAATCTTGAAGACGTCCACGCCGGTTTCCACTTTCATCAGGTCCAGCACGGCCACTAGAACTTCCAGTGGCGTATTGCCTGCGCCGGCGCCCAGGCCTGCGGCTGCGGCGTCGATGCGGTCGGCTCCGACTTCAATGGCGGCCACGCTGTTGGCGACGCCCATGCCCAAGTTATGGTGGCCATGGAAGCCCAATTCGGTTTCGGGCTTAAGCGCGTCACGTACCGCTTGCAGGCGCTCTTTCAGCGTATTCGGCAGCAGGTGGCCGGCCGAATCCGTGACATAAATACAGTTTGCGCCGTAGCTTTCCATGAGTTTGGCTTGTTCTGCCAGACCCTTGGCGTCGTTCATGTGGCTCATCATCAGAAAGCCCACCGTATCCATGCCCAGCTTGCGGCCCAGAGAAATGTGCTGTTCGGATACGTCGGCTTCCGTGCAGTGAGTGGCCACACGGATGGTGCTGACACCAATTTCATGGGCCATTTTCAAATGGTCCACTGTTCCAATGCCCGGCAGCAACAGCGCCGACACCTTGGCCTGCTTCATCAGGGGCACGACAGTGCTCAGGTATTCCTCGTCGCTGTGGGCGGGGAAACCGTAGTTGACCGAGGCGCCGCCCAGGCCGTCGCCGTGAGTGACTTCAATGAGGGGAACGCCGGCGTCGTCCAGGCCTTGCGCGATGGTGCTCATTTGCTCCAGCGTGATCTGGTGGCGCTTGGGGTGCATGCCGTCGCGCAGCGTCATGTCATGCAGAATGATTTTCTTGCTCATGATGATCTTCTCCAGTTCAGGCGGCCTCGGCGGCGAGGATCCGCTCGGCAAACATTTCAGCGGTACGTGCCGCAGCAGCAGTCATGATGTCCAGGTTGCCGGAATACTTAGGCAGGTAGTCGCCCAGGCCTTCGACTTCCAGGTAAACCGAAACCCGGTTGCCATCGAATACGGGGCCGTTCACCAAGCGGTAGCCCGGCACGTACTTCTGCACTTCGGCAATCATGGCGTGAATGGATTCCGTGATCTTTTGCTGGTCGGGCTCGCCTTCGGTCAGGCAGTGCACCGTGTCGCGCATGATGAGGGGCGGCTCAGCCGGGTTCAGAATGATGATGGCCTTGCCTTCCTTGGCGCCGCCGACCTGTGCAACGGCGGCTGCAGTGGTGCGGGTGAACTCGTCAATATTCTTGCGAGTGCCCGGCCCAGCCGATTTGGACGACACGGTTGCCACGATTTCGGCGTAGTCCACTGGCTGAACGCGCGATACAGCGTGCACCATGGGGATGGTGGCTTGGCCGCCGCAGGTCACCATGTTGACGTTTTTCTCGCCCTGGCCCAGCAGCTCCTGCAAGTTGACCGGTGGCACGCAGAACGGGCCAATGGCAGCAGGCGTCAGGTCAATCATCAACACGCCCAGCGCGGTGAGCTTGTCGGAATTGTCCTTGTGTACATAGGCGCTGGTGGCGTCAAAGGCAATTTGAATATCGTCTTCTTTAACGAAGGGCAGCAGGCCGTCTACGCCCTCGGAGGTCGTCTTCAGGCCCAATTCAGTTGCCCTTTTGAGGCCGTCGGATTCGGGGTCTACACCCACCATCCATACGGGCTCAATCACAGGGCTGCGCATAAGCTTGGCCAGCAGGTCGGTGCCGATGTTGCCAGGACCGATGATGGCGGCTTTGAGTTTCTTTGCCATTTTTTACTCCTGATTTGCGATGTCGATAATGAAATGATGGGTGTGCTCGTTAACCGCCCATCAGGCTGAGAGGTGCCAGTGACAGCCATGGCACGTAGGTGATCAGCAGCAGCACGGCGAGCATCGCGAGAATGAACGGGATGGCGCCCAGGGAAGCTTTTTCCAGCGAGGTTTCTCCGACTCTGGCACCCACGAAAAGGTTGACCCCTACAGGCGGCGTCACCATCCCCAAGGCGAGGTTGACAATCATCACGATACCGAAGTGCACTGGGTCGACGCCTACGGCGACCACCACCGGCAACAAGATGGGAACCAGAATGATGATGGCTGCCAGGGTTTCCATGAACATGCCGACGAACAACAGCAGGATGTTGATCAGCAGCAGAATGATGATGGGGTTCTCTGTCAGGTTGATGATGTAGTCCGCAATCATGAAAGGAATGCGTTCGATGGCCAGCATGCGTCCGAAAATCGTGGCCGTGCCAACAATGACAATCACGGTGGCGGAGGTCAAGGCGGAGTTGGCGATAACGTCGTACAGATCCTTGAGCTTGATTTCCTTGTGGACGAACACGCCGACGACAAACCCGTAAACCACGCCGATGGCCGCGGCCTCGGTGGGCGTGAATATGCCGCCGTAAATACCGCCCAGAATGATGAGTGGCACCAGTAGCGCCCACTTGGCGTCCCAAACCGTGGCCCACTTCTCTTTGGCGGTGTAGCGCTGGTCCTCGCCTGTATAGCCCGCTTTGCGGGCTTTGATATAGGCGGTAATGATGAGTGCCAGGCCAATGAGAAGGCCGGGTATCACGCCTGCCAGGAACATCTGGGTGATGGACACGTTGGCCGACACCGCGTAAATGATCATGGGGATGCTGGGCGGGATGATGATGCCCAGGCTGCCGGCAGAAGCCAGTACACCGACCGAATAACCCTTGTTGTAACCTGCGCGGGCCATGGCTGGCAGCAGCAGACCGCCAATGGCCGCCACGGTAGCCGGGCCGGAACCGGAAATCGCTGCAAAGAACATGCAGGTGACCACGCCGATCATGGCGAGGCCGCCAGTGTAGCGGCCAAAGAATACGTTTGCCACGTTCAGCAGACGGCGCGACAAACCGCCCACCCCCATGAGGTCGCCCGCCAGAATGAAGAAAGGCACCGCCATCAAGGGGAAGGAATCGATCGATGTAACCAGGCCCTGAGCGATATACGTGCTACTAACTTTACCGCTGTAAAGCAGCGCCAGGGCCGAGGCCAAGCCCAGCGAGATGGCAATGGGTACGCTGGCGATCAGAAACAGCAGGAAGCAGCCGAATAACAGGAGGGAAACCATTAGTGCACCTCGCTGCGAAGCGTTTTGATTTCAATGGCGATGCGCTGTAGCAGGCGCAGAATCACCAAGCCAAAGCCGACAGTCGGTGCCAGGTAGATCCAGCCCATGGGGATGCCCAGGGAGGATGATTTTTGCCCGAAAGAAAAGATTTTCACCGTCAGCGCATAGCCTTCCTTCATTACGAGGACGGCGAATACGATGAAGAGCAGATGGGACAGAATGGCGGCGTAGCGTTGGTAGAGGGCAGGCAGCTTGGTTACCGCGGCTTCCACACAGATATGGGCATTGCGTTTGACGGCGCAGGCTACACCGATGTATGTCGCCCAGATGAAGGCATAGCGGGCCAGCTCTTCCGACCATGTCAGCGAGTCGTTCAAGACGTAGCGCATGAACACTTGAGCACCGATCAGTATCGACATCAGAGACAGCAGAAATACCATGAGTATTTCTTCGAAATGATTGTCTAGAAACTTGAACATGATGTGATGTCCGAGGAGGAGTGCCCGCTCACGGTGTTGCTGATGTCGCCGGGATGGCGGTGCGGGCGGCAGGGCGAGAAAAGCCCCGAAAACCAGCGCGCGTAAAGGGAGAGGCTGCAGCGCACGGCATGGTTTTCGGGAGTCCGGAGCAGGCTGAGAGCCTGCCCGGTGTTACTTGTTGACTTCTGCCAGGATGGCGTCCACGATTTCTGCGCCTACGCGCTTCTTCACCATTTCGTGGATGGGGCCCATGCGGCTGGCAAAGGCTTCCAGTTCAGCAGGCGTCAGTTCAGTGATGGTGACATCGGGCATGGCGGCCACGGCGGCATCATCTGCTTTTTGTGCAAGCTCGCGCTGGTATTCTGTGGTTTTGGCGACTGCCTCTTCCAGGATGGCGCGATCCTCGTCGCTCATGCGGTTGTAGACGTCGGGGTTGATCAACACCGGCCACGGGGAATACACGTGGTTGGTCTTGGTGATGTACTTCTGGACCTCGTAGAACTTCATGTCGTAGAACAGGTTGATGGGGCCTTCCTGTGCATCGAACGTGCCTTGCTGCAAGGCGGTGAACAGTTCGCCGAATGCCAGCGGCGCCGGGTTGGCGCCTTCTTCACGCCAGGCGGCGATGTGCACATCGTTTTCCATGGTGCGCATCTTCATGCCTTTGAGGTCGTCGGGCGATTTGATGACTTTCTTGTTGTTGGTAAGCTGACGGAAACCGTTTTCCCAGTAACCCAGGCCCT
The DNA here is from genome assembly GCF_047501535.1 of Achromobacter sp. F4_2707. Lineage (NCBI taxonomy): Bacteria > Pseudomonadati > Pseudomonadota > Betaproteobacteria > Burkholderiales > Alcaligenaceae > Achromobacter > Achromobacter sp. F4_2707. The sequence goes on from NZ_JAZDRJ010000001.1 coordinate 159,824, forward strand.
TGATGCCGACTTTTTCCAGGCTGGTGAGCAGGTTCTGGCCGATTTCGCCATCCAGTACACGGTAAACGCCTTCACGGTCCTTGAACATGAAGGGGATGTCCAGCGCAAAGAATTGCGGGTTGAAGTTGCCCAGAACCGCCGAAGAGACGAACGTCATGTCAACGTTGCCCAACTGGATGCTTTCGACCAGTTCGCGTTCGCTGCCCAGTTGCGAACTGGGGAAAATTTCAACCGTGATGCGGCCGTCGGTTTTGTCGGCTAGTTCCTTGGCGAGAAATTCGAACGCTTTATGGCCGGTGTTGCTGGTCGAGGCGGCGTGGCCGGCCTTCAGTACCAGTTTGTCCTTGGCCGCTGCAGGACCTGCGAAAATAGCGCACAGGCTGACAGCCAGGGCTGCAGAACGAAAAAGTCGCTTGGGGAGGGTAAAAGTCATAACGTCATCTCCACATGGGTGTCTCTTGTCGTGGCGGGTGTGCCGCGACTCGTGTTTTGTTGGGTTCGGTGCCCGGGCCATGCCGTTCCAGTGAAGAGAAACCGTTGCGGGATGACGCGGCTGCCTAGTAGGCAATTGTAGTTTCGTGTTAAATTTTTTTCAATTATTGGGTTTCGTTCTCAGTATTTGAGAGTGAAGGCAATTCAACCAACCAGATAAATGTATTAAAGGAGCATTTTTCATGACCAGTCTCCAGCAATCCCAGACGGGTACCGCCGGCGGCAACGCTAATGAGGTGCTGGCAGCTCTACAGAATGCAGTAGGGGAAGGCGAGCTGTTGACCGGCGCCGCTATCAGCGACAAATATCTAAAAGATTGGAGCGGTGAGCACGGGCAAATGCCGTTGGCGGTGCTGCGCCCGCGTTCGACTGAAGAAGTCTCCAAGGCTTTGGCGGTATGCCACGCGCATCACTGGCCCGTCGTCCCGCAAGGGGGGCTGACAGGCCTGGCCGGCGGCGCCGTGCCTTCCGAGGGCGCAGTGGTGATTTCGCTGGAACGCATGAGTGGTGTCGAAGAGATTGACACCGCTTCCGCCACGCTTACAGTACTGGCAGGTACGCCTTTGCAGGTCGCCCAGGAAGCTGCGCAACAGGCAGGCTTCTTTCTGGCGCTCGATCTCGGCGCTCGGGGCTCGTGTCAGGTTGGCGGCAATATTTCCACCAATGCAGGCGGCAACCGGGTGATCCGCTATGGCATGGCACGCGATCTCGTGCTGGGGCTTGAAGTCGTGCTGGCGGATGGCACGGTGCTGCCCATGCTGAACAAGATGGTCAAGAACAATGCCGGCCCCGACCTCAAAGGCCTGTTCATCGGCACAGAAGGAACCATGGGCATCATTACCCGCGCGGTATTGCGCCTGCATCCCGGCGTTGCCGGCGCCAATACGGCACTGATTGCTCTGACGGATTTCGATGCGGTGGTGAAGCTGCTTCGTTATGCCCAGCAGAGGCTTTCAGGCCTGGTGAGTGCGTATGAAGTCATGTGGGCGGATTATTATCAATCCGCTACGACGGTGGGGGGGATTCGTGCGCCCTTGCCAGCAGATTACCCCGTGTATGTTCTGATGGACATGCAGGCAGCGGAGCCCGAAGAAAACGCCGAACGTTTTGCTTCAGTGCTGGAGCACGCTTTGGAAGAGGGCTGGGCGCTTGATGCCGCTGTGGCGCAATCTCATGCCGATGCCGAAGATTTCTGGGCCTTGCGAGACTCAATCGCAGAAATGCTAAATGCTTACGCGCCCACCATTAACTTCGATGTGTCTTTCCCCATTTCCCTGATCGGTGAATGTGTGGAGCGGTTGCGTGCCGTCATGGCTGGCAAGTTTCCCGAGATTCATGCCATGTATTTCGGCCACGTGGGCGATGGTAATGTACACATCGTGGTGGGGCCGCTGCCCGATGACAATCGCCAGACCGAACGCGCCATCGAAGACGCCTTCTACGAAGTTACCCGCGAGCTGGGTGGTTCTGTTTCTGCCGAACACGGCATTGGAATTCACAAGAAACCCTATCTAGCGCACAGCCGCAGTCAGGCGGAACTGGATGTCGTCAGGAGTATGAAGCGCGCGCTGGACCCGCACGGCATTCTCAACCCGGGGAAAATTCTCGATTAAACGGGTGGCTAATCCCAGGCTTGGAACAGTGCCTGAGCACTGTTCCAAGCCTGGCGCATCTGAGCGGCTTGCAAAGTGTGGAACACCTGAACAGCTTGCGGGCCGCGAGGCGTATAAGGACATTCCGTTCAGGTGGGTGCCCACCCGGCACAAAGATCCCGCAGCGCACCCTAACCGCAGTGATCAGACAGCAGTGGCGCCGAGTTCGGCGCTAATCTGGCGGGCGGCTTTTTGTACCGATGAAACCAGCTTGGTCATGCGTTCCGGGCTCATGTACTCGACCGTACTGGACACGCTGATCGCTGCGACAATGCGGCCACTGCTGTCGCGCACAGGCGCAGCAACGCAGCGTATCGATTGTTCATCTTCGCCCAAATCGTACGAATAGCCGTTTTTCGTGTAGGCCCGCATGGTTTGCAGCCATTGCTCCAGCGTTACGGCTTCGCGCAGCAGGTGGGCATTACGTTCGTAGATCTTTCGCCATTCTTCTTCCCCGGCGTCCATCAGCAAGGCTTTGCCAATGCCGGTTGAAATCAAGGGCTTGCTGCCGCCAATACGTGAGCTGATTTCCACTGCGCGACGGCTGGCTATTTTGTCCAGGTAAATGACCTGATCCTGCTCGGCATAACCCAGGTGCACGGTATCGGAAGTTTCCCGTGCCAGGCGCTCCAATATGGGGTGGGCCAGCCGGGTGAGATCCACCTGGGAATACGCCCGATAACCTAGTTCGAGCAATTTTCGCCCTAAGCGGTAGCCGTGCACGGCATCACGCCTGACATAGTGGCGCGCTTGTAAGGCGGAAAGAATCCGGTGTGCGGTGCTGTATGTCATGCCGGTCTTGTTGGCCAGGTCGGCAATATCCACGACGCCTTCTGAGACGGCCTCAATGATGTCCAAACCTCGCATCAGGGTTTGGCTGGAAGGGGGTTTGGCTGCTGCGACAGGGGGAGAGGGAGGGTTCCCGGATGGCTGTTTGTCTTGCACCGTTACTGCTCATGTAGGCTTTTGGCAGCACCCGTTGCGGATGCGGCTGCGCCTGTAATGGCGCCTTTACGGCTGATAATGATAGGTAAGTCCGTGAGCAGGCGCAATAGGCCCGCCCGTCGCCAAGACGACTGACGGGCGGAAAAAGGAGTGAGAGTTAGGCCGTTACTGCCTCTTGTGTGGCGGGGGCCACGGCGTGCGTTTCGTGGCGGTTGAGTGCACTCAGAATCGCCAGGAAGGAGGCTGTTACGATATCGCCATGCACTCCGACGCCAAAGCCGGTAGGCGCATCGTCGATACGAACTTCGATGTAGCAGGCGGCCCGCGTGTCGGTGCCGGTGCCGATGGCGTGCTCGTGATAATCCATCACTTTCACCTTGCTTTGCAAGGCGTCCACAAAGGCGGCAATGGCGCCATCACCCTGGCCAATCAGCTTGCGGGTTTCCCCGTTATGCTCCAGTTCGACTTCAATCTCGAACTGACGTCCGCTACCCGATTCCGCTTCGCCGGTGATGCGGTGGCGCACCAGTGTCCAGGGCTTGCGTTGCTCCAGATATTCGCGGCTGAAAATGTTGTAGACATCAGCGGCAGTGACTTCGCGTCCGGTTTCGTCCGTAACGCGCTGGATGGCCCGGCTGAACTCAATTTGCAGGCGACGCGGCAATACCAGGCCGTGTTCTTGTTCGAGCAGGTACGATACGCCGCCCTTGCCTGATTGGCTGTTGACGCGAATGACGGCGTCGTAGCTGCGCCCCACATCAGCGGGGTCGATCGGCAGATAAGGAACTTCCCACAGGGCGTCGGGCTTTTGCTGCGCAAACCCTTTCTTGATGGCGTCCTGGTGCGAACCGGAGAACGCCGTAAAGACCAGGTCGCCCGCATAGGGGTGGCGCGGGTGAACCGGCAGTTGAGTGCAGTATTCCGCGCAGCGGCGCACTTCGTCGATGTCGGAGAAATCCAGGCCGGGGTGGATGCCCTGGGTGTACAAGTTCATGGCCAGCGTCACCAGGCAGACGTTGCCGGTGCGTTCGCCATTACCGAACAGACAGCCTTCGATGCGGTCGGCGCCGGCCATCACCGCCAGTTCGGCTGCCGCTACAGCGGTGCCCCGGTCGTTATGCGGGTGAACACTGATGATGACACTGTCGCGGTTCCGCATATTGATATGCATCCACTCGACTTGGTCGGCATACATATTGGGGGTGGTGGCTTCAATAGTGGCAGGCAGGTTGAAGACGATTTTGTTTTCCGGCGTGGGCTGCCAGACATCCATGACGGCGTGACACACTTCCAAGGCGAATTCGGGTTCCGTCGTGCTGAACACTTCGGGTGAATACTCGTACAGCCAGTGTGTTTCAGGGTGCTCCGCAGTCAGTTGCTTGATCAGACGAGTGCCTTCAATGGCGATCTGCTTGACCTCTTCCTTGCTCATATTGAAGACGATCTTGCGGAAAGCCGGTGCGCAGGCGTTGTACAGGTGAATCATGGCGCGTTTGGCGCCCGCGCAGGATTCTACCGTTTGGCGGATCAGGTCTTCACGCGACTGAGTCAGTGCAATGATGGTGACGTCATCGGGAATGCGATTTTCGTCCACCAGTTTACGTACGAAGTCGAAGTCGGTCTGTGAGGCAGAGGGGAAACCGACTTCGATTTCCTTGAAACCGATTTTGATGAGCTGTTCAAAGAGGCGCAGTTTGCGCTCGACGCTCATGGGTTCAATCAAAGACTGGTTACCGTCGCGCAGGTCGGTACTCATCCAGATGGGGGCCTGGGTAATGCGTTTGCTGGGCCAGGTCCGTTCAGAGAAATCGCGATCAAAGGCGACAAAGGGGCGGTATTTTTCAATGGGGTTGGAGATCATGGTGCACCTGTTTCAAGCGGGGTATTTCAATGCTGTTGCGGCAGTCCGGCAAGCATGCGTGGACGACTGCACGTTAAAGGTGGCCGGAATGGGGCTGCCGAACTGCCACAGGACGCTAGGCCCGGCAACCGATCGGTAGTAGGAGAAGCGAAAGAAGAAGGGGGGAGGGGCAGACAGCGCCGTGGGCGCCTGCGACACGCAGCACAACACCGGCCGGGCGGCCAGTGTTGTTAAAAGAGGGGGCTGCGTGTGAGAAATCCATAACCGTTAGTCAACCATAAATCTTGCTGTATGGCAAGATATTTTCGCACGATTCAGGGTGTGGCTTCTCGCTGCGTTTCAGCGACGAGTGTAGGGTCATTGACCGGGACTGGAGCGGGGATGCCGGAAGCAGAGGCGGTAGCCAGAAGTGCAGCGTGTTGTTCAGCGAGTTCGATTCTGGCGGCCCGGCCGTTACTGAGTTCGCGCAAGGCATGTTGTAAAACTCCCACGCTGATCGGTTCACGGCGGTTCTGCCAACTCCATTCAATGACTTGCACGGCAGAGGGCGACAAACGGTTGGCCAACTGGGCGATGAGGTCAGCACTGACACGGCGGGCGCTGGCACGCCGGTTCATGGCATCAACGAAGCCATACAGGAAATAAGCAATAATGAGTGTGCACAGCGCGACAACCGCCCACCAGAAGAAAGGGTTGTATTGCTGAACTAGAGACTTGACCTGTGCGCCCAAGGCTTCGAGGCCGCTGTAGTCCAGCCCTTTGCCGAAGGCGACCAGTCTGCGCAGCAGGTGCCACCATACGAGCACGGTCAGTACGACCGCAACGGCGGTGAATACCCGGGTGGCGGCTGTCAATTTCAGCACGGTGTTGCGCAGTAAAGCTGTATCGGCTCGGGTGGGTCGGGGCCTATCTGTCTTCATGAGTTGTTTTCCACAAAATGCATACGCGTCAATCATTGGAGCTTCGCCAACAGCAGCAACTTGCGCTTACGCCGCAGTTGCAGCAGTCGATCCGTTTCCTACAGCTTTCTGCACAGGAACTGGAGGCGGAAGTGGCTCAGGCATTGCAGGAAAACCCGCTGCTTGAGCGTGAAGAGGAGTATGACATTGATGCGGGGGCGACGGTAGCGCAAGAGGCGGCCGCAGTTCAGGAAGATAGGTGGTTGCTGAACAACGCCCCGAGTCGCAGGCAGGCGGGTAATCATGAAGAGGCCGAGCGCCCGGAAGCCGAGTTGCCGGTGACATTGCGCGACCATCTGTGCGAACAGTTGCGCCTGACGCGGGCCAGCGAGCGCGACAGGGCCTTGGTGGGCATATTGATTGATGAGCTTGATGACAATGGCTATTTATCGAGCTCGCTTGATGAGATTCTGGCCTTCTTGCCGTCTGAACTTGAGGTTGAGCGCAATGAACTGACGGCAGCGTTGCGCTTGTTGCAGTCTTTCGACCCCTTGGGAATCGGCGCGCAATCTCTGTCTGAGTGCCTGCTGTTGCAGTTGCGGCGGCGCAACGGTGAGCAGCCGACCCTGGAGCAAGCCCAGGCACTGGAGCATGCAGAAGTCATAGCGCAGCATCATTTGGCTGTGCTGGCAACCGGCAACCTGAACAAGCTGCGGGAAATACTCGAGATCCCCATGGAGCAGTTACGGGCGGCACATGCGTTGTTGCTGCGGCTGGAGCCGCGCCCGGCTCGTAATTGGTCGGGAGACACAGCGGCTTACGTGACGCCTGACGTGGTGATCCGCAAGGTTGGCCAGCGCTGGGAAGCGGCCCTGAACCCAGCAGTGGTGCCCCGTGTGCGCATGAATGCCGTTTATGCGCAAGTGCTGGCCGAGACTCAGGTGTCACCCGAACTACAGGTGCAGCTGCAACAGGCACAGGGGCTGGTGAAAAGCGTGCACCAGCGTTTTGTGACGATTTTGCGGGTTGCGCAAGCCATTGTGGATCAACAGACTGCTTATTTGGAGCAAGGGGTGAAGGCCATGCGGCCCATGGTGTTGCGCGATATCGCACAGCAGTTGGGCTTGCACGAATCCACGATTTCGCGGGCGACCAAGCAAAAGTATGCGCAAACCCCCTGGGGGACGATAGAACTTAAGCAGTTCTTCAGCACTGCATTGCAGACCGACGATGGCGAGGCGACATCCGCCACCGCTGTGCGCAGCCTGATTGCCAAACTGGTGAGCGAGGAGCCTCCGCACAAGCCGCTATCCGATAGCAAGATCGCCGAGAAACTGGCCGCGCAGGGGGTGGTTATTGCCCGACGCACCGTGGCCAAGTACCGTGAAGCAGAGGGTATCGAGCCGGCCATCATGCGTAAGGCCCGCGCGGCGCTGAATGCTCCCTGACGGCGTGCTGTTACAAAAAAACCTATGGGGAACATTGCCAAAGGCTATGAATATAGTTGATAATTGTTCTCATGTTTATTTGCGTATGTAATGCCGTCACGGAACGTCAGGTTCAGGCCGCAGTGGCAGCCGGGGCTTCTTCGCTTTCCGATCTCGAAGCGCAGCTAGGTGTTGGTGGCTGTTGCGGGTGCTGTCGCGAAACAGCAGCCGAATACCTGCCAGGCGGTCGTTATGCTGGTTGCGTCACTGAAGCGCAGTCTGCCGGCACATTCGAGAACGATGCAGCGAACGACGACAGCCTGCAGCCCTTAGAAGTCGTTGCCGTCAGCCGAGCTTAAACCTCTCCCCCATTACACGGTTTTCTGATTGAAGGCCGTGTCGTAGTGCGACTCGTTTTTACTTGCAGTGCGTTTGCGCTTAGCCGCAAGGCGCCTGGCTATAATGGTTGAAGTTAGAAATTTCAACTTTGGGAAAACGCTGGAAGCGTTTCCCGGTCAGGGGAGCCAGTCATGCAAGGTGATCGTACCGTCCTCCAGCATCTCAACAAGCAACTCAAGAACGAGCTCACCGCTATCAATCAGTATTTCCTGCATGCGCGCATGTTGCGCCATTGGGGGCTGGATAAGCTGGGCGAGCAGGAATACAAGCAATCTATTCGCGACATGAAAGACGCCGATCGCCTGATCGAGCGTATCTTCATGCTGGAAGGCCTGCCTAATTTGCAGAATCTCGACAAATTACTGGTTGGCGAAAACGTTCCGGAAATCCTCGAATGTGATCTGAAACTTGAAAAAAGATCAGAAGAGACGCTCAAGGATGGCATTGCCTATTGCGAATCGGTGCGCGATTACGTCTCGCGCGACCTTCTGCTAGATCTCCTTGAGCATACGGAAGAGCAGCTGGACTGGTTGGAAACCCAGATCGATCTCACAGAAAAAGTCGGTTTGCAGAATTACCTGCAATCACAGATGGGTGATGACGATTAACTCTGGAATGTGTGTTTCCCGCCTGATGGGCGAGTAAAACTGGAGGGCTGACTGATGTCAGCCCTATTTCGTAATTTGTCAGGTGACTTTTATCGTTATAACGGCGCGTAACACGACGCGCCTTTTTTATGCGTGCTCGAAAGGGGCGTGGCCCCGAATGCCCGGTGGTAGCTAAGGGGGCAGCCCATTGGGCCGACCCCTTATCCGTTCAGAAATTTTTGGCGGGGCAGTTTTTGCTGCGGCCCCAGGCGTTGTTGGGCTCGCAATATTTATTGCGGGCCGCCCATGCGCAGCTGGGCCGGTCGAAGAACCCCAGCTTGCTACATGCCTGAAGCTCTTGTTGTAAGGCGGCTTCCCAGTTACCGCTTGCCTGAGAGGGGCTGGCTGCGGGTGGCGGGGGCGGTGGGATTGTGATGTCCACCGGTTGTATGAAAGGTTGTGCTTGTGGCGAGGGAGGGCTGCCAATGCTGCTGCCGCCGCCCAACAAATCCCCTACGTCCGCGAGGCCCTGCAAGCCGTGCGGATTGGCATTGGCGATCTGGATGGCTTCTTCCATGCTGATATTGGTCGTCGCCAGGCTGATCGGTGTCTCGGCTTGAAGCTCGGCGATGCTGAGCGTTTCCAATTCCCACTGAACGGGGTCGTGGGGTTCAGGAATGCCAAGACGGCCGTCGACAAGCGGCTGAGGGGCTTGCGCCACAAAAGGTTTTCCATCTGCATCCAAGACCGGCACTTCAGCCAGCTCGGGTGGCGTAGCCTTGATTTCTGGTCTGACAGGGCCGTGGGCGACCAGCCATTCGCCCAGGCGTACGCCGCCCCAGGCTGACGCGCCCAGGGCGATGATAAGAATGGCAAAGATGAAACGCCAGGACATCCGTATCCTCTGTATGTACGTTCAAGAAGCCCTAAGCAAAGCTTCCTGAAGTCGCAGTATATAAGCAGAGCTCACTGTTGGCCGAATACATGGCCGCCGTGTTCCCGCATGGCGTGGAAATCCACGTCAGGATAGAGTTCCTGGGCCACGCGCAATTGCGCCGGCGAAGTGGCGAGGAATGCGGCAGCCTCGACAACGTCGTGGGCGATATGTGCAGCGTTGGCATCCATGAATTTTCGCAGCGCTTTGGGGTCTTCGGCTGTAATCCATCGTGCCATGTTGTAACGCGAAGGCATCATGCGCGCTTCTACGCCGTATTCGGTTTTCAGGCGTTGAGCTACAACCTCAAACTGCAATTGCCCGACTGCGCCCAACAGCAGTGGGCCTCCCATGACAGGGCGAAACACCTGGATGGCGCCTTCTTCACCTAGCTGGGTCAGGCCGGTGCGCAGCTGTTTGGTGCGCAATGGGTCTTTGACCTCGACTGCCTGGAACAGTTCCGGCGCGAAGAAGGGCAGGCCGGTGAATTGCAGGGTTTCGCCTTCTGTGAGAACGTCGCCCAACTGCAACACCCCGTGGTTGGGAATACCAATAATGTCGCCCGCATAGGCTTCTTCAAGAATCTCGCGACGCTGCGAGAGGAAGGACACTACGTTGTTGGGGCGGATGTCTTTACCGGTGCGGGCGACTTTAAGCCGCATACCGCGCTCGAAGCGGCCTGAACTCACACGCACGAAGGCGACGCGGTCGCGGTGTGCAGGGTCCATATTGGCTTGCACTTTGAACACCACACCCGAAAACTTGGGCTCGTCGGGTTCGACGATACGTTGCAAAGCGTGGCGCGAGCCGGGTGGGGGCGCAAGCTCTACCAAGGCGTCCAGCACTTCCTGAACACCGAAGTTGTTAATGGCGGAACCGAAGAAGACAGGGGTCTGCTTGCCGGCCAAAAAAGCTTCCTTGTCAAAAGGTGCAGAGGCTTCGGTAATAAGTTCAATTTCCTCACGGGCTTTAGCGTAGGCATCGCCAAAACGCCGGGCGGCTTCAGGGTTGTCTAGGCCGTCAATGAACTCGTCATCGTCCTGGCGCCGTTCTTGGCCGGGACGGAATACGCGCAGGCGATTCTCGCGGATATTGAATACACCGCCAAAGTGGCGCGCCATACCAACGGGCCAGGAAAAGGGCACGGCATCCATCCCCAGGTGGGACTCGATCTCGGAGATCAGATCCAGCGGTTCCTGGACTTCGCGGTCAAGCTTGTTGATGAAAGTGATGATGGGGGTATTGCGGGCCCGGCAGACGGCCAGCAGCCGCTCGGTCTGCGGCTCGACGCCATTCGCCGCGTCAATCACCATGAGCGCGGCGTCAACTGCCGTGAGCACGCGGTAGGTATCTTCGGAGAAGTCCTGGTGGCCCGGGGTATCAAGAAGGTTGATGACACAGTCGCGGTATTCCATCTGCATGACTGAGGAAGCAACCGAAATACCCCGCTGCTTTTCAATCTCCATCCAGTCGGATGCCGCATGGCGGCTGGCCTTTCTAGCCTTGACGCTACCAGCAATCTGAATAGCCCCTGCGAAAAGCAGAAGCTTTTCCGTCAGGGTGGTCTTGCCCGCGTCGGGGTGGGAGATGATGGCGAAAGTGCGTCGTCGTTTGACTTCGTTTGGAATGCTCATATCAGGTTTTGATCGCGGCAACGTGGCCGGTTTGTTTTTTCATGCGGAGCGGGTTCAGACACGCCTGCTGAATGTGGCCAGCACCGTGCCGGCCAGAATGAACATGGCGCCAAAGGCGCGGTTCACCCAGCGGATGTGGCGGGGCGTGCGCAGCAGGCGCAGAATGCGGGACGCCAGCGTGGTGTAGCAACCCATGGCCACAAGGTCGGTAAACGCCAGTGTGGCAGCGAGGATGACATACTGCACGGCCAGCGGCGCTGCGGGGTTTAGAAACTGTGGTACTACCGCCAGCAAAAATACTGTGCCCTTGGGGTTGATCAGGTTGACCATGCAGCCACGCATCACCAGCTGGCGGATGCTGAAGTCCTCGCGGGGCGCGGCTTCGACCGCCACTGGCGCTGCATCGGTACGAAACTGCAGCCAGCCCAGGTAGACCAGGTAACCCGCCCCCAGCCATTTGAGCAGATTGAAGGCCAGTTCGGAAGCGGCCAGCACAGCGCCCAGACCGACGGCCACAATGCAGAACTGCGCAAGGATTCCCAGAATCAACCCGACCGTCGTCCAGTAGCCCCGCCGGAACCCATATTTCAGCCCGGAAGCCATGGCGGACACGGCCCCTGGGCCAGGGGAAAAGGAAATGGCCCAGGAGGCGGCGAAAAAAGCGAGCCAGGTGGAAAGTGACATGCGAGTTTGCGTGGGAGTTAATCAGCGCTCTGTCGTCTTGCCCAGCAGGGCGGCTTGTTGGCCGGAGCGGCGGCGGCCTTGCGTACCAGGCTGCGGGCTGCGAGATGCCTGCGCGGGCTTGCCGGCGGGGCGACGAGAACCGCTGCTGCGCCGGTTGCCATCGGGCGCACCGGAGCCTGCACCCGTGCGCCCGGAGGGGCCGCTGTGTGAGCGGGTGCGCGCCCTGCCTGCACCGCCTTCACGGCGACCACGCGGCGCGTTGTCACGCCTTTCTTCTTCGGCGGCAGGCGGTCGCACGATAGTGGATGGATCCCAGCCTTCGACTTGGATGCGATCGATGGGGCGCTTAATGAGCTTCTCAATCGCACTCAAAAGCTTGATTTCGGAAGGGTCCACCAATGACAGGGCGGAGCCGGGGCTGCCTGCGCGCCCTGTGCGACCAATACGGTGAACGTAATCTTCAGGCACATTGGGCAGCTCAAAGTTCACGACCTGTGGAAGCTGGTCGATATCCAGCCCACGTGCGGCGATGTCGGTGGCAACCAGCACGGAAATTTTGCCATCCTTAAAGCCTGACAAGGCGCGGGTGCGGGCCGACTGACTTTTGTTGCCGTGAATGGCAGCGGCGGTGAGGCCGTCCTTCACCAGCTTTTCCGCCAAACGGTTGGCGCCGTGTTTGGTGCGGGTGAATACCAGCACTTGGTGCCAGCCATGGCCACGGATAATGTGGCTGACCAGCTCGCGCTTGTGGCTTTGCTGCGTGAGAACCACGCCTTGGTCCACCAGCTCGGACGCTGTGTTGCGTCGGGCTACGGAAATTTCAATGGGGTTATTCAGCAGGCCGGTGGCCAAGCCGCGGATCTCATCTGAAAACGTAGCCGAGAACAGCAGGTTCTGGCGTTGCTTGGGCAGCAGGGCCAGAACTTTGCGGATATCGCGGATAAAGCCCATATCCAGCATGCGGTCGGCTTCGTCCAGCACCAGAATTTCTACGCCCGAAAGGTCGATCGTCTTTTGGCCGGCGTGGTCGAGCAAGCGGCCGGGCGTGGCCACCAGGATGTCCAGCGGTTTGCGTAGCGAGCTAATTTGCGGGTTGATGTTGACACCGCCAAACATCACCATCGAACGTATCGAGGTGTGCTGGCCGTAAATGCGCACGGATTCTTCAACCTGGGCAGCCAGTTCGCGTGTGGGGGTGAGCACCAGTACGCGGGGGCGGCCCGGCTTGCGCTGTTCGCTTGGCTTGTTTAGCAAGCGGTGCAGAATGGGCAGAGTGAAACCGGCGGTCTTGCCTGTGCCGGTTTGCGCAGCGGCGAGAACATCGCCGCCTTGAATGACTTGTGGAATCGCTTGGGCCTGAATCGGCGTGGGTTGGGTATACCCCGCATCGGCAATTGCACGCAAAAGGGGTTCGGCCAACCCAAGGTCGGCAAACGAAGTAATGGAATTCAAAGAATGCTCCAGCGACGGCCTATCGCTCGGAGACGAGTGATACCAATCCAGGCTGACGTTCTTACGGGTGTTGAAAGAGCGCAAGAAAAGCTTGCTGCTCCGGTGCGTGGCGACTGGTACGCACGCAGAAAATCAGCATTTTACAGGTAGACGCGGCTGCTGTAACCTCGCGCACAAGTATTCTTGTGGAAAAAAGCCATGAAGCGCCTGTTTTTACTATTTATTCTTCCTGCCCTGACTGTCTTGTCGGGCTGCGGCTACAACGAAATCCAACGGCTTGACGAGCAAGTGAAGGCGGCCTGGTCGCAAACGCTGAACCAGTATGAAAGGCGCGCTGATCTTGTGCCTCAATTGGTGAGTTCTGTCGATGCCTACATGGTTAACGAAAGAGCCATTCTGACTGAGGTTACCCAGGCACGGGCTCAGGTCGGGCAGATAAAAGTCACGGTGGACGATCTCGATAACCCCGAGTTGATGGCGCGTTTCGAACAGGCACAGGGGCAGCTGGGTTCGGCTCTTTCCCGTTTGTTGGCCGTGTCGGAAAACTATCCCCAGCTCAAAGCGGACGGCCTGTTTCGCGACCTCATGACTCAGCTTGAGGGCACGGAAAACCGTATTGCCACTGAACGTGGCCGCTATGTGAAGAGTGTGCAGGAATACAACGTTTACATCCGCCAGTTCCCCACGCTGATCACTGCAAAAATCTTTGGCTATGACGTGAAGGCCAATTACGGAGTGGAACGCGAGGGCGAACTGATGCGGCGTCCCGAAGTTAACTTTACGCGGCCTGCCGGGGCGGGCGGTTAAGGAACTGAGCCATGGTAAAGGGGTGGGGGGCGATGTCTCATGCGAGTTTCATGACGCGCTTACTGGCGCTGCTGGCAGGCTTGATGATGTTTCATTCTGCCTGGGCTCAGCAGGTTCCCGTGCCTGCCTTGGAATATTGGGTGACCGACCAAACCGCCACGCTGGATTCCAACACGAAGGCGGGGCTTGAGGCCAAACTGCAGGCCTTGAATGATTCCAAAGGGGCGCAAGTAGCGGTGCTGATTGTGCCCACCACAGGCGAGGATACGGTGGAAACCTATGCGCGCCGCGTGTTTGACGCCTGGAAGCTGGGGCGGGCCAATATCGACGATGGCATTTTGCTGTTGGTGGCAAAAGACGACAGGCGTTTGCGCATCGAGGTAGGGTATGGGTTGGAAGGGGCGGTACCTGACTTGCTGGCCGGGCGCATTATTCGTGAGCAGATTACGCCGCACTTTAAAGTCGATGATTACGCCAGTGGCGTGGTGGCGGGTGTGGAAAGCCTGCTGCGCTTGATCGACGGCGAGGAATTGCCACCTCCGCACGCGAATGCGGGTAGTGATGATGAATGGGATGTAGGCGTCGTTTTGCTGCCCCTGGCTTTCATGGCTTTCTTTATGCCGCCTCTGTTTGCCGCCTTTGCCGTCACGATCTTCACCTCGCTGGCTTTTGGCAGCATTCTGCTTGGCCTGCTGTTTGGCGGTATTGCTGTGTTGCTATCTCTAATCGGTCGTCGCTTTGGCGCAGGGGGTAAAGGCGGCGCAATTCGGGCGTCTGGCCGCGGCGGCGCAGCGGGAGGTTTTGGCGGTGGCTTTTACGGCGGTTCCGATGGGGGCTTTGGCGGCGGCTTCGGCGGAGGCGGAGGGGCCGGCGGTGGAGGCGGCGGTTCCGGTGGCGGCGGCGCCTCTGGCGGTTGGTAAAAGGAGTTGCAATGAGCGCACCCGCATTACTTAAGGAAATGACAGGCTGGGCCAGCCTGGAAGGGCAATGGCTGCGCAGGCGGCATTTCACCCCAGACGTTTTGGCCGCTATTACACAGCGTATTCGTGAGTGCGAACGCGACCACAATGGCGAACTGATGGTGGCCATTGAGGCGGTGAGCCCGATTCACGAAAGAGATTCCCGCATGCGCGCGCTAGAAGTATTTGGCCGCTTAGGCGTTTGGGACACGGCCGGTAATACCGGCATGTTGCTGTATCTCGCACTGGATCGGCACCGCATAGAAATCATCGCCGATCGTGGGATCCCTGCAAGCAACTACGAGTGGGAAGGCGTGTGTGCCCGCTTGCAGGCACGCCTGGCTGAAAAAGCCTATGCGGAAGGGATATTGGCGGCCATTGACGAGATTGAAGCCATCATGCGCAGGTATTGCCCGCGCAGTGAAGGCTCAAACGACAGCCTGGCCAACGAACCGGTGCTGCTCTAACAAGACTCGCAATCAATCAAAGCGCCGCCCTTTCGCGGCACCGCTTTTCAGCTCGACTCAGGCGCCGGCTTTCTGGGCCGGCGTATCAAATTCCCTGCGATAGGCCTCGATATGCTGCTGTAGCAGCTCAACCAGTTCAGCCATGCGAGGCTGGATACGCTGAATCGGGCCGGCGATCAGCAAGGCAAAACAGCGCCCTTCCAGGGGGAACGGCATAGCGACCCCGCCCAGTTCAGGTGTGTAACCCCCATCGCCAATGAACCAGCCTCGTTCCCGCGAAACCTGGATTTCTTTTTCCACGGCGGCAGCAGAGGTCAGCGTGGTGGGCGAATACACCTCAAAGGTTGTTTTGCGCAGTATGGAGGCGCGGGTTTTGTCATCCATTTGCGATAACAGCGCGCGCCCCGTAGCGGTTGCGTGCAGAGGAACGCGTTTGCCCACTGCGGCGGCGTAACGAACCGCGTGCGGCGACTCTATCGTCGCGACAAATGTGGCGAACGTGTCGTTGGCGGCTGCGAGAACAACCGTTTCCTGTGTGGCGGCAGCCAGTTTTTCCAGCAATGTCTGTGTGTGCTCGGGTAGGGGTTGTGCCGACTCAATCTTGCCTGCCAGCGTGGCCAACAGCGGTGTCGGGTAATAGCCCCCCTTGGGTTGAGGCTCGTACAAATACCCTCGATTCTTTAACGTACCCAGCAATTTGAAGGTACTGGAGCGCGGCCAATCAAAATGTCGGGCAATGTCAGCCAGCGTTGCGGGGCGCTGGTGTGCGGCAAAGAACTCCAGAAGTTCCAAGACGTTGGCGGCTTGTTTATTCACGTGGTCGCTCCGGGTTTTCCCTGTCTAAATTAAATTGTGAAATTGTTCCTGTGTGGGTATCATTTGTTCCTGTGTGGGAACAATATTACATTCAAGGCAGGAGCAATGGAAGCAAAACTAGCGCGTGGCCCTCTTTCCGGCGTAAAGGTGGTGGACATGACTTCCGTATTGATGGGGCCCTTCGCATCGCAGGCTTTAGGCGATATGGGGGCGGACGTTATCAAGGTGGAAGCCCCGCAGGGGGACCTCGTGCGCGAAATTGGTCCGGCGCGCAACAAAGGCATGGGGCCGGTATTTCTGAACGCTAATCGTAACAAGCGCAGTATTGTGCTCGACCTGAAAACACCGGAAGGCATGCAGGCCATGCACAAGCTTCTGGAAGACGCCGATGTGCTGATGTACAACGTGCGTCCGCAAGCGATGGCTCGCCTGGGCTTGTCCTACGAAGACGTTGAAAAAATCAACCCGCGCCTGGTGTATGCCGGGCTGTTTGGCTTTGGTCAGGAAGGCCCGTATGCCGCACGCCCGGCTTACGACGACCTCATTCAGGGTGCCGCCACCATCGCTGCCCTGTTTGCCCAATCATCCGGAGGCATTCCCCGTTATGTGCCTACCGCCATTGCCGATCGCGTGGTGGGCATTACGGGCGTTAATGGCATTCTGGCCAGTCTGTTGGCGCGTGAACGCACAGGCCGGGGTGACAAGGTTGACATTCCAATGTTTGAAACCATGGTGGCCTTTGTGCTGGGGGATCACATGGGGGGGCTCACCTACGAACCTCCTCTCGATCGTGGCGGTTATGCGCGGCAACTCTCGCCAGAGCGCCGCCCTTATCAGACCAGCGATGGCTATATTTGCGCCCTTGTTTACAACGACAAGCAGTGGCGCGGTTTCTTGCGGGAAATCGGCCAGGAAAGCCTGATGGAAGAAGACCCGCGCTTCTCCACCTACTATCAGCGCTCCCAAAATATCGATTACGTCTATGGCGTGCTGGCCAGCATTTTCATGGAACGTACAACGGCTGAGTGGATGCAACTGCTCGAACGTGCGGATGTCCCCTTCATGCCCATGCACACGTTGGAAAGCGTGCTGGAGGACCCGCACCTCAAAGCTACGGGCTTTTTCAATATGGTCGAGCATCCCACCGAGGGGCCGATCCGCAGCATGCGCGTACCCATTACCTGGAAAAACAACCCGCCTGCAGAAGCGCGCCCGGCCCCCACCTTGGGCCAGCATACTCGCGAGGTCTTGCAGGAACTCGGCTACACACAAGAACAGATTGACGCCATGCTGGCCGCAGGGGCCCGCTCCACCATCCACGCAATACAGTAATTGGAATTTCTCATGATCAGGTCTCTTTTCTTCGCACCCGCCAACCGTCCCGATCTCGTGGTCAAGTTTCCGCGCTTTTCGGCAGACTGCAATGTGATCGACTTAGAAGACGGCACCCCAGACGCTGAAAAAGCTTCGGCTCGCGCGGCTTTGGCTGAAACCGTAAAAAGCGCACGAGAGGCCGGCTTGCAGGGCATGCTGGCCGTGCGCGTTAACGTGCCGGACTCTCCCCATTACCTGGCTGATCTTGAAGCCGCTTTTGCTTGCGACATTGATGCGGTGGTCATTCCCAAACTTGAAACGCCTGCACAGGCTCAGGCGGCGGTGCACTGGCTGGAACACGGCAGCCAATCCGCAGAGCGCAAGCCCATGCTAATTGGCGGCATTGAGTCGGTGCGTGGCGTTTTGAATGCAGTGGATATCTGCGATAACACGCCGGGTTTGGGCGCTGTGTATTTTGGCGCTGAAGATTTCGCCGCCGACATTGGCGGGCGCCGCACCCGCGAAGGCGATGAAGTGGCGACGGCCAGGGGCTGGGTGGTGATGGCTGCAAGGGCAGCCGGGCTGATCGCGCTAGACCAAGCCGTGCTGGATATCCGCGACGATGCCTTGTTCACCCAGGATGCCAGCCGGGGCTGCGATATGGGTTATCAAGGGAAAATTTGTGTGGCGCCGGCTCAGGTCGCCTTGGCCAATGCGGCCTTCTCCCCTACTCCTGAAGAGGTGGAATACGCACGCCGCCTGGTCGCAACGTATGAAGAAGCCACGGCGCGCGGCATCGGGACCATCGATTTCGAAGGCAAAATGGTAGACGGCCCCTTGCTGAAACGTTCGCAAGCCGTATTGGCCGCCGCCGGGGAAGCCTGATCATGGTGCGTCAGGTCACGCTGGATGAGCTGGATCTCTCCGCCTACATCCGCCCGGGCGACGGCATTGTTATGGGCCAGGGCACGGCGGAACCCCTTGGTCTGACCGCCAAGCTGGTCGAACAGCGCAGCGCGTTTTCCGGGGCGCAGGTGTTTTTACCCACCGCCTTCTCCGATACCTTCCAACCGCAACATGCCGATCATCTGCGGTTCCGGGGGACGGGCGGTATTGGCAGCATGCGCAAGTTGGCCAGCAGCGGCGCGCTCGACCCCATCCCTTGCCATATTTCATCAGTCGGCCAGTACATCACTGATGGGCTGATCGCTTCTGATGTCATCATGTTGCTGGTGAGCCCACCCAACGAGCGGGGCGAATACAGCCTGGGCTTGGTGAACGACTATGTGCGTGCCGCCATAGAGCGTGCGCGAGTCGTTATTGCGGAAGTCAGCGAGCATGTGCCATGGGTTTACTGTGACCAGCCATTGCTGGAAAAAGAAATCACACTAGCTGTGCATACCGACACCCAGCCCGGTGAGCTGCCCATGGCGGCATTTACCGACAAGGAACGGCAGATCGCGGCGCATTTGCAACCTTTTATCCCGGACCGCTCCACCTTGCAGGTCGGAATCGGTGCGGTGCCGGAAGCCATTCTTGCCTCTTTGAGCGACCGCCGGGATCTCGGCCTGCATTCCGGCATGCTGGGCGATTCGGTGGTCGACTTTATCGAAAAAGGCATCATCACCAATGCGTACAAAGGCATCGATACAGGGGTATCGGTAACCGGGGCCCTGTTTGGTACACGGGAAAAACTCTATAAACACGCCCACCAAAACCCTGCGTTGCGGTTGTGCTCCACACGTTACACCCACGATTTCCGTACCTTCATGAGTGTTAACAACCTGGTTTCCTTGAACTCGGCGCTTGAAGTTGACCTCACCGGGCAGGTGAATGCCGAGGCCATTGGCTCCAATTATTTTGGAGCGGTGGGCGGCCAAGTGGATTTCGTGCGTGCTGCGGCCATGTCGGGGGGTGTCTCCATCATTGCTTTGCCGGCCACGGGCAAAAACAACCACAGCCGGATTGTCAGCGCTTTGTCAGGGCCTGTCACCACTGCCCGCAGCGATGTTGATGTGATTGCGACAGAATACGGGGTGGCGAGGCTCAAAGGCCTTGGGTTGCGCGAACGCATCCGGGCTATGGTGGCTATTGCCGCACCTGAACATCGAGAAGCGCTTTTGGAAGAGGCGCGAAAAACTTGGAGAGACTTGTGAATCTGACAGATGAAGTGAAATTTGAAGTGGTTGATGGCTCTATCGCAGTCGTCACGATCGACCGGCCGGAACGACGCAATGCCATCAATCAGGGTGTGATTCAGGGTTTGAGGCAAGCCTGGCAGCGCCTTGAGGAAGACAACGACTTGCGGGTGGGAATTCTGACAGCCACCGGCGACAAAGCCTTTTGCGCAGGCATGGATCTCAAAGAAGCGGCGGCCACGCAGTTGAAGGTGCCGCCGCGCGATATGTTCCCGGTTTTGGGCGATGTCATCCATGTCAGCAAGCCGACGATTGCAGCCGTGAATGGCGTGGCGCTGGCGGGAGGCTGGCTGTTCGCGCAGATGTGCGACCTGTGCATCGCATCTGAAAACGCGACTTTCGGTATTACCGAAGCCAAGGTGGGGCGTGGGATGCCATGGGCGTCGCCGCTTAGCCAAATGCTGCCGCAGCGCATTTTCATGGAAGTCGTGCTGACCGCCAAGCCGCTGAGTGCGCAGCGCCTCTACGAGCTGGGCTATGTCAACGCCGTGGTGCCGCTCGATCAGTTGCTAGACAGCGCCCTGGATATGGCGCGTGGCATTGCCGCCAACGCACCCTTAACCGTGAAGGCGGCTCGGGAATTGGTGTATCTCAGCGGCGAAATGGGGCGGTCGGCGGGCTTGCGTGCCGCTCAGCACTTGTTTGAGTCCGTGTATTTGAGCGAAGACGCTCAAGAGGGCCCACGCGCTTTTTCCGAGAAACGTGCGCCGCAGTGGCGTGGTCAGTAAACCTATTGAACTTCGGCTTGTCAGCCGCATAAAACCATTCTCAAGTAGGGCCAAAGATGAATTTTGAATTGAGCCAAGAACAGGAGTCCATCCGCGACGCGGTCCGGGCGCTTTGTGAACGTTTTCCCGAAAGCTACTGGCTGGAGCGTGATGCCGACGGCGTATTTCCGCACGAGTTTTACGCCGCCATGGGCAAAGCGGGCTGGCTGGGTATTGCCATGCCGGAAGAATACGGCGGTGCGGGCCTGGGGGTGCAGGAAGCGGCCATCATGATGCAGACGATTGCCGAATCCGGTGCTTGCCTGAGCGGGGCCTCTGCAGTTCACATCAATATCTTTGGCCTGATGCCGGTTGTAGTTCACGGCACTGAAGAGCAGAAGCAGCGCATGCTGCCGCCCATTATCTCGGGCGAGGTCAAGACATGCTTTGGGGTAACCGAGCCAGATGCCGGGCTGAACACCACTCGTCTAAAGACCCGTGCGGTGCGCAAGGGCGATAAATACGTGGTGAACGGCCAGAAAGTCTGGATTTCTACCGCTCAGGTCGCTGACAAAATTCTGTTGCTGGCGCGTACCACACCCATTGAGGACTTGCCGCCAGGCCGGACTTCGCATGGCCTCAGCCTGTTCTACACCGACCTGGATCGCAGCAAGATTGATGTGCGCATGATCGACAAAATGGGGCGCCATTGCGTGGATTCCAACGAACTGTTCATTGAAAACCTGGAAATTCCGGTTGAGGACCGCATTGGCGAGGAAGGCGCGGGCTTCAAATACATTCTGCACGGCATGAATCCCGAGCGTGTGTTGCTGGCGGCAGAGGCCATTGGTGTGGGGCGTATCGCCCTACAGAAGGCGGCCGCCTATGCAGCAGAGCGCAAGGTGTTTGACCGCCCGATCGGCATGAACCAATCCATTCAGCACCCGCTGGCACGTAACTGGGTAGAGCTGGAAGCCGCTGAACTGCTCACGGCCAAGGCCGCCTGGCTTTATGACAATGGCAAGGAGTGCGGCGCCGAGGCCAATGCGGCGAAGTATTTTGCGGCGGAAGCAGGTTTCCGAGCATGTGAGCAAGCCATTCTCACGCACGGCGGCATGGGTTATTCCAAAGAATTCCACGTTGAGCGTTATCTGCGGGAAATCATGATTCCGCGTATCGCGCCGGTCAGTCGTGAACTGATTCTCAGCCACATCGCTGAGCGGGTTCTTGGTCTGCCGAAATCTTACTAAACCTGTTACTGGAGTCCTTCAACTCGGAGGCGGCCCACGATTCAATAGAGCCGCCGTTGAAGGAAATTCCCTCTATTTCTTTATGTGAGGAGACAAACTATGTTGGACAGAAGGAAAATGACGGGCCTGGGGCTGGCGCTGGCCCTCTCGGCAGGCATGTTGCCCTTAGGCGCCGCTCAGGCGGCAACCTGACCTGAAAAAACCATTCGCTTGATTATTCCCGCCGGCCAGGGCGGCAGCGCCGATCCTTTAGGCCGTCTGGTGGGCGAAGAGTTGGGCAAGGCTTTCAATCAATCCGTGGTGGTGGAAAACCGCCCGGGTGCGAATGGAAACATCGGCGCGAATGCGGTGGTCAAGGCGGAGCCGGATGGCTACACATGACGACCGAACTCGGTCAGCCGGAACTGAAATCTGAAACCTGGTTCGGTCTATTGGCGCCTGCCGGTACGCCAACTGAGGTCATTCAGAAGATAAATGGTGCGATTAACCAAGCGCTCGCTACCCCTGAATTCAAGGCCAAGCTGGTGCAGATGGGCTTCACGACCATGGGGGGAACTCCACAGGAGTTTGTCGATACGCTGGCTGCGGATATCGAAAAGTGGGGCGAGATTGTTAAATTCTCCGGCGCCCAACGCGATTAATGGATGAACTGGAAAGCCCCGGTCAATGTGGCCGGGGCTTGCGCCCGAGCACGCGCTCCAGCAGCGACAACGGGGTGCGTGTGATGAGTTAAAGGTCTTTGAACACAGGCTGGCGCTTTTCCAGGAAGGCGGCCCCGCCCTCTTTAGCGTCATGTTGCGCACGCAGCATTTGTTGCAGTTCGAGTTCCAGCCGGCACTGGGCTTCGAAGCTATTTTCTTCCGAGGCATTTACGAGCTCGCGTGTTTTTCTTAATGCTTGTGTGGGCCCGTTAACAAGCGGCTGAAGCCACTGCCGCGCTGTATCTAACAGCTGCTCAGTTTCCACGGTCTGCACCGTTAACCCCCAGTCTTGCGCCGTGGAGGCGGAAATGGGTTCCCCCGTCATCATGACTCGCAGGGCACGGCTACGGCCAATGGCGCGGGGAAGA
The DNA here is from genome assembly GCF_047501535.1 of Achromobacter sp. F4_2707. Taxonomy (NCBI): domain Bacteria; kingdom Pseudomonadati; phylum Pseudomonadota; class Betaproteobacteria; order Burkholderiales; family Alcaligenaceae; genus Achromobacter; species Achromobacter sp. F4_2707. The sequence goes on from NZ_JAZDRJ010000001.1 coordinate 182,377, forward strand.
GCATAGGTGGAACCTAAATCGGGCACCAGGCCGATCCGGCTAAAGGCTTGGATGAAGCGGGCGGACTGGGCGGCGATGATGAAATCACAAGCCAGGGCCAGTGAGAACCCCGCCCCGGCTGCAACGCCATTGACTGCGGCAAGCGTGGGGACACGGCATTGACGCAGGGCTTCAACGGCGGGGTAGTACGCCTCCATGAGGGTGCCAACCAGGTCGGCGCCTTCAGGCAAACGATTTTTTAGATCTTGCCCGGAACAGAAACCGCGGCCCGCCCCAGTGAGAATCAGCGCACGTGCCTGGCTGTCCTGATTCACCTGCTCGACAGCGTGTTTTAACTCTGCCATCAGGTCGAGCGTGAGGGCGTTAAGCGCATCGGGGCGATTTAGAGTGATGGTTGCAATGCGCTCGCGGATTTCAAAACGGATCTGGGAGTAGTCGGACATGGAGGCTGCTTACGTCAATAAGTTATACGCCGATAGTGTAGCCACCGTTAACCGACAAATGCTGACCGGTCACATAACTGGCGGCTTGCGACAGAAGGAAGCAGATCGGCTGGCACGCTTCTTCTGGTGTGGTGAAGCGGCGCATAGGAATCTGTGCCAAGAATGTTTCGCGGAATTTATCGGAGCGCACGGTTTCAGTCATCTCGGTTTCCACCACGCCGTAGCACACAGAATTGACCCGGATGCCTTTGCCCGCCCATTCACGTGCAGCACTCATGGTGATGCCCATGACGCCGGATTTTGCTGCGCCGTAGTTGATCTGACCGATGGTGCCGCGACGGCCTGCATCAGAAGAAATGTTCACAATCGCTGCCGGCGATGTGTCGCCGCTTTCCTGGCGTTCCAACATGTGGCGCCCCACGGCTTGCAAGCAATGGAATACGCCGGACAAATTGACATCGATAACCTGCTGCCACTGCTCAACCGACATTTTGTGAATCATGGCGGCGCGGACGATGCCGGCATTGTTGACCAGGCCGTGGATGGCCCCGCGAGTCGCGACGGTGTTCTCGACAGCCTGCTGCACGAAGGCCGGGTCCGCAACGGAGCCGACTTGCACAGCAGCGCGGTCAGCACCCAGCTCGGCAGCCAGAGCTTCAAGGCGTTCCGCCTGCAGGTCGATCAGCGTAACGTGTGCGCCTAATGCAACGCTTAGGCGAGCTGTCGCTTCGCCAATACCTTGCGCTGCGCCAGTCACAATAATGTTCTGGCCTTCCAGTGACATGGGGTTAATCATTCAGTTGTCTCCTTGTTTGAGGATGTGGGGGTAGAGGGGGCGGGAACCCGTGATACTCCGGTCTGCATGAGCGTTTGGATTTCGTCGCTGCTGTAACCAAGCTCTGTAAGGATTTCCACGCTGTGCTCGCCATGCAGGGGGGCGTGGCGCTCGAAATCTGCCGGGTTTTTTCTTAGGGACAGTGCCGGCGTGGTGTGTCGCAGTCGCCCTTCAGTGGGGTGTTCGACTTCCAGCCAGAAGCCTGAAGCCTGTAACTGTTCGTCAGTCAGCAGGTCTTCAATCGTGTTGACGCGCATGACTGGAATTTGCGCTTCCAGAAGGGCGGCTTCAAGTTCGGCGCTGCTGCGAGTCGCGACGGCCTCCGCCAAGAAGGCATAGACTTTGTCTGCATTGTCGACCCGCGCAGACATCGTGGCGAAATCGGGGTGCTCTGCCAGCTCTTCGCGTCCGACGATTCTGAAGAAGTCGCGCCAGTTCTTGTCTGTATACGGCAGTACAGTCAGATAACCATCTAAGGTTTTATAGGGACGACGCTCTCGGGTCAGAATGCGTGAATAACCCATGTCGGCAATGGGAGGGTCGAAGGTGGCCCCGTATAGGTGCTCGACTAGGTTGAAGTCCACCATGGTTTCCAACATGGTGACTTCCAGCGCTTGGCCCTGTCCGCTGTGCATACGTTGTAGCAACGCAGCCATGATTTTGCTGACTACGGCATAAGCAGCCGTTTTATCCGCCACGATGCTGGGGACGAATCGCGGCTGATCGGAGATCGTTCCAACCAGATAAGCCATGCCGCTGGCCGCCTGGATGATGTCGTCGTAAGCGGGGTGGTTGGCCATGGGCCCGGCATGATGAAAACCATAGGCCGCGCAATGGATAAGCTTGGGGTTTTGGCTGCGAAACGACTCATAACTGATGCCCAGCTTTTCAGCGGCTTGCGGGCGTAGGTTATGCAGCAGAACGTCGGCATCGACCACCAAACGTTGCAAGGCTTCCTTGCCCTCCGGGCGCTGCAGATCCAGAACGATGCTGCGCTTATGCCTGTTGGTACTCAGGAACACGGCAGCCATACCTGGGTTTTTGGCAGGGCCCATTTGGCGCGTTACGTCGCCGGCTGGGGATTCCACCTTGATGATATCCGCCCCCAGCTCGCCCAACATTTGTGAAGCCCATGGCCCCATAACCACAGAAGACAAGTCGACAATACGGATGCCTTCCAGAGGAAGTTTCATTAACGATTCCCTCCGTCAACAGGTTGGAAAACGGGTAGGTGCCGGCCGCCTTCTGTAGGTTTGAATGTGACTTCGACAGCCTGGCCGATCGCGAGGCTGTCAAGGTCGTCACACACGATATTGGTCATCATGGTGACGCCTTCTTCCAGAGTGACGTAGGCAATGGCGTAGGGAACCGGTGCACGCCGCATAACGGAATAAGAGTAAATGGTGCCTTTGCCGCTGGCTGCATACCAGGAAGTATCGCTACTCAGACAGTTAGGGCAGATTGCGCGCGGGTAAAAATGGGTTTTCGTGCAGGTGTTGCAGCGCTTGAGCTGAAGGCTGCCTTGGTCGGCGGAATCCCAATAATGCTCGGTTTCAAGGTTGAGGATGGGATCGGGGTAGGTCCTTTCGGTGGTACTCATGCGTCGTAGCTCCCAAGAATGACGGTGGCGCTTCCCATACGTGTGCCGATGGAACCACCGGTTCCGTGGGCCAGGGCGATTTGGCAGTTCGGGACTTGCACGGCAGGGTGAGCCTCGCCGCGCACTTGGCGGACGGCCTCAATCACTTTGGTGATGCCGCCGCGGTTGTTGGGGTGGTTGTTGCACAGTCCGCCGCCATCTGTGTTGAAGGGCAGTTTGCCCACGCCGGAAATTAGATTGCCGTCCGATACAAATCGGCCCCCTTCACCTTTAGCGCAAAAGCCAAGATCCTCCAGGGTAATGAGTACAGTAATTGTGAAACTGTCGTAAATGGAGGCGTAATGAATGTCGGCAGGCTTCAGCCCTGCTTGTTCAAATGCGATCGGCCCAGAGACGACGGCCCCTGTGTAGGTGAGGTCGACCTGGCCGCCGTTCAGGTGTTTGACTGCTTCTCCTGCACCGAGCACCTTGACGCAGCGATCACCCAGCTTTTTCGCAATTTCCGGGCTCACGACAACCAACGCGCCGCCGCCATCGCTGATCACACAACAATCCAGGCGATGCAGGGGGTCGGCAACCATGGGGGAGTTCACGACGTCATCAACAGTGACGACGTTGCGCAACATGGCGTTTTCGTTATGTTGCGCATGCTGAGAGGCCGCGACCTTTACCCAAGCCAGTTGTTCGCTGGTGGTACCGTATTCGTGCATGTGCCGCATGGCGGCCATGCCGTAGAGGTTGGTGATGGCAGGCCCGTAGGGCAATTCGAAACCGTAGTCCGGCACGCCAGGGCCGTAGTTGCGTGCGCCCAGAGCGGTGACGCCTTCGGCGCGTGGGCGTCCAGCCAGCGTAATCAGGGCTACCGAGCATTTACCGGCCGCAATGGCCTGAGCCGCATGGCCGACATGCGCCACATAAGACGAACCGCCCATCTCTGTGGTGTCGATATGGCGCAGCTTAAGCCCCATGTACTCCGCCATTGCCAGGCCGCCCAGGCCGGGGGCGTCGCCTGCGCAGAAGTAGCCGTCGACATCATCTTTGGTCAGGCCGGCATCGCGCAAGGCGCCCGCTGCGCATTCTGCGTGCAATTGCGCAATGGTTTTGTCATCGGCTTTACGGGTTGGATGCTCGTAGGCGCCCGCGATATACGCATCGCAGTGCCGGTGGGAACGATTGACTTGCATAAATTACGTATTCTCTAGTTGTGGCTGTGCGGACGCACCTGAAAACCCTGGGTGACGGCGCGCACAGCCGGAAGTGAATGGTTTATTGGCGGGTGATGCCGACGGCCTTAATGACTTCGCCCCAGCGATCAAAATCGCTTTGCAGGCGTTCGCGGTAGCTTTTGCTGTCGGAGTAGTCGAGCGCGTTGCCGGTTTGCGCAACGTGTTCCTTGAACGCATCTGACTTCAGTGCAGTTTCCAAGGCGGCAGACAGGCGTTCAACTTGGGGTTCCGGAAGTTTCGGAGGGGCGATCAGGCCAAATGAAGAGTCCATGACCAGCGTGGGGTAGCCCTGCTCCGTCGATGTGGGCAGATCTGGCAGGAGGGCGGCGCGCCCAGGAGATACGGTAGCGATGGGGCGGATGGCACCCGACTGGATGTGTGGCAGGGCGGAATAGGCCTCCACCACCATTAAACCCACACGCCCGGCTACGGTGTCCATCAGCGCAGGGTTGCTGCCTTTATAAGGAATATGCGAAAAATTCAGGCCTGCTTTTTGGCCGAAGTCTTCCATCATCATGTGGCCTGGGCTGCCGGGGCCCGACGAGGTGTATTGAAGGTCTTCCTTCTGTTTCTTGGCGTACTCGACGAGTTCGTCGATGTTGTTGACATCAATCACGCTGGGGTTCACCACTAGGAACATGCGCACGCCAAGGTAGGAACCGATGGGCGTGAAGCGTTCCTCCATGTCGAGATCGGCATTCTGGAAGTGCAGGGCGGTGGTGGTCGTGTTGTTGAGCACCATGAGGGTGTAGCCATCAGGATCGGACTTGGTGAGGTTGTCCAGCCCGATCAAACCCGACGCGCCAGCCCGGTTTTCCACCACAACTGGCTGGCCGAGTTCATTGCGAAGCTCTGAGGCGAGCAGACGGCCAACCAGATCAGAGGGGCCCCCGGCCGGGTAGGACACGATTAACTTAAGGGGCCTGGAAGGGTAATCGTCCTGAGCCGTGGCGGGGGCAGCGATTGCGAGTGTGGCGACGCTCGCCAGCGCTGCCATCAGCTTGTATAGCGAAGGTATCCTCATAATGTCTCCTTGTTGTACGAATATGCGTTTATTTGACGTAAGTACGTATTTTTAATTCTGGTCATGGCTTGCTGTCAAGCATCGCTTCAACTCGTTGGATAGCTGTTATCTCATATGTGAATACTTGGCTTTTTCAGCATGCCGGATGGATGAAACGAGTTATTTCAGGAATATTTTTATTGACGCTTTTTTTTGATATTTGTACGATTATAGATATAGAAAGCGAATATACGTACAAATAACATGATCACATTATCCGACACCCTTGATACCCCCACTGATGAACAGCGCATGATTGCCGATAGCGCCCGCGCTTTCTTTGCCGACGCAAGAGGAGCGGCGCGCGCCCGCGCGCTAAGGGGCCACCAGCCCGGCTACTGCCCTGAAACCTGGCGTGAGATGGCGGAGCTCGGGTGGGTGGGGTTGCGGGTGCCGGAAGCGTTTGGCGGCAGCGCGGGGCGTTTCGAGGAGTTCGCTGTACTGGCTGAGTACTGCGGCTCTGCATTGGCTCCCGAACCTTTGCTGGAAGTGGGTTTGCTGGGGGCGGGTGTGTTGGCGCGTGCGGCTAATGAGCCGCTCAAGAATGCCTGGCTGCCGCAGATCGTGGCTGGAGAGAAAACAGTGATGCTGGCTTGGCAAGAGCCGGGTCGTGGGCAGAACGCCGCTGCACAGACTGTGCGAGCCGCCCCGCAGGGCAATGAAGTCGTTCTTAACGGTATTAAATGCTTTGTTCCCAACGGCGCGGCGGCAGACGCGTTTATCGTTTCAGCTTGGGATGGCGCCGGCATGGCGCTCTACTTTGTGCCAGCCAATGCGTCAGGGCTGGTCCTGCAGCACCAGCGGCGGGTAGATGGCGGTTACTGGACAGAATTGGTTTTGGAAGACGTCAGGATAGACGCAGAAAATACCGTGGCGGTCGGGCAGGCGGCTGAACACATCTTGCAGCATGTGCTGGAGGAAACCCGCATGGGCATTTGTGCCCAACTGGTCGGGCTGATGGATGCTGTTTTGCACCTCGCGGTCGAGCATTTGAAAACCCGTGAGCAGTTTGGCAAACCCATTGGTTCTTTCCAGGCCTTGCAGCACCGCGCCGCCGATCAGCTTGTGCAGATCGAAATCGCCCGGTCCGTGCTGCTGCGCAACCTCGCTTTGTGGGAAACCCCGCTGACTGCGGAACAGCGTGAGCTGGCGGCCAGCCAGACCAAGGCGCGGTGCGTGGATGCGGCGCTGGCCGTCACCAAAAGTGCCATACAGATGTTCGGTGGAATGGGCTACACCGATGAGGTCGATGTGGGCTTGTATCTGAAACGAGCTATGGTTCTGGGCGCCTGGCTGGGAGGGGTGGATTGGCATCGGGAACGTTACGGCGATTTGCGCATGCTCGGTGTCAGCATCGATACGGCGCAAGGGCTTGATCCTGCACTGAAGGAAGTCAGCGCCTGGATTGAGGAGAATTTCCCTGAGAGTCTGCGCTTCCCGGATCATCGCCTCGATTCCTCTGTCGCGACTGACTGGCTGGAGCGCCTGCATGCCAAAGGCCTGGCGGCTCCCGGTTGGCCAAAGGAATATGGCGGCATGGGGCTGACAGCCTACCAGCAAGTGCAGTTCCAGGAAATTTGCGATCGGGTCGGGATGAATATTGCTCCTAATCTGGGTGCGTCCATGTTGGGTCCTTTGCTGATCCAGTACGGCACCGAGGCCCAGAAAAAAGAGCATCTGCCGAAGATTCTTTCCGGGGAAGTGCGTTGGTGCCAGGGTTATTCCGAACCCGGTGCGGGTTCAGACTTGGCCAATATACGGACTACGGCCGTGCTCGATGGCGATGAGTTTGTGGTCAACGGGCAGAAGATCTGGACGTCTTTTGCCTACGATGCGCAGAAAATCTTCATGCTGGTGCGTACTGACCCTAGCGCCCGCAAGCAAGATGGAATCAGCTTCCTGCTAGCAGACATGGACACGCCGGGGATCACGATTCGGCGCATCGTCAACCTGACGGGCAGCGCTGAATTCTGTGAAGTGTTCTTCGATAATGTACGCGTGCCGCGTGAGAACCTGGTCGGCCCGTTAAACGGTGGCTGGAAAATGGCCAAGTCGTTGCTGGGCTCCGAGCGCATCATGCTGGGCAGCCCGCGTCTGGCCAAATACCCCTTAAACCTGTTGGACGCTTATGCGCAAACGAAAGGCTTGAAGGAAGATCCGTGCTTCCTGGTGCGTTACACGCAACTGGAACTGGAGGTAGAGGATCTGGGTGCTGCCTTTATTCGGATGGTCGAAGCCATGCGCCGCGGACAACAGCTGGGAGCGGAAATTTCCGTGCTCAAACTGTGGGTGACGGAAACCTTCCAGCGTGTGGCTGATCTGATTTTCGCTGTAGGCGAAGAGGTCGCCGCTAGTGATGAAACTTGCGTCATTGATGAACACCAACGCATGCATCCGGCAAACCTTTTTCTGGCTGCTCGGGCTGCCACCATTTACGGAGGCAGCAGTGAGATCCAGCGCAACATTCTGGCCAAGCAGATCTTGCGATTGCCAAACGGTTAAGCTTGTATTTTTGTGTGTCTTGAGGTGCAGATGCTGATAGCAGGGGAGCTTTTTGATGCTCAAGGATAAAAATAAAATGGCAGCGTCCAAGGCTGTGAAATCGTCCGGCGCTACGGGGGGCGGGCCACAGTCCGTGGGCAGAATTCTCGCTATCCTGGACTTGGTCGCTGCCAATCGGGATGGCGCCACGCTTACCGAACTCGCCGCTTACGCTAATGCACCTAAAACTAGTCTGGTGGGCTTGGTCAAGGCGCTGGTGGAAGAGAAAGCGTTGCGCCGCGAAGCCTCGGGCCGTTATGTGTTTGATGAACGCATATATAGCTTTGCCGCGCGTGTATCACCGGGCCTGGATCTGGTCAGGGTCGCACGGCCGTTTCTTACCCGGCTGATGCTTGCCACAGGCGAGACAGTGGTGCTGGGAACCCCTGCTCGCGACGCCGACTTGGTTGTATATATTGACAAGGTCGAAACAGAAAGCCCGGTGCGTTACACGGTTAACGTGGGCGAACGGCGCGAAATGTATTGCACTTCTATGGGTAAGGCGATTCTTGCGCATTCCCCCAAGGCGCAAATTGACCGCGTACTTTCTCCCGCCAATCTTATGCGTTTCACGCACACTACAGTTACTTCGCCTGATGAGTTACGAAAGCAACTGGCGGATATCAGAGCCGAAGGCATTGCCCGCACACATGGTGAACGCGTGGAAGGTGCGGACGGCATGGCGGCGCCATTGCTGGATGTTCATGGAGGCATTATTGCTGCCGTTCTGATTGCCGGGCCGTCAAGCCGGGTGGCGGCGCACCGCAGCCGCATGGAGCGCGAACTACTCGAAACAACCAAGGAATTGCAACAAGCCTTGATTCATCCCACGGTAAGCGCCGGCTGAAGTCACAGGTTTTGCAGGACGGCGGCCAGTTTCTTCACAGTTTCCGCACGGCGTGAAGAGGGCTGGTAGTGGGTAGTTAAGGTCGACCATTCCGGCGTGGCGCGGGCTTCCAGCAGTTCTTCAGGCAGCTTATCTTTGCGCAGCGTTTCAGCCTTGTCTGCCATCAACGTGCTCACATCAATCGGTTCTTGCGCCGCGTGGCCGCGACGTTCCAGGGCGGCTACGAGCGCCAGTTCGCGTATGGCCAGCAGGCGCAGTACTGCATCGTCCACTGTGACTTCCTGATAGCCGCGCATCCGGCCCATCAGGCGCCGCCCCAGCTTGTCGGCACCTTGCCACAGACCACCTGCTGCGGCTCCCAGCAAGGTGGCTGCGCCCAGGCTGATACCCGCCGTAAACATGTCCAGCGTTGCGCCTGCCATGGCGCCTGCAGCCATGCCCTTGCCCACGTGGATACCCATATCTTTCAAGGCTTGTGGGTGGAATAGATCCATGTCCCAGCGCTCGCCTTGTAGGGGCAGAGCATGGTTGGGGAAGTCTGCCGGGCGAAAGTTATAGCGTTTGAGGAGAGCGTCGATCGCTTGCTGTTCGCGCTTGCGCGCGCGTTCGCGCAGCGTGGCAGCTGCTTTTTCAAGGTCCGCGCTGTCCGGTGGTGATGACAGGCGCAGTGCTGCGATGTCGATCAGCATCTCGGCTACCAACGACATGGCCTCCTGATGGCGCTGAAGCCGTTGCTGGGCGATGTCCTGTTTTAGTGCCTTCAGCGTGTGGGCATGGCTGTCCAGCAGCAGCGCCAACTTATCGTAGAGCTGGTCCTCGCCCTCCAGAGGGGGGGCGATTGTGTCAAATTCAACGACTGCATGCAGGCCGAGCCGGGCCATAGCGTCCCGCCATTCATCAATACGCTGATCAGGGCTGTGAGTGAAGTTCAATACCGGCAGCAGAGGGTGGCCGCAGGCGGACAGAATGGCGAGTTCGTCGCGATGTTTGGCCAGTACAGGGTCGCGGGCATCTACAACATAGATACCTGCATCGCATTCCAGAAGTTTGCGCAATACCCGGGCTTCCTGCTCAAACCGTCGCAGGCTTTCGGGGCTGGCCAGAAAGCGTTGTATGCGTGCGGGGCCGTCCAGGCGCTCCCCCGGTGGGGTCAGTTGCTCCAGATAGTCCAGCAGGGCCATGCCATCTTCCATGCCCGGCGTGTCGAACAGCTCGATAGCAGTGGTGCCACCCGCCAGCAGGCGTAACCCTTCCACATGGCGGGTGGTTCCGGGGCTGTCCCGCACTTCGCCGAAGTCGGGGTTGCGGCTCAGGGTACGCAGCAGCGACGTTTTGCCGGTATTGGTATGGCCAACAACGGCCAGCCGCAGAGGCTGGCCCGGCGAGGCTGTGATTGCAGTGATGTCGATAATGGGGGAATCAGGAGTCATGTCGGGTGCTCGCCTGTCCGCCAGCGGGCGAATGTGCCGCCAACCACAACAGGCCTGCTGCGGTATCTATTTGGATGTTTTCCGGGCTGAAGCCCGCCTGCAACAATTGCCGTTGCCATTGTTCTTGACGAGCAGCGGGCTGGCCGCCAGGTAGAAGCGCCACTTGAAGATCATGTGACAACGAAGCGAGCTCCGCCAGCAATGCCAGTGTGCCGCGATCGGGGGTCTGGCGGGCGTCGCAGCAGACCAGCAACCTTTGCGCGGGTTGAAGACGCAAGGCATCAAGCACGTGGCGGCGCTGTTCGCGTGTGTCGACGACTCCCAGGTCAGTGATTTCAGGCGCCAGCGTTTGCGGCGGCCATGGCAGGTCGGCGGGCAACTCCAGCCCCATCAGGCAGTATTGCAGCGTGCCACCAGCCTGGTGTGCCGGCTGAATGTCCGGCACCACGGCGCAGGGCGCGGGTGCGTCGATGCCGGCGGCTTCACTGGCAGGCATGAGTCGGTCGTAGAGTTCGGCGATTCCAGGCAGGGCAGGGTCAATGGCGAGTCGGGCTGAGCGGCGGCGAAAGATCAAGGTGCTGAGAATCAACGCCACAATACGCGGCAGCAGGCCGTATACGACTACGATGCCGATCAGCCAGACCGACCAGACGGCGTGCGCCGCTTCAGGCAGCGTATCTAAACCGCTGCTGCTGCGTATCATGTCGGCAGCGGGTTGCGGAAAACCCAGCCATGAAGGTAGCCAGCCCAGCCCCTGCACCAACGCAACAAAGGTGTCAGGCGATAGCAGGGTGGTTTCCCATTGAAAGGTGTAGCGGCGCGTGGTCAGCATGCCCAGCAGCGTCAGTAGCGCACCGGCCAAAGCGAGCGTCCAGAACCAATGGCTCAGTATGCCTGCTCCCCAGCGCTGCAGGCGTTGACGGGCTAAGAGTTCTAGCAAGGCGCGCGGCAGCAGAGCGGCGTCCGGCCCGCGTGCCAGTTTACGTGTCAGTCTGAGCCAGGCGCTGCTCAATAAGCTCGCCGAGCTGCCTGCCTGCATGCCAAAGCTGGCCACCCACAATAGAAAGGCCACCGTGTTCAGGCCTAGCAAAGCTACTACGGCAGGCGCCAGATTGACGGCCCCGCCGCGCCCTAGGGCGCCCGCAGCGGCGCCGCAACCAATGAGGAATGCAACAGCGGCGAACAACAGCAGCGTTAGCCGCGCCATCATGCGCCAATGGTTCAGGGTGTCGTTCAGGCCTTCGCGCTGGGCGAGCAGCCGGGAGCGGGTGAGCAATCGGTTGTCGAAGTTGCCGCCATGCGCGCGGGCGCGGCCTGTTTCTGAGGAATCCTCCAGCGGCCCCCACAAAGATTCACGCAGCCGTAAAGTTTCGGTGATCCAGTGATCGTTGAAGGTGTATGTCATGGAGCCGCGCTGCGCCTCAGGCATTATTTATCCAAATAAGCCCCATTTTATTGCATGGGTGGGTGACGCCCGCCCCGGTGTGTGGGGCAGGCGCCTTCCGAAACATAAAGTCAGCGCTTTTTGGTGATCAGGCCGTAGATGAAAAGCACGATAATGGCGCCGATAATCGAGCCTATCCAGCCCGCCCCTTCTCCTGGCGCGTAAAGCCCCAGGGCACTGCCAAGATAGCCGGCCACAAAGGCGCCGACAATGCCCAGGATGATGGTCATGATGATGCCCATCTTCTGGTCTCCCGGCATGATGGCGCGGGCGAGCAACCCGACAATCAAGCCAACAATAAGCATACTGATAATACCCATGCCTTTCGTCCTTGGTTTAGTGAATGACTCCTGCATGATAAGGTTCTTGGGGAGCAGATATACCCACAGTCCCCTCAATATTGCATTTCTTTGCAACTTCAGTGACATAAAAACCGCAGGCTTGTCATGAGATTATTCTTTGCGTATTGGCCTTCGCCGTCAAAGGCCGAAGAGATGGTCCCCTGGGTAGAAGGGGCCCATGCGTTGTATGGTGGGCGAATGATGCGCACCGACACCCTGCATATGACGCTGGCGTTTCTGGGTCCGGCTGATGAAACCGCGACGCAACGGCTGGTTACGGCCTGCCAAGAATGGACTCTGCCGTCGGGTTCGATGGTTTTGCGCGAGGCCGGGCGCTTTAGCCGGGCAAAGGTGGTGTGGCTGGGGCCGTCAAGCGCAGACCCGACATCGCTGGAGTGGCTCTACCAGGCGAATCAGCAGCTTTGGGCGTATTTGGCGCCTCTGGGGTGGTCGTCACGTGAGTCTGCCTTCCGGCCCCACGTATCTTTGTTGCGTAATGCAGGTCGGGGCCCGCTTGAGGCCCTGCACGGGCCTGAGGTTCACTGGACGCCCGGGCGCTGCGTTCTGGTGGGCTCCCGCCCCACCGAAGCGGGCAGCCGTTACACCATGTTGGCCGAGATTCCCCTAGTGCACGCGGCACCCTGATACCAGGGGGATTCTGAGCTTTTCGTATCTATCCCCGCCTGCTGGACGGCAACATCGGAGCAGAGTGGTGGTACTCCCTTTCCTGGGTCTGGGCTTGGCCTGGTAACTGGAAAGTACTGACGGCCTGTACCAGCAGTTCTGCTTGTTCGCGCAGAGCGGCTGCAGCGGAGGCGGCCTGTTGCACCAAGGCGGCGTTCTGCTGGGTGGCATCGTCCATCTGTCCGACAGCAAGATTGACCTGCGCAATGCCCGAACTCTGCTCTTGGCTGGCGACGGCGATTTCGTTCATGATTTGGCCGACCTGCTCAATGCTTTGCAGCACTTCGCGCATGGTCTGACCCGCTGCATCAGCCAGTTCGCTGCCCGCGTTAACCTCTTCAGCCGACTGATTGATCAAGTCGCGGATCTCGCGAGCGGAGTTTGCCGAGCGCTGCGCCAAACTGCGGACTTCAGAAGCTACAACAGCAAAACCTTTACCTGCCTCACCCGCGCGTGCAGCTTCTACGGCGGCGTTCAAGGCCAGAATATTGGTCTGGAAGGCGATGCCATCAATAATGCCGACAATTTCAGTGATATGCGAGGACGTTTCACGGATGGCGCCCATCGTGGTGACAAACTGCTCCACTGCTTGGCCGCCTCGCCGCGCCACTTCTGTGGCATCGCGTGTCAGAACATTGGCGGTCGTTGCGTTGTCGGAGTTCTGTGTGACGGTGCTGGTGAGTTGCTCCATGGAGGCTGCGGTTTCTTCCAGGGCGGCCGCCTGGGACACGGTGCGCTCCGATAAATCGTTATTGCCCGAGGCAATTTGTGCGGCGGCTGCAGCGATGTTGTCTGTAGCGCCTCGAACTTGCGTGACGATGCCAACCAGGCTGCCGGTCATGTTGTTCAGGGCTTGCAACAATTGTTGGGACTCATCCGTGCCATTAATAGGGGCGACCGTCGTGAGGTCACCACTGGCGACAGTGCGGGCCATGTTGAGCGATGTGCGCAGCGACACAATGGCGCTTTTGGTGAGTAGGACAGCCAGCCAGAAGGCGATGATGGCAAGGACGGTAAGGCCGCCCAACAGCAGCAACAATTGGTTTCGAGCGTTGTCGGCGCGTTCTTGTAATAGCGTGTCAAGAACATCAGCAACCTGCCTGGCCAGCCCGAACTGGGCGTCGATAGGCGTGGTCATGGCGCTGAAGTAATTGCTTGAAGGGTAGCTAAGCGTTTCGGCGGCGATAACTTCGCGTTGTGTCAGCGCCAAAGCATCACGCGTGCTGGAACTTGCTTGGGAGACCGAGGCGGCCAGCTCCGTTTGGATGAAGGGGCTGTTGCGCATGGCCGTGGCCAGGGTGGCATCCCAGGCTTGTAACCTGTCTTGGGAAAGCGCATTTAACGCTGCTGTGCGTTGGAGGTCGGCCATGGAAGCGTTCCCGCGCGCCAGCAAGCCGGAACTGAAGCCGCGGGCTTGCCCCAGATACTCCGTTAGAGGAGGCAGGCTGCTGAACAGGCCGTTGATAAGGGGGTAAGTGTCCGGGCTGCTGTCTAAGTCCAGCCCTGTCACAGACACGATGTCGGCCAGCACCGCCATCTGCCGGGCGATGATGCCGGTATAACTGCTGAAACTCTCGCCGGCGGCAATATTCTTGGCTCGTGCCCGGTCGGCCAGACTGTTGATTTGCCCGCGCAGGTCGCGCAGTTGGTCGATGGTTTGCTTCTCTACGCCGGCCGCCGCCATTTGCGCTTCAGCCTGATCATGGGCGGCTTGCAAGGCATTCAGCGCATTGTTGAGGTTGGCGGAAGCGCCATCGTTACCGTTTAGAAAGGCGTTCGACAAGCCCCGGGCTTGCTGGCTGAGGCGGATGATTTCCAGAACCTGGGTGGCAGGCTCAAGATATTCTGCGGCAGCAGATGCTTGACGTGCGCTGACCACCTTATCGTAGACCACCATGCTGGTGGGAATCAGTGTTACGAGAACAACCAGGATGCCGATAATTGCGTATTTTTGCGCAATCGGGAGACGATTCAGGAAAGCCTGCATGACCGTGATAAGCCCGTTTATTAAGAGAAATGTTTCGTAGCAGGCAGTATAGAGTTATCGGCTGTTTATTGCCCTTAATATCCCTGCCATATTTAATGGAACGGGCTTGGCTCGGTTTAATGCAGTCGGTGAAACTCAACGAGGGATGCGGCCGCTGACGCGGTGAGCGGGGTCGTGGTAACCGTGAGTGGATGAATAACCGGGGCTGACCAACTCATCGACGAAGGCTTCGTCTTCGGCATTCAGCTTAAATTCCAGAGCGCCCATGTACGCACGCCATTGCTCAAAGGTGCGCGGGCCTGCGATGGCAGAGGTTACCAGTGCGTTGTTCAAGACCCAGGCCGTGGCGAAATCGGCCGTGCTGTGGTTACGCGCTGCAGCGCGTTCGCGCACTGCATTGGCAACCACCAGTGATTCCGCACGCCATTCGGTGGCAAGAATTCGGCGATCGGAACGGGCGACACGGGAATCGGCCGGGACATCTTCCATGCTGTGGTATTTGCCTGTCAGTACGCCGCGTGCAAGGGGGCTGTACGAAATTACGCCCATGCCGTATTCATGCGCGGCAGGCAGTTGTTCTTGTTCGGCAATTCTGTTCACCAGGCTGTAAACCGGCTGAATAACGGCAGGTGCGGCCATGCCAAGCTGTTGCGCCATGCGCACCGTTTCGGCAATGCGCCAGCCCCGGAAATTCGATACCCCGTAGTAGCGCACCTTGCCTTGTCGCATGAGGTCGTCCATGGCCCGTAAAGGTTCTTCAAGAGATTGGCCGGGGAAATCCCTGTGCAGGTAGACGATGTCCAAATAATCGGTTTCCAGGCGGCGCAGGCTGGCTTCCACCCCTTCTATCACCCATTTTCTGGAAAAACCGTGTTGATTAGGGCCGTCGGCCATGCGGTTGCCGACTTTGCTGGCCAGCACCCAGTGATGACGTTCACCAGCGATTGCCTTGGCAAGCACTTTTTCGGTTTCACCGTTGTTATAAACATCGGCGGTGTCCATGGAGTTAATACCGTGGTCCCGCGCATCGTGGACGATGCGCAAGGATTCGGCAGCGTCGGTGGCGCCGCCGAACATCATGGTGCCAAGTGTAAGAGGGGAAATCATCAAGGGGCTGCGGCCCAGATTACGGTATTCCATGATCAGTTGCCTCCTGTAGGTGGAAGCCACTGAGCATAGCACCGCAGGGGGCGCGCATGCCGGGTATGGTTTTGATCTCCTGTGTCAAAAAGCCGGAGCTAATGTTCGTCGCGAGTGGCGGCGACTTGAGGGTCATTCAGCAAAATGCCGGCGAATTCGCGCACCAGGTCGGCTTGGCCAGGTTCGTTGGCATGAACGAGATACAGCTCGCGCGCGGCCCATGGGTCGGTGAGGGGCAGGGCGACGACCAGTCCCTGGCGGGCGGCTTCCTGTGCTGTGCTGAAGGGAACGACGGCAGCGCCCACCCCCGCCTGGACCATGTAGATCAGGGCGCTGAAGTTGTGTACGTGTACACGCACCTGCATGGGCAGGCCCGCAAGCCGGGCCTGATGGCTGAGATACAGAAAATTGCTGCTGTTGCGATCCACGGATACCAGGTCGTGGGCCAGCACATCTGCAAAGGCCGTGCTGGCGGCATGGGTCAGAGGATGGCCCGGCTGCACCACGCAAACCAGTCTATCGACGGCATAGAGTTCGCGGCGTAGGCTGGGGCGCTCTTCCAGCCCTGCGCCCACGCCGATATCCGCCTGGCCTTCTTCAATGGCCTGGCTGATGGTGGGGCTTTCCTGTTCTTTCAGGTCAACATTGAAGTTGGTGTTGGTGGTCAGGAAGCGGGCCAGGCTGGGGATGATGAAACTATTGAGAGAACTGCTGTTCACCAGCAGCCGGACACTGCCGCGCAGGTTTCGGGAATAGGCGCCCAGCTCGGCGTGCATGGTCTGCACATCGGCCAGCAGTTTCCTGGCATGCCGGGCCAGCACTTCGCCAGCCGGGGTCAGCGACATGCCTTTGGGTGTGCGTATGAACAGCGGGCTGCCCACGGCGTATTCCAGGTTTTTCAGGCGATAGCTGGCCGATGAGGCGGTGAGGTGCATGGCGGCCGCGCCCGCCGACAGGTTGCCAGCCTCGGCGATGGCCTGGAACAGCCGGAGGTCTTTCAGTTCGTAGTGCAAACTCGTTCCTTTCCGATAGAGGCTGGAAGGCTCCAGCCTCTATGATCGTAACGACTTTTTCCTGTGGCCGCATGTGCGGCCTGGGCGGCGGCGTCAGCGCGACTTCTGCTTCTGAGCCTGAACGAATTCGCCCATATAGCGTTGCGGCTCGCCTGTATCGAATGCCTGCGCGAACTCTTTTACGCCATTAAGAATGGATGTTTCCAGGGGCTCCTGCTCCCATTCGCGCAGCAGGCGTTTTTGCTGGGCGACGACAACGGGGCCGAAACCGGCCATCAGCTTTGCCACCCGGTCGATTTCCTTGTCCAGCTCATCGGCGGGCACGACGCGGTTAAGCAGGCCGTATTCCAGGGATTCCCCGGCATCCAGGATTTCCCCGGTCAGCAGCAGCCAGTTGGTGCGGGCCTGCCCCACAATGCGCGGCAGCAGCGCGGCATGGATGATGGAAGGGATGCCCACTTTCACTTCAGGCATGCCCAGCTTGGCCTGGTCGGAGCCGATGCGCAGGTCGCAGGCCAGTGCGAATTCCAGCCCGCCGCCCAGGCACCAGCCGGGAATGCGCGCGATAACAGGCACTCGCAGGTGGCGCACATCATCGCAGAGCTGACGCAGTTGGTCGATGAAGGCTTCAGCGCTGGTCTTGTCGAGATCGGCCATTTCTTTGATGTCCGCGCCCGCGATGAAGGCCTTGTCGCCATCGCCGCGCATTATCACCACCCGCACATCGTCGTTCTCCGCTATTTCAGCCAGTGCGACCCGCAGGGCTTTTATGACGGGTGTGCTGAGGATGTTCAGGCTGCCCGCATTGGCCATGCGCAGCGTGGCGATACCCTGTTCGTCAATGGTGAGTTGGGCGTGATTTTCCCGGTTCTGAGTCATTTGAATATTCCGTTCAGAGTTTCTCGAAGTTGATGTCGGCCACGACTTTTTGCCAGCGCTCGTTGGTTTCCTTGATCATGCGGCCAAAGTCTTCACGCGATGTGTAATCGGGAATGGCGCCCTGCCGCTCCAGTTGCTCAATAACTTCGGGGGTCGATAATGCTTGCTTTACTGCCTGGTTCAGGGTGTCGAGAACATCGTCCGGAACGCCAGCCGGGGCGGCCAGACCATACCATGAAGGGGTGTTGAGTTCGGGATAACCGACTTCCGCATAGGTTGGAATATCAGGGAACTGAGGCACACGCTCAGGGGCGGCAACAGCCAGGCCGCGCAGAGTGCCAGCTTCGATATGACCGGCGGATGATGGCAGATTGTCGAACACAACATCAATCTGGCCCGCCATCAGGTCGGTCAGCGCCGGGCCCAGACCCTTGTACGGCACGTGCAGCATATCTGTCTGGGTGGCGCTCTTGAAGCGCTCGCCAAACAGATGGCTGTAGCCGCCATTACCCGACGAACCGAAGGTGTATTTCTCAGGGTTGGCTTTCAGCTCTGTGATGAGTTGTTCAAAAGACTGAATGGGTGAGTTGCCGCTTACGTCCAGCACACCCAGCACATTGGCAAGATTGCTGATGGGAGCGAAGTCCTTGACGGGATCATAGCTCGGCTTGGACTGCACGCTGGGGTTCACCGCGTGCGAGCTTTCCACTGCCATGACGATGGTGTAGCCGTCCGGGGCCTCTCGTGCGGCTGACAGGCTGCCAATGGCGCCTCCCGCGCCGGGACGGTTGATGATAACCACGGTTTGGCCCAGTGCTTCGCCCAGGCGGGGAGCAACGATACGAGCCATTACATCGGTAGCTCCACCAGGAGCATACGGAACGATGAGCTGGATGGCGCGCTCCGGATAGGCTGCGTGGGCTGGGGCTGCGGTAAACAGCATGCCGACGCCGACGGCGGCAAGGGCGGCGGCATAATGCCGCAAAGGTTTGGTGTTCATATGAGATCTCCGTGAATCAGTATGTATATGGCGGGTGCCCGGCCAGAGTCAGGTCTTGTCTCTGACGGTCGGGCTTATCAGAAGGTCTGTGTGCTGACCCAACAAGGGCGGGGGGCGCGTTGCGGCTGCCTGACGGCTGGCGCCGGACAGCATGGGGTTGGCCACCAGCTTCATTTCGCCCAGTATCGGGTGCTGCATGGTCTGCAGCATGTGGCGGTGCCTGACCTGTTCGTCATCGAAGACTTCTTCCAGCGTATTGATGGCGCCCCACGAGATGCCGAGTTTTTCAAGGGCGTCCGTCCAGTATTCGCGTGGGTGCTGGATGATGATGTCGGCCAGCACGGCGCGCAGCGATTCCAGGTTCTGGATACGGGCGCTGTTTGTGCAGTAGAGCGGGTCCTGCGCCAGTTCGGGCCTGCCCGCAAATTCGCAGAAGCGGGTGAATTGCGCGTCGTTGCCGGCGGCCAGGATGAAGTAGCCATCGGCGGCGCGAAAGACTTCATAGGGTGCCAGGTTGGGGTGGGCGTTGCCGCTGCGTTCCGGGTTCTTGCCCGATACCAGGTAGTTGGCGGCCTGGTTGGCATTCATTGCCACGGCCACATCCATCAGGGCCAGATCCAGATACGCGCCTTTGCCGGTGCGGTCGCGCTGAAACAGCGCAGCCAAAATGGCAGAAGTGGCATACATGCCCGTGGTGATATCCACCACGGCCACGCCGGTGCGCAGCGGGCCGGCACCGGGAGCGCCGTCGGGGTGGCCGGTGTAGCTCATCAAGCCGCCCAATCCCTGGAAAATGTAGTCGTAGCCCGGGCGGTGTGATTTAGGGCCGGTTTGCCCGTAACCGGTAATCGACGCATAAACTAGCCGAGGGTTCAACGGCTTCAGGCTGTCGTAATCCAAGCCGTAACGCTTTAGCGTGCCTGCCCGGTAGTTTTCCACCAGCACATCGGCTTCGCGTACCAGTTCCAGCAATTGCCGACGGCCTTCTTCCGACTGGAAATCCAGGCAGGCGGAACGCTTGCCGCGATTGCAGCACATGAAGTAGGCCGACATCGTCTGGCCGTCCGCGCCTTCCTGATAGGGAGGGCCCCAGGAGCGAGTGTCGTCGCCGCTGCCCGGTCTTTCGATTTTGAGAACATCGGCGCCCAGATCCGCCAGGTTTTGCGTACACCATGGCCCGGCGAGAATGCGGGACAGGTCTATAACTCGTATGCCTTGAAGTGCGTTTGCGATCATGTTTGTTTCCGAAGATGCTGTGTTTCAGTCTACGGTGGCGTTCTGTTCCGATCCAGTTCAATTCTTCAAAGGTGACGTTCGAAATCCCTATACGCTCAAGGCTTGACACCGCGAACCGCATTCGATGAAACCCAAAGAGAGCTTCGAAGAATTCGGATGGTCAGCCTTCCTGAGCCTCCATAAAATGGGTTGTCGCCTGTCGGAGCAAGGCGGATTTCATTCATAAATAAAATGGAGAGCGCGCCTTTCCCGGCGGTGCTCACAGCATGAACCCTACAGATACAGATTCGTCGTTCAGTGCGGAACGATATTATTTTTCTCAGCTCGCACAAGGTCGGTTCACCGTCCCCAAATGCCGGGCGTGCGCGCAGCTGCATTTTTTCCCCAGGTTGGTGTGCCCCCATTGCGGTTCGGATGATTTGCAGTGGGCCGAGCCCAGCGGGGAAGGCGAGGTGTATTCCACCACGATTGTGCGGCAAAAAACGGGCGACTACACCGTTTGCCTGATCAACCTGGCGGAAGGCCCGCGCCTGATGAGCCGGGTGGTCGATGTGCCGCCTGAAGAGGTGCATATCGGCATGCGGGTCAAAGCCAGGATAGACATCATTGATGACCAGCCTTTGTTGGTATTCACGCCTTACGGGGAGGGGCAGGCATGATGCGTAGTTATCGGGGTTCAACAGCCATTCTGGGTACGGGCATGGCGGGGCTGGGCGACTGCGGCGGGCGCAGCGAGCAGGAAATCATTGCGCAGGCGGCCCGCCAGGCGGTGCAAGCCAGCGGCCTGCGCATGCAGGATATTGACGGCATCATCACGTCTAGCCTGACTTCACCTTGGTGGGTCATGCGCATGGCTGAATATCTGGGAATCCAGCCCAGCTTTTCCGACAGCACCATGTTTGGCGGTTCTTCCTTTATTGCCGACCTGAAAATCGCTGCCATGGCCATTGATTCGGGCCAGTGCCACCATGTACTGATTTGCTACGGGGCAAACCCGCGCAGTGTGCCCAGCAGCAGCGAGATCAACCGCATGCGTGCCATGCTCGACCCGCAGCCTTACGAGCACCCGTACAAGCCCTTCAACCCAGTTTCCAGTTATGCGCTGGCGGCTGCCCGCCATATGTATGAATACGGCACAACGCGCGAACAACTGGCCGAGGTGGCGGTGGCGGCCCGCAAGTGGGCGCAATTGAATCCTGATGCTTTCCTGCGTACCCCCCTCACCGTGGAGGATGTGCTGAATTCAAAAATGATTTCAGATCCGCTTACAGTGCGCGACTGTTGCCTGGTGACGGATGGGGCGGGCGCTTTTGTCGTGAGCAGCGCCGAACGCGCGCGCGACTTGCACGCGCGGCCTATCTACGTCCTGGGAACGGGGCATTCACATTCGCATCGGCAGATTTCTTGTATGCCTGATCTGACTGTCACCCCCGCCAGAGAGTCCGGCCGCGCTGCTTTTGCGGAAGCCGGCCTCAAGCCGGAGGACATCGACGTGGTGGAACTCTACGATGCGTTCACCATCAACCCCATTCTCTTTCTGGAAGACCTGGGGTTCTGCGCCAAAGGAGAGGGGGGCGCTTTCATCAGCCAGGGGCGAATCGAACCCGGTGGCGATCTTCCCATGAACACTAACGGCGGTGGGCTGTCGTTTACCCACCCTGGCATGTACAGTATTTTCCTCGTCATTGAGGCAGTCACCCAGTTGCGCCGCGAGGCCGGGCAGCGCCAGGTTGAGAAGGCGGATGTCGCTCTGGTTCATGGCAATGGCGGCGTGCTTTCAAGCCAAGCGACAGCCATTCTTTCCCATTCCCTATAAGGGCACGTTATGGATATTTCTCTTTCAAGCGCGGTGCGTTACGCCGTGCAGGACAACGTAGCAGTTATCAAGCTGGATAATCCGCCGGTCAATGGTCTGGGCGATACGGTGCGCGCGGGCGTATATGCCGGCGTTGAAAAGGCGCTGAATGATGCAGGCATCCAGGCCATTGTGCTGATTGGCGAAGGCAAAGCATTTTGCGGCGGTGCCGACATCCGGCAATTCAATACGCCGGCTGCTCTCGCACAGCCTATGTTGAAAGATGTCATCGCCTACATGGAAAACAGCGCTAAGCCGATTGTCGCGGCCATTCATGGTTTCGCGCTGGGAGGCGGGCTGGAACTGGCGCTGGGGTGCCACTATCGTGTTGCACAAAAAGGCGCCCTGCTGGGGCTGCCCGAGGTGAATCTGGGCCTGATCCCAGGTGGGGGTGGCACTCAGCGTCTGCCGCGTTTGGTGGGGGCCGCCAAGGCCTTGGCCATGATTCAAGGGGGCAAGCCTGTAAGTGCCGATGAGGCGCTGCAAATCGGCTTGGTGGATGCCGTGGTCGAAGCCCCATTGCTGGATGGCGCCGTGGCGTTTGCGCAGGCGCGTATCAGCCAGGCAGAGCATCCTGTCATCGGCCGCCGCAAAGCATCGGCTGAAGGCGTGGATTTTAAAGCGGCGCGTTCGGGCATCAGGCCCAAAGCACGCAATGCGCTGGCCCAAGGAGTGGCCATTGATTGCGTGGAAGCCGCCACTCGTTTGCCCTTCGCAGAAGGGCTGGTAGAGGAACGCAGGCGTTTCGACGAACTGGTGGCGGGCGATATCTCTAAATCCCTGCGACATCTGTTCTTTGCTGAAAAAGAAGCTCCCCGCATGATTGGCGCGAGCCGGAGCAAGGCGGGTAGCGAGAGCACCATTAAGCGTGTTGGCATATTGGGCGCCGGCACCATGGGCGGCGGGATCGCCATGGCCTGCGCGAATGCCGGTTTCCCCGTTGTGCTGTGCGAACGTGAGCAGGCTGCGCTGGATCGCGGGCTGGCCTTGATACGCAAAAACTATGAAATCACTGCGGCCAAGGGCAAGCTGAGTGCAGCGGATATTGAACAAAGGCTGGCACTGATTTCCCCTAGCCTGGACACCAAAGACTTTGCCGACGTCGACCTGGTCATCGAAGCGGTTTTTGAAGATATGGCGGTCAAGCAAGAGGTTTTCCGCATGCTTGATGCGACCTGCAAGGCGGGCGCGATTCTGGCAACCAATACCTCGCGTTTGAACATTGACGAGATCGCCGCCATTACAAAACGGCCGGAATCTGTTATTGGCTTGCATTTCTTCAGCCCGGCCAATGTCATGAAACTGTTGGAAGTCGTGCGGGGCGACAAGACTGCTCCCGAAGTGATTTCGGTCTGCATGGATTTTGCGCAGCGTATTGGCAAAATACCGGTTCTTGTCGGTGTATGTGAAGGGTTTGTCGGCAACCGCATGCTGACCGGCTACTGGCGCGAGGCCGGGTTCTTGCTGGAAGAAGGCGCCAGCCCGCAGCAGATAGATAGCGCGCTGACCCGCTTTGGCATGGCGATGGGGCCGTTGGCCATGGCTGACCTGGCAGGCATGGATATCAACTGGGCCACCCGCAAACGTCTGGCGCCCACCCGCCCGGCGCATCTACGTTATTCCAAGGTGGCTGATCGCATCTGCGAACGAGGGCGCTTCGGCCAGAAAACAGGTGCGGGGTATTACCGCTATGAAGCCGGCAGCAGGGTGCCTCTGCCAGACCCTGTTGTAGATGAAATCATTCTTGAATGCGCCCGCGAGGCAGGCATTGAACGCCGGGAAATCAGCGATGAGGAAATCGTCGAACGCTGTATGCTGGCATTGGTTAATGAGGGCGCGCAAATCATTGATGAAGGCATTGTGCAGCGTGCCTCCGATATTGACGTGGTCTATGTGAATGGCTACGGCTTTCCGGCCACGCGCGGCGGCCCGATGTTCTATGCGCAGACTTTAGGCCTGGCAAACGTCCTGGAGAAAATCCGGGCCTTGCAAGCCCGCCACGATGATCACTGGAAACCGGCAGCGTTGCTGGAGCGGCTGGTGGCTGAAGGGGCGGAAAAGTTCTGACTTCTGGCTAGGCCGTGCTTTGCATGGCCTGCGTGTGAATCGTTAAAGGTCTGATTCCCGTGGTTTCATGGAATCAGACCTTTTTTGTTCGCATTAGTCAGATAAGACGATGCCGGAGGCTAGCGCTCCGGCGCAAACCGCTTACTCGACTTGGATGTTGGCGTCTTCAACCACCTTGCGCCATTTCGTGACTTCATTCTGTACGAATTCGCGCGCTTGGGCGGGTGTCATGGGGCCGAGTGCATCGCTATTGCTTTGCGACAGGCGTGCCACCATTTCGGGCGAGTTCATGATTTCGTTGGTGGCCTGGTTCAGCTTCTCCACGATCTCCGGATCGGTGCCTGCGGGGGCATAGAAACCCAGCCAAGTGTAGACATCCAGCCCCGGCACGCCGGACTCAGCGAAGGTCTTCAGGTCAGGGAACTGCTTGCTGGGCGTGGCGCTGGCCAGGCCGATGGCGCGCAGATGCCCTGACTCCAGGAAAGATGCAACGCTCGATGCATCCTGAACGCCGACCTGAACCTCGCCCGCCATGACAGCCTGTGTGCCCGGGGCGGCTCCCTTGTAGGGAATGTGTTCCATCGGTATACCGGTAATCAGTTTGAACCATTCGCCGCCAAGATGGGTAGAACCCCCGAAACCGGCAGTGCTATAGGGAATGGCAGTCTGCTTCTTGGCCCAGTCGAGAAACTCTGGAATAGTCTTCGCAGGAACTTCCGGGTTCACCACAATGAGATTGGGCGTACGGGCCAGAATTCCAATTGCTTCAAAATCCTCGACTGGGTCAAACTTTACTTTCGGATTGACGGCGGGGCCGATGGCATGGCCGGTCGCGCTGACCAACAATGTGTATCCATCGTTTTTCTGGCGTGCGACATATTCGGTACCAACCTGCCCTGCCGCGCCAGGCCGGTTTTCCACCACAAAGGTCTGGTCAAACTTCTTGCTCAACTCGGTGGTCAGCCAGCGCGTGACGGTATCCGTCATGCCACCGGGTGCGAACGAAACAACGACAGTGACGGGGCGTTCAGGGTAGGCGGCGTGAGCGGTACTCGTGGCAAAGCCACACACAAGCAGCGCGCTTAAAACGCTGCGGCGAAAGATATTGCGATTCATGGGGTCTCCGTTGCATGACGTGGAACTGGATTGGCGTGCTTTTCAATATGCAGCTGAGTTCTGGTCGTCCGCCAATGCTTCTAGTATGGAGCCGACCCGCATGCGATTTCCATCAGAAATATTCGAACGGAGCGTTTGCTATTCTTGATCAGTCGTTATCCATCTGGCAGGCAGGAATGAATAGGGGGGCACTGTAAGGCGATGTGATCAATGGGCGCTCATACCGTAGGTTGATTACAGGATTATCAATTTTCTATCTATTTTTTAGATCAATATAATCTTTTTCAATCTCATGTATAGGTGGAAAATAACGGTTCTGCCAGCATGCTTATGCACAGATTGTCTGGTTCGCGCCTTGCAAGGGGCGTGCTCCGCAGTTTGAGCCTGGTGCCTTCGTATTTTTTATGTGTCGCCGCTTACATCGCTACTTCGCGCTGTCCTCTGAAGAAAGCATTCTTCGTTTTTCCATGGCTGTTACGCTGTTCGTCACCCTGCTTGGGGTGTTTTTTGGGTTGCTGGCCGCCTCTTTAACCATTCTTTTTGATGCCGTCTACGAACTCGTGGATGTCGTCATGACGGGCCTGGCGCTGCTGGTCGCCCGGCTGATCACCCTCTCCACGTCCGGGGGGATCGTCAACAAGCGCTTGGCAGAGCGTTTTTCCATGGGGTTCTGGCATCTGGAACCCATTGTCCTGGGTGTGAACGGCCTGCTGCTGATGGGCGCCGCGATTTACGGCCTGGTCAGCGCAGTGGACGGCCTCATGCATGGGGGGCGTCAACTGGCTTTCGAGTATGCCCTGGTGTTCGCGGCCATCTCGCTTGTCATCGAGCTGGGCGCAGCCATGTGCGTGACAATCGCCAATCGCCACATCCATTCCGATTTTCTGGCCCTGGATGCCAAGTCGTGGCTGATGTCCGCGGCCATTACCGTGGCGTATCTGTTCGCCTTCGGTTTTGGCCTGGTGGCGCAAGGCACCCGCTACGAATGGTTGATACCTTATATCGACCCGGCTGCTCTGGCGCTGGTTTGTCTGGCGGTGCTGCCTTTGCCTATTGGTACAGTGCGTCGGGCTTTGGCCGACATTCTTCTGGTGACGCCGCCCGACCTCAAACAGCAGGTAGATGCCGTGGCACAGGCTTCGGTGCGGCGTTATGGGTTTGAATCGTTCCGCTCGTATGTGGCGCGGGTGGGCAGAGGTAAGCAGATTGAGCTTTACTTCATTGTGCCGGGCAAATGGCCGGCCAAAACCCTTGAGGAATGGGACCGCATCCGCGATGAGATCAGCGATGCCATTGGCGACGACACCCCCGATCGCTGGCTCTCCATTGTGTTTACCACCGACCCCGAGTGGGCGCACTGACCTCGTACCCGGTGCCCGCCTGGCCGAACTGGCTAGGCGGGGCCTGAACGCAAGGCTGGCACTTGGTTAAGTGCCCGTTTTCAGGCATCAATCTGTCCCAGCAACTCTTCATAGCGGGCCTGCACCCATTGCACTGTCTGGGTGGGCATCCAACCCTGGCGCCACAGCATGCGCACTGAAAGCGCCGATAGTGCCAGCGTTGGGCAGTGCACTTGGCGCAGGGGCTTGTCATAGGTGTCGTCCATGCCGACATTGACGGGCAGAATAGCCCAACCCAGGTCATCGGCCACCATCTCGGCAATGCTGTAGAAACTGTCGGCGCGCCAGATGCGGGGGCTGTGAATTTCTTCATGCACGTCTTCAGCGTGCATGACAATCTGACGGTATTTCACCAGATCTTTTCGTTGAACCGTTTCCAGTTGCGCCAGAGGATGGTCGATGGCGACAAAAACCCCCTGGGGAACGGCACCTACATGCTTCTGGTCAAAGCTGGAAGGCAGCACGCCGCGCACAAAATGAAAGGCGATGTTTACCCGTTCGTCTTCCACATAAGCGGCCACTTCGGTGGCTGTGCCGTTTAAGAGAGTCAGCTCCAGATCAGGAAAGCGCGTGGCGATTTCGCGCAGCAATGTGCTGGTTGCGGCGTAGGGCAGCGCTTCGTCCAGCGCAATGGCCAGTTTGGCCTCGCTACCCGAGCTGAGCGCACGTGCACGGTTGTCGAGGGCCTCGGCCTGACGTAGCAGCTCGCGTGCTTCCAGCAGTAGCACTTGGCCTGCGTCGGTGAGTTGGGCGTTCCGTCGGGAGCGATCAAACAACTCGATGTTTAGGTCGGCTTCCAGCAGGCCAATCGCTGTGCTGACGGCAGATTGCGCCTTGCCCAGCAGCCGTGCGGCGCCGCTGAAGGAACCGCAATCGGCGGTGGTGACAAACTGACGAAGCTGTTCGAGCGACCAATTCATTTCCGGGCCTTCGCGGTGCCCGCGACAGCTGCAGGAGTAACGTGTAATGGAATGGTCACCGGGCCGTCGTTCACCAAGCTGACCTGCATATTGGCAGCGAACTCACCCGCTTCCACAATAGGGTGCAGTTCACGCGCCCGTGCTAAGAAATGCTCATATATCGCCCGGCCGTGTTCGGGCGCGGCCGCAGCAGTAAAACTGGGGCGATTGCCTTTGCGGGCGTCGGCCGCCAGAGTGAATTGGCTGACAATCAGCAGCCCGCCCGCCACATCTTGCACGCTGCGGTTCATGCGATCGTTTTCGTCGGAAAAAATGCGCAGCTTCAGGATTTTGGCCAACAAGGTATCAGCCTCGGCGGCGGTGTCGCCGTGTTCCGCACAGACCAGTACCAGCAGGCCGTGGCCGATCTTGCCGATGACTTCTCCTTCGACTTTCACGCTAGCTTCAGAAACGCGTTGCAAGACGCTTAACATGGGTTTTTTTCTCCTTATGTCCGGCTGGAGGGGCGTATTCACCCCGCGCAGCCGGAAATCAATCGGCCGACAAGTTGCGTTCAACCTTGGCCATGTGCTCGATTGGAATAGTAAGTGATGAGGCGGACTCTGAGAACGCAACTGTCGGTTGCCGCTCAGTTATGGTCGCCTGCTAGCCGGAAGTGCTGAGCGCCTATTTCCGCTTGGTCACGTTGATGCTGCCATCCGTTTCAAGAAAGACATACTCCATGTCTTCAAGGTCTATGTCGTTGGCATGCAGCACTTGGTCAATCTCGTTTCTACCGATGCGGTGCGCTTTCATGACATTCTCGAACAGCCTGCCGTTACGACCCAGCAAGACCTCCTGTCCCTCCAGTAAGTTTTCCAGCCGCCGGTTGCGAGAGGCAATATAAGCAATCAAGACGTTCAGGCTCAGGAGTGTGACGGCCACAATCAAGCCGCCAATTAGTGACTCGTCTCCGGCTGTCATTGAGCCCCCTACGGCTTCGCTCAGCAATACCACCACCAAAAGATCGAATGGCGTGAACTGGCCGACAGTGCGCTTGCCTGTCAGGCGTACCAGTATCAATAACGCGAGGTAGACGACCGCCCCCCGAATAATGAATTCCCACCAGGGTGCATGAAGGGTCAGCACGGTGAACGCTCCAGGATGTGTGTTCTTTTAAAGAGTTGCTTGTCGGAGGCATATACCGTGCCGGGGCACGTTAGGCGAACTGGCACGGTCTGTGCTGCGGCTTGTTGAGCACCGGCTTTCGAGTTGCTTATCAGGGCGGGTGCTTGAGGTATTTCAAGAAAGGGTGTGCATATACACGATAAAGTTTTGTATGTAACTTAGGAGAATTACGTACCATGTCTTCAACCGCTGAGAGCGCTGCGGCATCCCGCACCTCATGGGCAGGCCTCTTCATAGGCCTGCTTTTATTTTTAATGTGTGTCGTTTTCCCGCCTCCGGGCAGCCTGTCCCAGGAAGCCTGGTCAGCCACCGGCCTGGCGTTGCTGATGGCTGTATGGTGGGCTACGGAAGCCATACCGATTCCCGCCACTTCCTTGTTGCCCATCCTGCTGATCCCCGTTCTGGGAATCGGCACTTTGGGGAGCGCGACAGCGCCTTATGCCAACTCGGTGATCTTCCTGTTTCTGGGCGGTTTTGTAATTGGTCTGTCCATGCAGCGCTGGAACTTGCATCGCCGGATTGCCCTGAACATCCTGGCGGCCATGGGCAGCAAACCCCGCACGCAGATTGCGGGCATCATGATTGCCACCGGCTTTCTGAGCATGTGGGTGAGCAATACCGCCACCGCCATCATGATGCTGCCCATTGGCCTGTCCGTCGCTGACATGCTGACTTCCGATTCCAGCTCGCCCGAGGAAACAGGCCGTTTCATGACAGCTATGTTGCTGAGTATTGCGTATGCGTCCAGCATCGGCGGTATCGCCACCCTGATCGGCACCCCGCCGAATGCTTTCCTGGCAGCTTTCCTTAGCGATACCTATGGCGTACAGATCGGCTTCGGCCAATGGATGTTGCTGGGCGTGCCGATCGCTGTGGTCATGATGGCCTTCACCTGGTGGTGGCTGACCCGCAAGGGCTTTGACCTCAAAGGAGGGGACACCAGTGGCGCCATCCAGCAGGAACTGGCCAAGCTTGGTCCCATGAGCCGCGGCGAAAAGCTCGTCACCATCATCTTTCTGCTGGCGGCTACCGCCTGGATATTCCGCCCGGTTCTGGCGAACTACATCCCTGGCCTGAATGACACCAGCATCGCCATCGGCGCAGCACTCTTGCTGTTCTCCATCCCTGTGGACGTTCGTAAACGCACTTTCCTGATGGATTGGGAGAGCGCGGGCAAACTGCCTTGGGGTGTGTTGCTGCTGTTCGGTGGCGGCCTGTCGCTATCGGGTGTGATTGGCACCTCCGGGCTAGCGAAGTGGATCGCCGAGAATATGGATTGGGTGGCGACCCTGCCCGGCCTGTTCATGGTGGTTGTGGTCGTCGTAGTGATTCTGGCACTGACCGAACTGACTTCGAATACCGCCACGGCTGCGACGTTCCTGCCCTTGCTGGGCGCGTTGGCCATCGCTCAAGGAATACCGCCTGAGCTGCTGGCGATTCCCGCCGCCGTCGCAGCAAGCTGCGCCTTCATGATGCCGGTGGCTACACCGCCTAATGCCATTGTGTTCGGCACGGGCCATATGCGGATACATTCCATGATCCGCGCAGGCTTTGCGCTGAACATCGCCAGCGTGGTGGTCGTGACCACCCTCTGCTACGTGCTGATCGGCGTGCTTTGGCCGCGTTAAGCGCCACTTTACTCGACGCAAAAATGTGCTTGACGGCGAAACCCGGGTGATCAGGTCATCCGGGTTTCGCCGTTTTGCTTAAGTCGGCTAGTGACAAGCTGAATCCCCCCGGGGTGATTCACCTGGTATTCGGGTGTTACGCCGGGCGAGTGTGATTTGCAGTTCACTTTTACACCAGCCAGCTACGACGAAGGGGTGATCGGGCGCCTTGCCGATACACCAGGGATGACAGTCGCCGTGTGGCAGCAACGCCCGGAAAGCAGGGGGGCGGTGCATATTGCATCCAATGACCCCTTCCAGGCGCCGCTGATTTTTCACAACTACCTTGAAGCCGAGCTTGATCGTCGTGTGCTGGTGGCCGGCATGCGGCAGGCACTGAAAGCGCGTCATTCCATGTTCCCTATTCCAGCGACCAGCGCTTGTGTTTGCTGCGTAAGGATTCCAATCACTCTACGCTTGATAGTGTGCGTGCGGGGCAATTGCTGCCACTGAAGGGGGCGGCAGGCAAAGTCGTCGCAGCCTTTCAGACATATGACACCGATGAAGCCTTGCGTCGCACGATGCTGGTGGAATCGTATGGCGAGCGGGACAAATCTTGTGCCGGCCTTGCCAGCCCCATCATAGGAGCTGACGGGCGCTTCATAGGTGCCTTGTCGCTTTCAGGCCCGATTACACGTTTTAATCCCGAAGCCGTGGCACGCATGTCGCCCTTGTTGCTGGCGGCCGCTAAACGCGCGTCCGAATGCTTTGGCGGGCGCCTGCCCGATGCAGCCCCTACCACGCTTGAAAATTGACACATAGGTGTTGCCCTATTAGCCTGAAGATAGTTACTACTTGTAAGGAGAATGAAGCATGTTTGACCTGACAGACCAAGTTGCCATTGTGACGGGTGGGGCAAATGGAATCGGGCAAGGCATCGCCGAGGCTTTAGCCAAAGCCGGGGCAAAAGTTGTCGTTGCCGATCTTGATGAAGAAGGCGGAAAAAAAGTTGCCGAGAGCATATCCGGCGACTTTCTGAAGCTGGACGTCACCGATAAGGAAAATGCCGAGGCCGTTGTGAATAAAGTCGTCGAGAAATATGGAAAACTCGACATCCTTGCGGCAAACGCAGGTATCTACCCTAACGTCACAATTGAAGACATGACAGAAGACGACTGGGATAAAGTCTTCGACATTAACCTGAAGGGCATGTTCTTCATCGTACAACCTGCCCTGAAAGTCATGAAAGCCAATAACTATGGCCGGGTTGTGGTGACGTCGTCTGTCACGGGGTCAAACACCGGCTACCCCGGCGGTGCGGCCTATGGTGCAACCAAGATCGCCATCCTGGGCTTTATCAAGAGTGCCGCCATGGAATACGCAAAACACGGTATTACGCTGAATGCCGTGCAGCCAGGCGTGATCGCCACCGAAGGCCTGAAGAAGCAGCTTGCAGGCCTGAGCGAAGGCGCCGCGCAATATATTCCCATGAAGAAGCTGGGAGACCCTGAAGACATCGGCACCGCTGTGGCTTTCTTTGCATCGAAGGAAGCCAAGTACATAACCGGCCAGTCCCTCATTGTCGATGGCGGGCAGACTTTGCCGGAATCACCGGGCGACGTCTTGTAAGTAAAAAAATGGCCTCCCGCATGGGAGGCCATTTGCTGCGGTAAACCGCATGAATCCTTGGTGCCGGCTAGAAGAGTCGAACTCCTGACCTTCGCATTACAAGTGCGCTGCTCTACCAACTGAGCTAAGCCGGCTTGAAAGAAACGATAATTCTACACTATTTTTTCGCGGCTTACTTAACTACGGTAAGTTTTGGCCGTGACGGGGGGGTGTCGTCTGGTTTGTCTTCGGCAGATGCACGGTTTGCGTCATCTTCCGAAGAGGTGTCTGAACCCGGGTAGGGTTCAGAGTCGGCCACTTCAAAGCCCATGCCTGCGCCGGTTTCCCGTGCGTAGATGGCAGATACTGCAGCAACGGGTACATAGATGTGTTCCGTAACACCACCAAAGCGGGTCTGGAACTCAATGTATTCGTTGCCCATCACCAGACGGTTGGTTGCAAGCGTGCTGATATTGAGTGTGATCTGTCCGTCGTGCACATGAGCGGGTGGCACGACGGTGTTCTTATCAACAGTCACGACGATGTACGGTGTGTAGCCGCTATCGGTACACCATTCGTGCAAAGCTCGCAGCAGGTAGGGTTTCCGGGACAGTTCTTCCATGGTCGGTCTCAACGACGCATTACTTTCTCAGAGGGCGTCAGCGCTTCGATGTAGGCAGGGCGCGAGAAGATGCGTTCAGCATACTTCTGCAGGGGAGCCGCGTTCTTGGGAAGTTCGATGCCGTAATGGTCGAGGCGCCACAGCAGCGGGGCAATGGCAACGTCCAGCATGGAGAACTCTTCCCCAAGCATGAACTTGTTCTTGACCAGCACGGGAGCCAACTGCGCCAAGCGGTCGCGGATGTTCTGGCGGGCGATGTCCTGAGCCTTGGTGTCAGTGTTGGTACGCTCTTCCAAAGCAGACACGTGGATGAACAGTTCCTTTTCGAAGTTGTAAAGGAACAAACGTGTGCGGGCGCGCATGACCGGGTCGGCAGGCATCAGTTGCGGATGCGGAAAGCGCTCGTCGATATATTCGTTGATGATGTTCGACTCGTAAAGCACCAGGTCACGCTCCACCAGAATTGGCACTTGCCCGTATGGGTTCATGACCGCAATGTCTTCTGGCTTGTTGTACAGGTCGATGTCACGGATTTCGAAATCCATGCCCTTCTCGAACAGAACAAAGCGGCAGCGTTGGGAGAACGGGCAAGTCGTTCCGGAATAGAGCACCATCATGTCGCGGTTTCCAATCGTAGAGGTATGAATAAAAATACGCCTTTCAGGCGGCCCGGTAAAGTGGCAAAGAGCTCGGGCCGCGTGGCCGGAGCTCTTTTCAGCGTACTACGCCTTTTCCACTTGCTTGCAGCGTTGTCCGCAGGATCGCTGCGGACAGGTGCGGGCAGTTTCAAGCTGCAGGCTTATTTGACGTCCTTCCAGTAGACGGCATTGAGTTTCCATGCCACCCCGAAGAATAAGAACAGGAATAGCAGAACCCAGACACCCAGGCGTTTGCGTTCGAGCTGTACGGGTTCAGCCATCCAGCCCAGGAAGTTCGCAAGGTCGGCAGCCTGGTTATCGAATTCGGCAGCAGCTTTGGGGTCGACCGGTGTAAAGGTGATTTTCTCGGATGCACCGCCGCTGTAGCCCTGCAGGACTTCAGTGGTGGTCTCTGAGAAACCTTGCGGGTCGAAAGTCGTAATGGTGCGCTGCCACTGCGTTTCACCGTTATCTAGTTGGACCTGTGAAACTTTATTTCGTTCCATACTGCGCGGGCCTTGGAGATCCCACAGTGCGTGCGGCATGCCGACGCTGGGGAAAACCAGGTTGTCCCAACCCAATGGGCGGTTGGTATCGCGGTAGAACGTCCGCAGGAAGGTGTAGATGTAATCCACACCCGTGGGACCCAGGTTGGTGGACTTGGCGCGTGCAATGACCGAGAGATCGGGGGGAGCCGCACCAAACCATTTGGTGGCGTCTTCGCGGGTCATGGCGATTTTCATGAGGTCGCCGACGCCTTCACCCGTGAACAACAGGTTGCGTTTGATCTGTTCTTCGGTCAGGCCAATGTCGGTCAGGCGGTTGTAGCGCATGGAATTCGCGCTGTGACAGCCCAGACAGTAGTTAACGAAGAGCTTGGCCCCGTTTTGCAGCGAAGCCATATCGTTGATGCGCGAAGGCGCTTTTTCCAGTGCGTAGCCACCTCCAGCAGCAAACGAGACTGCGCAGGTCAGGGACAGAGCAATGGTTCCTATCAGCTTTTTAATCATGATCGTTCCGTTACCTTATGGTGAGCTCAGTGGGCTTTGAAGGTGATGCGCTCAGGCACTGGCTTGAACTTGCCAAGGCAGCTCCAGACGGGCATCAGGAAGAAGAAGCCCAGGTAGATCACCGTACCGATCTGGCTCAGCAGGTTGAATACGGGGCTGGGAGGTTGAGTACCCAGGTAGCCCAGCATCAGGAAGTTCACGATGAAGATGGCATACAGGAATTTGTGCCATGTCGGGCGATAGCGGATCGACTTGACCGGCGAGGTATCGAGCCAGGGCAGGAAGCCCAGCAGGACAACTGCGCCACCCATGACAACCACACCCCAGAACTTCGCGTCGAAGATACGGAATGCAACGGCCAGGCCAATGAGCACCAAGAACACAATGATGCGCCCGATACCGCTTGGCTTGCCTTTGGCAAACAGGATGATGGCGGCCAGAACCGATGCGCCTGCGAGAATCCAGGTGAAGTCGGCGGTGATCGCACGCAGCATCGAGTAGAACGGCGTGAAGTACCAGACCGGCGCAATGTGCGGAGGCGTCTTGAGCGGGTCGGCGGGGATGAAGTTGTTGAACTCCAGGAAGTAGCCGCCCATTTCAGGTGCAAAGAACACAATGGCCGCGAAGACGATCAGGAAGCCGGCCACACCCACGATATCGTGTACCGAATAGTAGGGGTGGAAGGGGATGCCGTCGACGGGGTGACCTTTGGCGTCTTTGGGGCCGTCCTTGATTTCAACACCGTCCGGGTTGTTGGAGCCGACTTCATGCAGAGCAATGATGTGTGCGACAACCAGGCCGATGAGCACCAGCGGTACAGCAATGACGTGCAGGGCGAAGAATCGGTTCAGAGTAGCGTCGGAAACAACGTAGTCACCACGGATCCAGATAGCGAGCTCAGGGCCGATGAAGGGAATGGCCGAGAACAGGTTCACGATGACCTGAGCGCCCCAGTAGGACATTTGGCCCCAGGGCAGCAGGTAGCCCATGAAGGCTTCAGCCATGAGTGCCAGGAAGATCGCGACACCGAAGATCCAGACCAGCTCGCGCGGTTTACGGTAAGAACCGTAGAACAGGCCGCGCAGCATGTGCAGGTAGACCACCACAAAGAACATGGAGGCACCCGTGGAGTGCATGTAGCGGATCAGCCAGCCCCATGGCACTTCGCGCATGATGTATTCAACGGAGTCGAACGCAAGTTCGCCGTCCGGTTTGTAGTTCATCACCAGAAAAATGCCGGTGACAACCTGAATGACCAGTACCAACAGGGCCAGCGACCCAAAGAAGTACCAGAAGTTGAAATTCTTGGGCGCATAGTATTCCGACATGTGCTCTTTGAAGAGGGATGTCAGGGGAAAGCGCCTGTCGATCCAGCCCAAGAGTCCTGTCGTTTCGACGGTTTTTTCGCCAGCCATGAAACGGCTCCTTATCTAACTTATACGTGGCGTATTTAGGGATTCAGTGCTGGGGTGGAACACACCCCGAAGCGGCCTCAGGCCCGATTGTTTTCATCGACGCCAACGGTGATGCGTGTGCCGTCGGCAGAGAACTCGTAAGGAGGGACCTCGAGGTTGTCGGGTGCAGGTACGTTTGCGTACACCCGACCGGCCAAGTCGAAGGAAGAGCCGTGACAGGGGCAGAAGAAGCCGCCTTGCCAGCCTGCGGGCAAGCCGGCGCCGCCACCTGCCGCCAATTGCGGAGTGGGCGAGCACCCGAGGTGGGTGCAGATGCCCACGGCAACGAAGTATTCCGGATTGCGCGAACGGTATTCGTTTTTGGCGTATGCGGGGGTGAAGCCGGGCCGGTCGGAGTTCGGGTCAGCCAGTTGGGGATCAAGCTTGGGCAATGCCGCAAGCTGGGCTTCGGTGCGGCGCAGAATCCATACGGGTTTGCCGCGCCATTCGACAGTGGTCATTTCGCCTGGCTGCAAGGTCGTAATGTCGACCTCGACGGGAGCGCCCGCCGCGCGCGCGCGCTCGGAGGGGGCAAATGAGCTGACGAAAGGGACGGCTGTTGCCGCACCCGCTACGCCGCCGAACGCACAGGCCACACCGACCCACGTGCGCCGGGCTGGATCGGTCGGTTGGTTGGGATCAACCACGCCGGAATCATCGAGCTGTGTCGTAATCTGACTCATTCTAGTATCCTTGTTCATGCCTGAATTGGAGGCATACCGTTCGCATTTTGTTGCTATGTACTTTACGTATCAACCGCGTATTATAGCGTCTGCCTGATCTTGAGGGTGAAACGCATAGGGAGCATGTCGTGAGTAAAGTGCGCGGGTTTTTGAGCGAGTTCAAAGAATTCGCAGTTAAAGGGAATATGATCGACCTGGCCGTCGGTGTCATTATTGGCGCGGCGTTCAGCAAGATCATCGATTCCTTGGTGGCAGATGTCATTATGCCGCTAGTCGCTTTCGTCGTTGGTGGAGAGGTCGACTTCACCAATCAGTTCTGGGTTCTGAGGCTGCCTGAAGGCTACACGGGTGCGCATACTGCTGAGGCGCTGAGCGCTGCGGGTGCGGTGGTGTTGTCGTGGGGCAACTTCTTAACCATTCTTATCAATTTCATTCTGCTGGCCTTCGTGGTGTTCTGCATGGTCAAGGCCGTCAACGCGGCGCGACGCAGCATTGAGCGTGAGCAAGAGACGGAAACAGTAGAAGCGGCACCGGCGCCGACCCCGGAAGACGTCGCCTTGTTGCGTGAAATTCGTGATCTGCTCAAAAAATAAGTAGCGGCTCGCCGCATTATCGCAGTGCGGCGAGTGTGCCTCTTGATCCTCGCAACAGCTACAACGCTGTTGCGAGGTTTTTTAACGCCTGCCGGGCAGGCGTTATTTCACGTGTTAGTAGCCGGCGCGCTCAGACGGGGTTATCCAAGTCCAGAAAGTCCACACGGATGCCGAATTGCTTGGCGATCGCTTCACCAAGAGCCTGAATGCCGTAGCGTTCCGTGGCATGGTGGCCCGCTGCAATAAACGCGGTGCTGCTTTCATGCGCCATATGGAAATTCTGTTCAGAGGCCTCGCCGGTAATGTAGGCGTCGACTCCGCAATCAATGGCGGCCTCCATCATGTTTTGTGCACCGCCGGTGCACCAGGCGACGGTGCGTATCTGCTTGCCCGGGTCGCCCAAGAGCAGGGGTCGGCGCCCCAGGGTTCGTTCTATGTGTCGGCCCAGCTCTTCCAAAGTACAAGGTTGGCAGCGGCCGCGCCAGACCAGATCACCCGGGCCGAAATTGACGGGCGTGCCGTCGTCATTCAACTCCGGCTCAAAACCCAGGCGGCGGGCGAGTTGGGCGTTATTCCCCCACTCCGGATGGGCATCCAGGGGCAGGTGAAAACCAAACACATTCAAGTTGTGTTGCAATGCCGTAGCAATACGCTGACGCTTGGCTCCGCGCAGTACGGGGTTTTCGTTTTTCCAGAACCAGCCGTGATGAACCATGATGGCATCGGCGTTCTGTTGCGTCGCAGCATCAAGCAGTGCCTGCGAGGCCGTGACACCCGTAATAATATGGCGGATAGTATCCTTGCCTTCAACTTGCAACCCGTTGGGGCAGTAATCCTTGAAGCGTTGGGTCTGTAAGGCATCATCAAGCCATTCGGCAAGCTGCCGCGTGGAAACCTGGTTCATTATCGAGTCCTCAGAGGTCTATGCATCGTTTATGGTTGGTCTTCGCTCAGACTGTTACCGTTTGCCTGGGCATTTTATTCATCGTGGCGACTTTGCGGCCCGATTGGCTCAGTAATGAGCCGCGGATGCCTCAGACGGGGGTGGGCGAATCTGCCGGAAGGGTTGTGGCGGGTGCTGCAGCGGGGGTGTCTTATGCCGATGCCGTTGCTCGTGCGGCGCCGGCCGTTGTCAATATCTATACGACTAAAGTGGTGGATGTCCCACTTATTCCCTTACCCGCCGACCCTGAACTGAATCGCCTGTTTCGTGGTTTGCCAGGCTTCACCCAGCGCCGCCAGTCTGGCAGCTTGGGCTCGGGCGTCATTGTGCGCAGCGATGGCTACGTGCTGACCAATCATCATGTCGTGGAGGCAGCGGATTCGATACGGGTGGCCTTGAGTGACGGCCGCGAGGTTGATGCGCGCTTGGAAGGAGCCGACCCGGAAACGGATCTCGCTGTTTTGAAAATTGACCTGCCCGGCTTGCAGCCGATTGCTTTTGATCAGGATGAGGCGTTGAGGGTAGGGGATGTGGTGCTGGCCATTGGAAACCCTTTCGGAGTCGGGCAGACCACCACGCTCGGAATCGTCTCAGCCCTGGGTCGCAACCGGTTGGGCATCAATATTTACGAGAATTTCATCCAGACTGACGCCGCCATCAACCCCGGCAATTCTGGTGGAGCTTTGGTCGATGCACAAGGGCGGCTGGTGGGCGTGAATACGGCCATCTATTCCGAAACCGGCGGCTCATTGGGCATTGGCTTCGCCATTCCGGCAAAAACGGCAGAACGCATTCTGGAAGAGATTATCCAGTCAGGCAAGGTTACCCGGGGCTGGCTCGGTATAGAGCCGCAGGACATCACGCCCGAACTGATGCGGGCGTTTGGTTTGGAACGCCAGGAAGGCGTTATTGTGGCCGCAGTTTTACGTCGTGGCCCGGCGCACCTGGCGGGTTTACGCGTGGGCGACATCATTCTTGAATTGGAAGGAGCCGTGATCCCGGATTCCGTCGCTTTTCTGAATGCCGTAGCACCAATAAAGCCGGGTAATGCCTTGGAGCTGACCGTGCTGAGAGAAGGAAAACGCCACCAAGTGCAGGTTGAAGTAGGGGAGCGGCCCCCGGTGGGGCGGCGTCGTTGAGCGCTCGCCCCGCTCAGTTATTCTCCACGCACTTCCGGGCTGCGTTCTTCAGAGCCTTCATCGGCAGTCGCCTTCTCTTCCCGTTTCCGAATCATTGATGCGGAAAGCAGGATGCCCACTTCGTACAGAAGACACAGAGGCACAGCCAGCATGAACTGGCTGAGGACATCGGGCGGCGTCACAACAGCGGCAATAATGAAAGCGCCCACGATCACATAACCGCGAATTTCGCGCAGCTTTTTCACGCTTACCACGCCGGTACTCGCCAACACCACCACGGCTACCGGTACTTCGAAAGTCACGCCAAAGGCAATGAACATCGTCATAACGAAGTTGACGTAGGCCTCAATATCGGGTGCGGGAGTAATGGATTCGGGTGCGAAGCCTGCTATGAAGTGGAAGACCGTGCGGAACACCACGAAATAACAAAAGGCCATGCCCGCCATGAACAACAGTGTGCTCGAAGCGATAAGTGGCAGCGCCAGTTTTTTCTCGTGCACGTAGAGGCCGGGCGCGACAAAAGCCCAGGCCTGGTACAGCACGATGGGCAGTGCGATCAGGAAAGCAGCCAGCAGTGTGACCTTGACGGGCACCATGAAAGGCGTAATCACCCCGGTGGCAATCATGCGCGTGCCCTGCGGCAGCGATTCCAGCATGGGCTGAGCCAGCAGGTCGTAGATGGCGGACGGCCCGGGGTAGATAAACAGCACCACAAAGATGACCAGTACCGCGCTCACCGCCCTGAGCAGACGCGAGCGCAACTCGACCAGGTGCGAAATAAACGTTTCCTGTGGTGCTTCTTCTTGTGTCACTTGGGCGTATCCGATTGTTCTGGGGTTGTCGGCTTTGCGTTTGGTTCAACGTCTGCGGTGCCGGCAGCCTGAGGGGGCGGCTCAGCTAATGGTGCGGGCGCATTGTCGGCGACCGGCTTGACGGGCGCGGGGCTGGAGCCGACATCTTTGCGAGCCTGTTCCACCAGACCTTCCACTGACGCCGAGGCTTCCTTCAGGCTCTTTTGCGCTTCCTCCAAGGGGTTCTGGATGCTTGCAGTGGTTTCTCGCATGGAGGCCTGCAGAGAGCTGGCCGCGTCATCCATCTGCTTCTTGAGCTTGTTCATTTCATCCAGATTGATTTCTCGCTGGATGTCGGTTTTCACGTCGGCGACGTAACGCTGCGCGCGCCCGAGCAGATGCCCCACCGTCCGAGCGACTTTGGGAAGCCGCTCGGGGCCGATGACGATCAGCGCCATGACGCCGATCAGCATGAGTTCGGTGAAACTGACGTCAAACATGGTTAAGCGTCAGTTTTTTCTTTAGCTTGCACGTCGATGGTTTCTTCGCTGCTGGTGCGTTGGGTCACGGCTTCGGGCTTCTGATCCTCTTGAGAGGCTTCAGCCATGCCCTTCTTGAAACCGCGCACGGCTCCGCCCAGGTCTTCGCCAACGTTACGCAGTTTTTTGGTTCCGAAAACCAGTGCAATGATGACCAGGACGATCAACCAGTGCCAAATGCTGAATGTGCCCATATCGTTCTCCGTCAGGCAGCAGGTGCCGCCCGTTTTTGCCAGGGGCGGGGGCCCCCGAGTATATGAAAATGCAGGTGATCGACTTCCTGGCCGCCTTCCCGACCCGTATTCGCTACGAGGCGAAACCCGCCATCATGGCCGGGGGTGCAACCGTTTTCAAAAGCCAGTTTCTGCGCCAATACCACCATTCTACCTAACCAGGGGGCGTCTTCGTCTTTGATGTCCGCCAATGAGCAGACGTGTTTTTTCGGGATAAGCAGTAAATGAACGGGCGCCGCTGGATTGATGTCGTGGAAGGCAACGCAATCGTCGTCTTCGTAGACTTTCTTCGCAGGGAGTTCGCCGGAAGCAATCTTGCAAAAAATACAGTTATCACTCATTTGATACAAAACTAGTTCAGATTTCAAGAAGTTGGGCGGCTGGCTTTTTCAGCGAGGCCGGATACGCCTTCGCGCCTTGCCAGTTCGTCCAGCACCTGCTCAGGCCGGACGCCGTAATAGGCCAGCGCAACCATGCTATGAAACCACAGATCGGCGGTTTCGGAAATGAGGCGCTCACGGTTTGCGTCTTTGGCTGCCATGACGAGCTCAGTGGCTTCCTCGCCTACCTTCTTTAAAAATGCATCGGGGCCGCGTTGGTACAGCTTGCTGACATAAGAATCTGCCGGCACTTC
Source organism: Achromobacter sp. F4_2707 (assembly GCF_047501535.1). Lineage (NCBI taxonomy): Bacteria > Pseudomonadati > Pseudomonadota > Betaproteobacteria > Burkholderiales > Alcaligenaceae > Achromobacter > Achromobacter sp. F4_2707. The sequence goes on from NZ_JAZDRJ010000001.1 coordinate 223,105, forward strand.
GCCCTCTGCCGAAGGCAGGCGGGTTTCCAGAGTGTCAGCCAGACGGCTCAGTATGGAATCACTTGTGGTCATTTATAGATCTTTGCCGGGTCTTTCAGGATTGGATCAACCTTAACCCAGTTAGTTTCGCCTTGCGTATCCAGGCGCTGGAAAAAGCAGCTGCGCCGGCCGGTATGGCAAGCGATGCCCCCTTTTTGCTCAACTTTCAGAAGGATGACATCGGCGTCGCAATCCAGGCGGATTTCTTGCACGTGCTGTTGGTGGCCCGACTCTTCGCCTTTGCGCCACAGGCGCTGGCGCGATCGAGACCAATACACCGCGTGGCCGGTTCGGACGGTTTCGCTCAGCGCTTCGGCATTCATCCAGGCCACCATCAGAATGGTGCCGTCGCTTGCGTCTTGCGCAATAGCCGGTATCAGGCCGTTTTCGTCGAAGCTGACCTGGGCCAGCCAGTCGGGCAGTGCGCTCATGGTGTCAGCCTGACTTTAATGCCTTGGGACGCCAGAAATTCCTTGGCCTGACGCACAGTGTATTCGCCGTAGTGGAAAATACTGGCGGCCAATACCGCACTGGCGCCGCCGATGGTCACGCCATCGGCCAGATGCTGCAGATTGCCCACCCCGCCCGAGGCAATGACGGGCACGGGTACGGCATCGGAAACCGCGCGAGTCAGTTCCAGGTCGAACCCGGATTTCGTGCCGTCGCGGTCCATGCTGGTCAGCAGCAGTTCACCGGCACCATACTCGGCCATTTTGCAGGCCCACTCCACCACGTCCAGGCCGGTGGCACGCTTGCCGCCGTGGGTGTGTACTTCCCAACGGGGCGGCTCGCCGTCTGCGGATACACGCCTCGCGTCGATGGCGACGACCATGCATTGCGAGCCGTGATGATCGGTAGCGCGGCGCACCAGATCGGGGTCGTTGACCGCCGCGCTGTTGATGGACACTTTATCGGCGCCTGCATTCAGCAGACGCTGTACGTCGGCCACTTGGCGCACGCCGCCGCCTACAGTCAGCGGAATGAAGATCTCGCCGGCCACGGCTTCAATAATGGGCAGAATGAGGTCGCGGTCTTCGCTGGTGGCGGTGATGTCCAGGAAAGTCAGTTCATCGGCGCCCTGTTCGTTATAACGACGGGCGATTTCAACCGGATCGCCGGCATCGACCAGCTCAACAAAGTTGACACCTTTGACCACGCGCCCGGCGGTGACGTCCAAGCAAGGAATGATGCGGCAGCACAAGTCGCTGCCCGTGTCGGCGGAAGTAACAGTCATGATGCGGTCAGTTCATCGGCACGTTGTTGGGCAGCGGCAAAATCCAAAGTGCCTTCGTAGATGCTGCGCCCCAGAATGGCGCCTTCCACGCCTTCCTGAGCCACCGCGCAAAGCGCTTCGATGTCACGCATGTCTGTCACGCCGCCGGAAGCGATAACGGGAATGCTGACGCTTTGCGCCAGACGAACGGTGGCCTCGACGTTAACGCCGCTGAGCATGCCATCGCGCCCGATATCGGTGTAAATAATGGATTCGACACCGTAGTCTTCGAATTTACGAGCAAGATCCTGAACATCGTGGCGGGTCAGTTTGCTCCAGCCATCGGTGGCAACTTTGCCGTCGCGGGCGTCCAGGCCCACAATGATGTTGCCAGGGAAGGCACTGCAGGCGTCGCGCAGAAAACCGGGGTTTTTGACGGCGGCTGTTCCGATGATGACGTAGGAGATCCCATTGTCCAGATAATGCTCGATGGTATCGAGGTCGCGAATACCGCCGCCAATCTGAATGGGAATATCGCCTGCAATGGTGTCGACGATAGCCTGGATGGCTGCGGCGTTTTTGGGCTTGCCTGCCACAGCGCCGTTAAGGTCAACCAGATGCAATCTACGGGCGCCCTGGTCCAGCCATTGCTCGGCCATGATGGCGGGGTTGTCGGAAAAAACGGTGGAGTCGTTCAGGTCGCCCTGGCGCAGGCGCACACAGTGCCCGTCTTGGAGGTCGATGGCGGGGATCAATAACATGATGAATCAGCCGATAAATTGCTTGGAAGTGGAGGGTTTGGATAGGCGCCAGCCACATTGGCTGGTGTGGCGCGCGTGACGAGAGTGATACACGTTCAAGGTTGCCATTCCATAAAGTTGCGGTAAAGCCTCAGGCCGTAAGCAGCGCTTTTCTCGGGATGGAATTGCACGGCGAAAATATTATCTGCTGCGACTGCGCAGGTAAAGCGTTGCCCGTACTGACTAACCCCTACAGTCAGGGTTGGGTCGTCGGGCACTGCGTAGTAGCTGTGAACGAAATAAAACGGTGTGTGATCGGGAATGCCTGACCATAATGGGTGCTCGCGCACCTGGTTCACGGTGTTCCAACCCATATGCGGTACTTTCAGCCGCATGGTCGGTGCTGCGTGATCTTCTTCAGGCGCGCTCTGTCGTGCCACATCTACCGCAGCCGCGTACTGCGGCCCTGAAAAGCGTCGTACCCAGCCAGGGAAGATGTCCAGGCTGGGTGTGTTGCCTTCTTCGCTGCCCGAAAACAGCATTTGCTCGCCCACGCAGACACCGAGTAGTGGCTTTTCGCGCGCCGCCTGTAGGACGGCGTCGCGCAGCCCGGAGGCATTGAGCGTGCGCATGCAATCCGGCATGGCGCCCTGGCCGGGAAACACTACACGCGATGCCTGGCGGATTTGCTCAGGCGTATTGCTGATCCGGATGTCAGAATCGGGCGCGGCTGCGCGCAGGGCGCGAGCCACTGAATGAAAATTGCCCATCCCGTAGTCGACGATGGCGATGGTGTTCAAGATGTTTCCGGCGGCGCGGGTTATTTAAGGATTCAGAGTACGCCCTTGGTCGAAGGAATGACGCCTTCGTTGCGGGGGTCGAGCTCAATAGCCATGCGTAGTGCGCGGCCAAAGGCTTTGAAAACAGTTTCGCATTGATGGTGAGCGTTTTCGCCCTTCAGGTTATCAATGTGCAGGGTGGCCTGAGCGTGATTGGCAAAGCCCTGGAAGAACTCGCGCGCCAGATCCACATCGAAGCGGCCGATGTGCGAACGGGTGAAGGGCACATCGTAGAACAGGCCGGGGCGGCCGGAGAAGTCAATCACAACCCGGGACAGCGATTCATCAAGCGGCACGTAGGCGTGGCCGTAGCGACGCATGCCAGCTTTGTCGCCCACGGCAGCGGCGAAAGCCTGGCCCAACGTGATGCCAACGTCTTCCACGGAATGGTGGTCGTCGATGTGAACATCGCCATCGCAATGGATGTCGAGGTCGATCAAGCCGTGGCGGGCGATCTGGTCAAGCATGTGGTCGAGGAAAGGCACGCCGGTATTGATGCTCTGGCGGCCGGTGCCGTCGAGGTTGATGGCCGCACGCACGCGGGTTTCCTGGGTGTTACGAGTGATATCGGCTGTACGCATGTCAAGCTTTGGTGTCGGAGGGTTCAAGACGATACTCGGCGCTGGCGGCGTGCGCCTGCAGGCCTTCGCCGCGGGCGAGGGTGGAGGCAATGCGCCCGAGTGTCTGGGCACCAGCTTGCGACACTTTGATCAAGCTGGAGCGTTTCTGGAAGTCGTACACGCCCAGCGGCGAAGAAAACCGCGCCGTGCGGGCAGTGGGAAGAACGTGGTTCGGGCCTGCACAGTAATCACCGAGTGATTCGGACGTGTAGGGGCCTAGGAAAATGGCGCCCGCGTGGCGAATCAAGTCAGCCCAGCGTTCTGGCTCAGTGGTGGAGATCTCGAGGTGTTCGGGAGCGATCTGGTTGGCGATTTCACAGGCCTCTTCCATGCTTTTGACCTTGATCAGCGCACCGCGATTGGCCAAGCTGGTGCGTAGAATGTCGGCGCGTTGCATGGTGGGCAGCAGTCGGTCGATGGACTGTTGCACGGCTTCGATATAGGCCGCATCAGGACACAGCAAAATAGATTGCGCCATTTCGTCGTGTTCGGCCTGGGAGAAGAGATCCATGGCTACCCAGTCGGGCGGGGTACTGCCATCGCAGATCACCAGAATTTCGCTGGGCCCGGCAATCATGTCGATGCCCACCGTGCCGAATACGCGGCGCTTGGCAGCTGCTACGTAGGCATTGCCGGGGCCGACGACTTTATCGACGGGAGAAATCGTTTGCGTGCCGTAGGCTACCGCGCCCACGGCTTGTGCGCCGCCGATGGCCCAGACGCGGTCAACCCCGCCAATCGCCGCTGCAGCCAGCACGATGGGGTTGCGCACGCCATCGGGGGTGGGCGTGACCATGATGACTTCAGGCACACCCGCCACTTTAGCGGGGATGGCGTTCATCAATACGGAAGACGGGTATGCGGCCTTGCCGCCGGGCACGTACAGGCCGACACGATCAAGCGGCGTGACTTTCTGACCGAGCACCGTGCCGTCTTCTTCCGTGTAAGACCAGCTTTGGGTTACTTGGTGTTCGTGATAGCGCTTAATACGTTCGGCAGCGGCTTCGAGCGCTGCGCGTTGGTCTTGCGGCAGCTTGTCCAGAGCGGCCAGCCATTCGCTGCGGTCAATTTCCAGGGCGGCGACCGACTCCGCTTCGACGCGATCGAAGCGCCGCGTATATTCAAGCAAGGCGGCGTCACCCTCTTGCTGGACGCGCAAGAGAATTTCTGCGGTGGCGCGCTCTATGGATTCATCCTGCGAGGCATCATAGGCCAGCAGACGGCGCAGTACCGACTGGAAGTCAGCGGCGGAGGTATCGAGGCGATGAATGGACAGCATGGGCGTACAGTGCAGTTTAAGCAGATGGCAAGTGGGCTTGCAGTATTACAGTGTATCCTGTATTAAGCTTTGCTTCTTGCCGGATGCACCATGCTTTCCGTATTTGTGGTTAGCTTCAAGCGCCCGATGCCTGCGCAAAGGTGTTAAGCAAAGGGCGTAGTTCTGCGCCGCGAGTCTTGAGTGCGGCTTGGTTGACGATGAGGCGCGAAGAAATATGCGCGACATCTTCCACTGCCACCAAGTTGTTGGCTTTCAGGGTATTACCGGTGGAAACCAGGTCGACAATCGCATCGGCCAAGCCTACCAGCGGGGCGAGTTCCATAGAACCATAGAGTTTGATGATGTCTACGTGAACGCCTTTCTGGGCGAAATGCTCGCGTGCAGCCCGGACGTATTTAGTAGCGATACGCAGGCGCGAACCCTGGCGTACGGCGGCATGGTAGTCAAAGTTTTCGCGTACCGCGACACATAAGCGGCAGCGGGCAATGTTCAAGTCTACCGGCTGGTACAGGCCGCGGGAGTGTGTGTCGGCATGCTCATAGAGCACGTCGCGCCCCGCAATCCCGAAGTCCGCAGCGCCATATTGCACATACGTGGGGACATCGGTGGCCCTGACAATAATAATGCGCAGATCGGGCCTTGAAGTATCCAGAATCAGTTTGCGAGAGGTCTCCGGGTCGTCTTTGACTTCTACGCCAGCAGCTTCCAGCAAGGGCAGGGTTTCTTCAAAAATGCGCCCTTTTGATAGCGCGAGCGTCAGGGGTTGTGGGGTGCTGGTGATGCTCATCAGGCGTTTCCAGAAAGACGTTCAATGTCCGCGCCCAGGGCGCGCAGTTTTTCTTCCATACGTTCGTAGCCACGATCCAGATGGTAGATACGATCAACCACGGTTTCGCCTTCGGCAGCCAAGCCGGCAATCACCAGACTGGCGGAGGCACGCAGATCGGTGGCCATCACCGTGGCGCCCGACAAACGTGGTACGCCGGTGACGACTGCAGTGTCGCCTTCCACATCAATGCGGGCACCCATGCGCGAAAGCTCGGGTGCATGCATGTAGCGATTCTCAAAAATGGTTTCGACAATGACCGATGTGCCGTCAGCAAGGGTATTCAAAGCCATGAGCTGAGCTTGCATGTCAGTGGGGAAACCCGGGTATTCCTGTGTGCGAAACCCGGTGGCTGTGGGGCGACGGGTCATGCGTGCGCGTATGGAGTGTTCGTGCTCCTCGATTTCCAGCCCCGCTTCGCGAAGTTTGTCGAGGATGGCGCCCATGGTGTGGGCGGCAGTGTTGTGAAGCGTGATGTCGCCGCCGGTCGCGCCCACTGCGCATAGGAAGGTACCCGCTTCGATGCGGTCGGGAACGATGCTGTGATGGGCGCCGCGCAACTGTTCGACGCCGTCGATTACGATGCGGTCGGTGCCGTGGCCCGTTATACGGGCGCCCATTTTGATAAGCAGCTCGGCCAGATCAACCACTTCGGGTTCGCGGGCGGCGTTTTCAAGCACGGTGCGCCCGTCAGCCAGCACGGCTGCCATCATCAGGTTTTCTGTACCCGTGACGGTCACCATATCGGTACGGATGCTGGCGCCTTTGAGACGTTTGGCCCGGGCGACGACATAACCGTGTTCGATGCGGATTTCGGCTCCCATGGCTGCCAGCCCTTTTATGTGCTGATCGACCGGGCGCTGCCCAATGGCGCAGCCGCCGGGCAGGCTGACGCGGGCTTCGCCAAAGCGCGCCAGGAGCGGGCCCAATACCAGGATGGAGGCTCGCATGGTTTTGACCAGGTCGTAGGGCGCTTCGAGGCTGGTGATGCGCGAGGCGTCAAGTTCGACGCGTTCACTCTGGCCATTGCTGTATTTGACACCCAGGCGTTCAAGCAGGCGCAAGGTGGTGCCGATGTCCCGCAGCTGAGGCACGTTTTCCAGAGTAAGGGGTTCGGCTGTCAGCAGGCTGGCGCAAAGAATGGGCAGGGCGGCGTTTTTGGCGCCCGAGATGGACACCTCTCCCCGCAAGGGGCGACCGCCGCGTATGAGTAATTTATCCATTGGCTTGTGCCTGATATTCGGCAGGCGTCAGGGTGCGCATCGACAGCGCGTGGATTTCCGCTTTCATGCGGTCACCCAGCGCGGCATATACGAGTTGATGGCGGGCAATCATGCGTTTGCCTTCAAAGGCAGGGCTGACAATCAGGGCTTCGAAGTGGGCGCCGTCTCCAGCGACTTCAATCACTTCGCATTCGAGGTTGTCAACAATGTATTGACGGACGAGTTCGGGTGTGGGCAGCTGCATGGTTCAGTTCCGTAGTTTATAACCCCTCGCCAGCAGGCGCAGGGTGAAGAAGGACAGGCCGATGAATACCAAGCAGACAACGGCCAGGCTGTGCCATGGAGATACGTCGGATGCACTGAAAAATCCATGGCGGAAACCGTCGATCATGTAGAAGACGGGGTTCCAGTGCGAGACGCCCTGCCAGAATTCCGGCAGGCTGTGAATGGAATAGAAAACGCCGGACAAAAAGGTGGCCGGCAGAATGAGGAAGTTCTGAAAGGCGGCGAGCTGGTCAAATTTTTCAGACCACAAGCCCGCAATAATGCCCAGGTTGCCCATGACTCCGCAGGACAGCACGGCGAAACCCAACACCCAGAAAGGGTTGTTGATGGACAGGTCGGTGAAAAACAGGGCAACCAGCCATACGCCTATGCCACAACATAAACCGCGGGCAATAGCGGCCAGCAGATAGGCGCCGTAGATTTCCAGGTGCGACATGGGCGGCAACAGGATGAACACCAAATTACCTGTGATACGGCTTTGTATCAGCGATGAAGACGGGTTGGCGAAGGCATTTTGCAACATGCTCATCATCATCAACCCTGGAATCAGGAACGAGGTGTACGGCAGTGAGTCATAGACGCTCACACGGCCTTCCAGCACGTGGGCGAAGATCAGCAGATAGAGCAGCGCCGTTAGAACGGGGGCCGCGATGGTTTGGAACCCGACCTTCCAAAACCGCTGCAACTCTTTGCGCAGCAGTGTGGGAAAGCCTGAACCCATGTCGGTGCGGCGCTGGCGAATGGGGGAGCTGCTCATGCCAATTCCTCCAGGCCTTCGGCGTGCATGAAGCGAACAAAAGCGTCTTCCAAGTCGTTTCCACCTACCTGGGCAAGCAGGGCTTCGGTGGTGTCAAGAGCGATGATGCGACCTTGCTTGAGCATGGCAATGCGCCCGCACAAGGCTTCGGCTTCTTCCAGGTAATGGGTGGTGAGCAGAATGGTGTGGCCTTCCTTATTCAGACGCGAGATAAATTCCCACAACGTGCGGCGCAGGTCGACGTCCACACCCGCGGTGGGTTCGTCAAGAATAATGACGGGGGGGCGATGCACCAAGGCTTGGGCGACTAGAACACGACGCTTCATGCCGCCCGAAAGCGCACGCATATTGGTGTCGGATTTATCGCTCAGGCCAAGGTTGGCGAGAATTTCGTCTATCCAGTCGTCGTTATTACGCAAGCCAAAATAGCCCGACTGCAGGCGCAGCGTTTCGCGTACGGTGAAAAAGGGGTCGTAGACGAGTTCTTGAGGTACAACGCCCAGCGACTGGCGGGCTTCGCGGAATTGCTTGGTGACATCGTAGCCACAGACTTCTGCACGGCCTTGGGTGGGCATGGCTAGCCCGGCCAGTATGGAAATCATCGTGGTCTTGCCAGCGCCGTTAGGGCCGAGCAGGCCGAAAAACTCACCGTGCTCGACAGTCAGGCTGACATTGTCGAGCGCCTGGAAACCTTGTTTGCGAGGTTGGCCGGCCAGGGCTTCGGCGAGCTTACGCGGGCGTGGCGCGTAAATCTTGGAGATGTTTTCTAGCTTGAGCGCAGACATTTTCTGGTAATGAGGCCCGGGTCGGGCAGTAAGCAGGCATGAGTGACTGCGGCACGGAAAGATTCGCGCGGCGCCTCAAACCCAACTGCCTATTATAAACGGCGACGGTGAAAGCTTCCCGTAGGCTCAAGAGGAGCGGGATGCTGAGGGGGGAAGCGGGCGCGCCGCCGAAAGAACGGGCGCGGAGTGTGAGAATGCTTACTGGTGGTTGTTTTTGTTCAGCGCGGTAATCAGGCCGTCGATCCCCGATTGTTGGATCTGCTGAGAAAACTGATTGCGGTAGTTTTGAATCAACCAGATGTTTTCGACGTTGATGTCGTAGACCCGCCAGCCATCCGGGGTCTTCTCGAGGCGGTAATCCACGCCGACGGCCGGGCCGTTTTTCTGGGTGATCAGGGAACGTACGACTACATCGTCAGCGTTGGCGTCACCGCGGAAGGGCTGGATATCAATGCGGGAAACATCATCCACACTGGCCAGTGCACCGCTGTAGGTGCGTATCAATGTGCCGCGGAATGCGTCCACCAGGGCTTGCTGCTGTTCCGGGCTGGCCTGCCGCCAATGGCGGCCTGCTGCCAGACGGGTGGTCTTTTCGAAGTTCACATAAGGCAGAATGAGCTCGTCAACCAGCTCGTTAATGCGCTTCAGGTCGCCGCTTTTGACCAGATCATCATTTTTAACTGCCTGCAGAGCATTGTCTGCCACAGCTTGGACGAAATCGTTCGGCGCCGCTTTGGGGTCTACCGGTTTTTGGGCCAAGGCAGACAGGCTGAACATCATGGCAGCCAACAGTAAGGCGGCACTCGCCCAACGGCGAGCGTAGCGGGGAAAATCAGAAAACGTTAGAGGGGTGTGCATATACATCCTTTTTCTATCCGAACTGTCAGGGGAAGGCGTTTGTCATGCCTTCCCGGCCTTATTGCGCCGCCGTGTCGGAGTCGTCGTCGGAATAATCGGGCAGTTCATCATCGGAGTAGTCGGGGGGAGAGCCGCCATCCGCCCTGCGCTGGTTGACCATAGCGTCGCGTTGTTGCAGATAAGCGTCGCGGATGAAGCTGTAGCGATCCAGAGCCGTTTCATCGACCAGTTTGTCTGCATCCAGCAGGCTTTCGCGCAGATCCACCGCGTAAAGCCCCAGTACTGAATTTCGCAACGGGATATTGTCGATTTCAAAGATCGGTGTGAGTGGGGAAATGTCAGCGGCCATGGAAGTCAGAGTGGCTGTGCCGTCGCGTAGGGTGCTGGCGCCCATGAAAGGTAACACCACATACGGGCCGCTGCCCACGCCCCATACGCCCAGCGTGGTGCCGAAATCGTTGGGGATTTTATGCGCGCCGTTCATGGACGCGACGTCGATACAGCCGCCCAGCCCCATGGTGGAGTTGAATAGCACTCGGCCCAGCGTGTTGAAGAAGTCGTGGCCGCGAGCTTGCAGCATGCTGTTCAGTGCCGACCACATATCGCTGAAATTGCCAAAGATATTGTGGATACAGGAACGCATCGGCTGAGGCGTGAGGTCGCGATAAGCGTAGGCAATGGGCTTAAGCAAAGCACCGTCTACGGCTTCGTTGAACGCGAACGTGCCGCGGTTGAAGTTTTCCCACGGGTCGCGCGGGTTGGTGGGTTCGACCGTTGAGGCGCAACCGCTTACGAAAACCGTGGCGGCGACGGCGGCGGCCAACCCGAGGTGGCGGCGGGCGGTGGGGCGGACGTTATTATTCATTGCTTAATCCTGGCTGCTGGCTGAGCTGTAGAGGAACTTGCTGATGAGTTCTTCTAGTACGACTGCGCTTTGGGTGTATTGGACGGTACTTCCTTGCGTGAGCATTTTATCTTCTCCGCCAGGGGTGATGCCGATGTACTGCTCACCAAGCAGGCCGGAAGTGAGAATGGAGATGGAAGAATCCGTAGGGAATTCATACTTGGACTCAAGGTCAAGGCTCACGACGGCCTGAAAACGCTCGTTATCAAAGGAAATGCCGGAAACCCGCCCGACGACGACGCCACTGCTCTTGACGGGCGCCCTCACCTTAAGGCCGCCGAGGTTATCGAAATAAGCCTGCACCTGATAGGTGGGTGCGAAGGAAAATGAGCTCATGTTTCCGGCACGCAGGGCCAGAAAGACCAGAGCAATGGCGCCCAGCAAAACAAAGAGCCCCACCAGGAAATCGGTTTTTTCGCGGGTCATGTGTGTATCCATTGAATCGATTAGCTGAACATCAGGGCAGTCATGATGAAATCCAGGCCTAGTACAAGCAGGGAACTGGTGACGACCGTTCGGGTGGTGGCGCGCGAGACGCCTTCAGGGGTGGCGCGGGCCGTCCAGCCCGCATGCAGCGCGACAAGCGTGACGGCAATGCCAAACACCACGCTTTTAATAAAGCCGTTCAGGACGTCGTTGATCACGTCTACGCCTTCTTGCATCTGTGACCAGAACGCGCCGGGGTCAATGCCGATGAGCTGCACACCGACGACCCAGCCGCCGATCACGCCCACCATGGAAAAGACCGCTGCCAGAACGGGTAGGGCGATCACGCCTCCCCAGAAGCGTGGCACCAGCACGCGGCGGATGGGGTCTACAGCCATGACCTCCATGGCGGCAAGCTGCTCGCCCGCTTTCATCAGGCCGATTTCTGCGGTTAGTGATGTGCCGGCCCGCCCGGCGAATAAGAGCGCCGTCACGACCGGCCCCAACTCGCGGGTGAGCGACAGAGCGACAAGTAGCCCCAGAGCTTCTTCAGAACCATACCGGCTGAGCGTGTAATACCCCTGCAGGCCCAGCACGAAGCCGACGAATAGCCCCGAGACCGCGATAATGAGCAGGGAATGATTGCCAATAAAGTGCACTTGTTGGGATACCAGACCGGGGCGACGCAGTGCGGCGCCACTGCGAGCCAGTATGGCGCCCGCCAGACGCATGAAAGCTCCCAGGCCGGTTACCCAAGTGCGAACCTGCGAGCCCAGTTTGGCGATGGCATTGAAGGGCGTCGTCATGATCGGCGTCCTTTGCGTTGTTCCAGCCACCGTGTGTAGGCGGGTGAAGCAGGGTAGTGGAAAGCGATGGGGCCATCGGGCTTGCCATCAAGGAATTGCCGCACGTAAGGGTCTTGCGATGCGGATAGTTCGGCAGGAGTGCCTTGCGCAATCAGCTTGCCTTGTCCCACCATATAGACCTGATCAGCAATGCGGAAAGATTCAGCCACATCGTGGGTAATGAGCACCGAAGCGCAGCCGAGCTTGTCAGTCAGGCTGCGGATCAACTCGGCCGTGATTCCCAAGGAAATGGGGTCAAGGCCGGCGAAGGGCTCATCGTAAAGAATGAGTTCAGGTTCCAGCACAATGGCGCGCGCTAATGCGACACGACGTGCCATGCCGCCGGAAATTTCCGAAATACGCAGGTGGGCGGCAGCCTTGAGACCGACGGCATCAAGCTTTTCCAGTACGCGCTCGCAAATCTGGTTTTCAGAAATGCGAGTGTGCTCGCGCAGCGGAAACGCGACGTTCTCGAAGACGTTCAAATCGGTGAACAAAGCCCCTTGCTGGAACAGCACACCCATGCGTTGGCGCAATTGTCTCAGCGTTTCACCAGATAGGCGGGCGATATCCTGACCGAATACGGCTACCCGGCCCTGTTGCGCCACGATTTGCGCAGTCGCGGCGCGTAATAGCGTTGTCTTGCCCGAGCCAGAGCCGCCCATCAGGGCAACCACCTGGCCCTTTCGGGCTTCAAGGCTAATTCCGCTCAACACGGTGAAGTCGCCATAGCCGAGCGCGACCTCGTCGAATTGCAGAATCGTATCTGTGGACGGTGCAGGAGTCATAGGGATGCGGTTAAGAATCTCGCCGTCATTGTATCGTGCACCAAAAAGCAAACCAGCCCAACTCGCATCCCTCGTAACCTGACAAACACCTTAAACCGGGACAGACCCCATTTTAGGTGCGATTCAAGCCCATGCTCCAGAAGTCGGCTTCGAGGCGGGTGGCTTCTGAGAATGTGCGGGCGAGTTCGCGGAAGCGGGCTTCACTGATGTCTTGCATGTTGGCGTTAATCCAATCCACTTCAGCTTGGGCGGCTTGTTGGAACTCTTTGGAGGTGTACATGTCGATCCAGGAGCCATACGGGTTGCCGTGGCGCACGGTGAAGCGTTGGTCCACCAGCCAGTTGCCGATTTCAGCGTAGCCCACAATGCAAGGCGCCAGAGCGATGTGCAAGTCGAGGATATCGCCACGGTTGCCGGCTTCGAGCACATAACGGGTGTAAGCCAGAGTGGCGCGGGATTCGTCCAGCGCAGCCAATTCGCTTTCGCTGATGCCCCATTCTGCACAATATTTCACGTGCAGGTCGAGTTCGATGTCGATAATAGCCTTGAGCGAATCGAGCGATTGCCTCAGTTGACCGATGTCACGGCTTTTGTAAACAGCCAGGCCCCAGGCGCGGCCAAAGTGGATCAGAAAAAGATAATCCTGCTTCAAGTAGTGCTGGAAGGATTCCATGGGAAGGGTGCCGGCCCCCAGCTGTTTGACGAATTCATGCTCGCAGTATGCGCGCCATTCGGCCATGCAATTTTGTTTTAGACGCTCGAATGGTGTGGACATTGCTTTGATATGCCTCCGGAACAAAGGGTTGTGGGAATTGGCAGCCAGCCGTTCGCAGACAATACACATGGGGCAACTCTCCTGCTTCAGCGGGCGTTTTTTTGCTTGCCGGCTCCTATGAAACCGGTGGCCAACAGTGTACCCAAGAGCACGATGGCCGTTCCTGCAAGCATGCGCAGACCAAGGGGCTCGTTCAAGATGACGACGCCCCAGAAAATGCCGAATAGCGGTACGAGGAATGTCACGGTAATACTGCGGGTGGCACCCACCCGGTCGATCAGGCCGTAGTAGATCAAATAGGCCAAGCCGGTACACAGCAATGCTAGAGCCAACGCAGAGCCCCAGGCTGTGGCAGAAACAGGGGTGGTGGGCCATGTATAGATGGCTAGCGGTAACAAGACCAAAGCCGCCGCCGTGACGCTGCCGGCAGCCAAGGCAAGCGGGTCCACACCTTTGAGGAAGCGGGTGGTATAGCTGGCCGCATAGCCATAACTGAGCGAAGCGGTCAGACAAATGAGGATGCCGGTTCCCATACCTCCAGCGTCGAAGGACAGATCATTCCAGACAAGAACAACAATGCCCGTGAAGCCGATCATCAGGCCGACAATGCGCCAGCGTGTGAGTTGTTCCTTCAGCCAGATTCGCGCAATAAGGGCGCCAAACAGCGGGGTAATGGCGTTGATGACGGCCATAAAACTGGCCGGTACAGTTTGTGCTGCGATATTGAAGCAGAGAAACGGCAGGCCGGCGGCGAACACCCCCATAATGCTGATATGCCTGAGATGTCGCCAAATCACGTTGAGCCGACCCCTCAGGCAGGCAAAAATCATGAGAAAAACAGCACCCAGACCGAGGCGCACCTCCACCAGGGCAAAGGGGCCGAACTCTCCGACGCTCAAATGCATGAACAAAAAGGAGCTGCCCCAGATTGCGGCAAGGATGAAAAGATCGCGGTAGTCTTTGGCTAGCATGTGGGAGGTGTCTGCACGGGTGGGGAAGGGCGGTACAACGGAGTAAGATATCCGTGATTATCGTCTTTCAGACTAACGAGGTGGCAAGTGCAGGAATTGAAACATGCAGCGCTGTTCAAGCAGCAGTGTTATATCGACGGTCAATGGCAGGATGCCGATAACGGCGAAACAATTGCCGTGACTAACCCGGCTACAGGGCAACAGTTAGGAACCATCCCCAAAATGGGAGCGGGGGAAACCCGCCGCGCCATCGAGGCGGCTAACGCTGCGTGGCCTGCGTGGAGAGCAAAAACAGCCAAAGAAAGGGCCGCCATTTTGCGCCGTTGGTTTGATCTGATGCTCGCCAATACCGACGATCTTGCCCGCATCATGACGCTTGAGCAAGGCAAGCCGCTGGCGGAAGCGCGCGGTGAGATCGCCTACGCGGCGTCTTACCTGGAATGGTATGCTGAAGAAGGCAAGCGGGCTTATGGCGACACCATCCCCACGAACTCCCCGGCACACAGGGTTGTGGTCTTGAAAGAGCCTGTCGGTGTGTGTGCGGCGATCACACCTTGGAACTTCCCGTCGGCCATGATCACCCGCAAGGCCGCCGCCGCGCTGGCAGCTGGCTGCCCCATGGTGGTCAAGCCTGCGACCCAAACACCTTATTCGGCCCTGGCGTTGGCTGAACTGGCGGAACAAGCCGGCGTGCCTGCCGGCGTGTTTTCGGTGGTTACGGGCTCAGCTTCGGCGATCGGCGGCGAAATGACCAGCAACGATCTGGTGCGTAAGTTGAGCTTCACCGGCTCCACGGAAATTGGCCGCTTGTTGATGGAGCAAACGGCTTCCACCATCAAGAAAGTGTCGATGGAACTGGGCGGAAATGCCCCCTTCATCGTGTTTGAAGACGCTGATCTCGACGCGGCCGTTGAAGGCGCCATCGCCAGCAAATACCGCAACAGCGGCCAGACCTGCGTATGTGCGAATCGCATCTACGTGCACGACAAGGTCTACGACGCCTTTGCCGAGAAGTTCGCGGCGGCTGTTGGCAAGCTGAGGGTAGGCGATGGTACTCAGGAAGGCGTGACGCTTGGGCCGCTGATTGACGAACATGCCGTCAGGAAGGTGCAGGAACACATTGACGACGCCTTGGAGCAAGGCGCGCAGGTACTGGCTGGCGGGCGTGTGCACGAATTGGGCGGCCAGTTTTTTGAACCCACGGTACTGGTCAATATGACGCCTGCAATGCGTGTGGCCAAGGAAGAAACCTTTGGCCCGCTGGCGCCGTTGTTCCGCTTCAGCAGCGATGAGGAAGTGGTGGCCATGGCCAACGATACGGAGTTCGGCCTGGCGGCGTACTTCTATAGCCGTGACATTGGCCGAGTCTGGCGAGTGGCCGAAGCATTGGAGTACGGCATGGTTGGCATCAACACCGGTATTCTGTCAAACGAAGCCGCGCCATTTGGCGGTGTGAAACAGTCCGGCCTCGGGCGTGAAGGCTCACGCCACGGGCTGGACGACTACATGGTGGTCAAGTATCTGTGCATGGGCCTTTAAGGCGTTCGACCCAGTGGCGGGTGGATGCATCGTGATGCGTGCTAGTGGCTTTGGTGCCGTTCAGTTCCTGCGCCAAACCACTGGCCAAATGCTTCCCGTATTCCACCCCCCATTGGTCGAAGGGGTTGATGCCCCAAATTACCCCCTGCACGAACACTTTATGTTCGTATAAGGCCAGCAAAGCACCCAATGTGTAGGGTGAAAGGCGTGGCAGCACAATAAGGTTGGAAGGCCGCCCACCGCCGTAGACACGATGGTGGGCCAACCACTGGGCACGATCTTGCGGCATACCGGATTCCAGGCATTGCTCCAGTGCGGCGTCGTACGATTTGCCTTGCAATAGCGCTTGCCGCTGGGCGAGGCAGTTGGCAAGAAGAATACGGTGGTGATGCGGCCAGCCATGGTCGGCCTGCGCGGCAACGATGAAGTCCACTGGTGCGCCGTCGCTGCCTTGGTGCAGCCACTGAAAAAACGTGTGCTGGGCATCGGTGCCCGGCATGCCCCACACCGCTGGGCCCGTGGGTATGTCGACGGGAACACCGTTCAAGTCGACTGACTTCCCCAGGGATTCCATTTCAAGCTGCTGGATGTAAGGCACCAGATTAGCCAGCCTGAAATCATAAGGGGCGATGTTCAGCGAACCGTAGCCCAGGATGCTTCGATTCACAATGCCCGATAATGCCATTTGCACCGGAGCGTTTTCGGCGATGGGCGCCTCGGCGAAGTGTTTATCCATGGCGGCAGCACCCATTTGCATACCGGCTATGACATCGGCACTGACTGCCAGGGCGGTTGTCATGCTGACTGCCGACCATAGCGAGAAACGGCCGCCGACCCAATCCCACAGCTTGAAGATATGGGCGGCTGGTATCCCCCAGTTCAACGCAGCTTCAGGCCGTGCAGTGATGGCAACGACCTGTTTGTAAGGCTCGGCGACTCCCGCCGCCCGCAGCCATTCCAGCGCGCGCTGGCCGTTTTCCATGGTTTCGGCGGTGGTGAAAGACTTGGACGCCATGACAATGAGCGTGTCATGCGGGTCGAAACCCGCCAAGCCGCCCTGGATGGCGTGGCCGTCAATGTTGGCAACGAAATGGACGTTGCGCCAGGTGCCAGCGTAGCCGAACGCTGCGACAGCCAAACGCACGCCCCAATCGCTGCCGCCAATGCCAATATGCACAATATTGCGCCATTTGCGTTGAGAGTCGGCTGTGTGGATGAACTCAAAAAGACGTTGCCGTTCCGCAGCGATTTCGGGTTGCGCGGCTGGCGCACGCAAGGCGGTATGCCAGGCAGCGCGGTCTTCGGTGACATTGACTATGCCGCCTTCCAGCAGCAGATCACGCTGCGCATTGAAGTCGCGGGCTTCCAGAAGCGCAGCCCCCGCCTGCTCGAGGGCAGGCGAGGCATATTGCCCGCTAATGTCCAGGTCGATGCCTGCGGAATTGATGACGGCAAGTCGAGACGGATCGATCTTTGCGTTTCGGGCTGCATGCTCGAATTCAGCCCATTCCGGCAAGGCAGTCAGGCGACCAGGCGAAGCGCCGTTCATGGGGGTGTTCTGAGTAGGGTATTTCACACATGCTCCAAATGCGAGGCAATTTGAGAGCAATTGTAATGCCGCGCCCTATCGCGGCGTAGGATCAGCGGCGGCGACGCTGAGCGGAGGCGCTGGCGGGGCGGCCCGTCAGGTGGCGGTATGTGATGCGTGCCTTACCGAGATCGTAGGGCGACATTTCGAGGGAAACTTTATCACCCGCCAGAATGCGGATGTGGTGCTTGCGCATTTTGCCACCCGTGTAGGCGATGACGGGGTGACCGTTGTCGAGGGTGACGCGGAAACGGGAATCGGGCAGCACTTCGGTTACCAGACCACCCATTTCGATGAGATCTTCTTTAGCCATGTGTTCTCCTTGTGTGAATCGAACAGGATTCCATAACCGCGTGTGAGCGGCTGGAACGGCAACATTCATGACCATCAGGCCGAATGTTGTAATGATGCGTTCAGAGGAACGGATCGGGGCGGGTGCCGGGACGGCCTGTGAAAGGCTTTGTTGCTGCGCCACGTGGGCGTGTACAGATGTGCGCGAAACCGTAAGAAGGTTGACTGAAATTGCGCGTTGGAAACTGCCGGACTGCCGCTAGAGCGATGAAACTGTTGGCAGAAAATCAGGGCACCTGCCTGAATAACATTGACATTGTAACATGTTTGAGTGCGAATGACTAGGGTTTTCCTCGATGGATATACAGGGGCTAAGTTGAGTAATGCTCACGGGCAAACATGCTATCTTCTTTTTCTTCCCCTCTTCCTTTTTCCGCGTAGCATGAAGATACTCGTCACTGGTGGCGCTGGTTTTATAGGTTCCGCCGTAGTCCGCCATCTTGTCCTGAATACCTCCGACACCGTCATCAATCTCGATAAACTCACCTATGCGGGCAATCTGGAATCGCTTGCCAGTGTTGCGAACCACCCGCGTCATACGTTCGAGAAGGTCGATATTTGCGATGCTGCTGAGGTCGCAAGGGTGTTTCGCGAACACCAGCCGCAGGCTGTCATGCATTTGGCGGCAGAATCTCATGTGGATCGTTCCATAGACGGCCCCGCCGCATTCATTCAGACCAACATCGTCGGCACCTACACCTTGCTGGAAGCTGCGCGCGAATACTGGCGCAGCTTGCCCGAAGGCGAGCGCGACGCTTTCCGCTTTCATCATATTTCCACCGACGAAGTCTACGGCGACTTAGAAGGCCCGGAAGATCTCTTTCTGGAAACCACGCCCTATGCGCCCAGTTCGCCGTATTCCGCCAGTAAAGCCAGTTCCGATCACTTGGTGAGGGCTTGGCGGCGAACCTTCGGTCTGCCGACTCTGGTCACGAATTGCTCGAACAATTACGGCCCTTATCATTTTCCGGAAAAACTCATTCCACTCGTGATTCTGAATGCGCTTGAGGGCAAGCCGCTGCCGATATACGGCAAGGGCGATCAAATTCGTGACTGGCTTTATGTCGAAGACCATGCCCGCGCCCTGTGTCTGGTTCTAAAGCAAGGGCAAGTCGGTGAAACCTACAACATTGGCGGGCACAATGAAAAACGCAACATCGAGGTGGTGCGGGCCATCTGCGCCTTGTTGGAAGAGTTGCGCCCCGAAAAGCCTGCGGGCGTGGCGCGTTACGAAGACCTGATCACGTTTGTGGCCGACCGCCCGGGTCACGATTTACGCTACGCCATTGACGCCGGGAAGATACAACGTGAACTGGGTTGGGTGCCTCAGGAAACCTTCGAGACCGGCCTGCGAAAAACGGTTCAGTGGTATTTGGATAACCAGCCATGGTGCCGCCATGTGCAGGACGGCAGTTACCAGAGGGAACGCCTGGGTTCAGGTGATTAAGCCGACGCAGAAAAAACAACAGTGTGTCGCCGATGTGACGACACACTGTTGTGTTGTAGGGTGCGACTTGCTTACGCGTAAGTATTGACGTTGGTGCCGAGGTGGCCGCTGGTGGCCAGTTTGGGTGTAGCCGCTTCTACGATTTCGGTTACGGTACGGGCCTGCGTATCGAGCGTTTCGCGTAGCAGGTTCATTTGTGCCGATTGGTGGGCATTGAAGTTTTCGAGCGCCAGTGCTGCGCCGACGGTTGCTTCGATGGACATGCGGCCTCCTGAATTATCAATACGGACAGTTTACGACTGGAAATACTTTTGCGCTAGCATGGATCCCGTATCAATCAGGAGCCAGAAATGAGCACATGGAAAAGTATTGCGGTTTTCATTGACTACGCCGATCCCGACTACAGCATTCTCGATTACGCGGGTTGGCTGGCCCAGCAATGCGACGCCCACTTGATCGGCATGTTCAATATGGGTGCCATGTCGGTCGGGGCTGAGGGCTACACCCGGGTGAGGGGGAATGCCGCCATTCAGGAAGCCATTGCCCGGCGTCGTGAACGTGAGCAACGCGCCGTTTTCGAAGCCGGCCAGCGCTTGGCTGAAACAGGTAAACAGCGCGGCGTGTCAGTTGAATTCCGGGTGTTGTGGAGAGCCAACGAAGAAGAAGAGGCCGTGCTCAGCTCTCTGCATTGCGACCTGGTCATCATTGGTGATAGGCGCGAAAGCTGCCTGCCCGAAGGTGTAACGCCTGAACGGGTGGTGTTTGAAGTGGGAGTCCCCGTCATCGTGGTGCCGGAAGGTTGGAAACAGAAGGAAGAGGTCACACGCGTGGTGGTGGCTTGGAATGCCACTCGGGAAGCGCGACGCGCCACCACCGACGCTTTGACATACATCACCATGGCAAAAGAAACGCTGTTGCTGGTGGTCGACCCAGACAAGCAAGCTGCCTCGCAGGGTAATTTGCCCGGAGTCGATGCCGCGCATCATTTGGCCCGTCATGGAGGCAGTATTCACGCGATCACGGAAAATTCTTACGGGCGTCCGATTAATGAAGTCATCTTGTCTGTAGCCGGCAGAGAGGGCGCCGATCTGATCGTAATGGGTGCTTACAGCAAGCCCCGGCGCCGCCAGCTTCTGTTCGGTGGCGTAACGCGATCCATGCTGTCCAACATACGTTATCCGCTTTTAATTTCACGTTGAAGGGCGGCGGGCCACTTCTCGGGGAGCAGGCGGGGTTGATTAGCCAGGCCTTCCTTCCCGTGAGCGGCGGCAAGGAAATTCAAACAGAGCAGCCGTTCTTCGGGGTTATAGTTGGTTGACGAACCTGCGCTACAAATTGGGCTATGGGGAGATGACACATGAACAATCCGAATGATCCTAACCGTTCGAGCAACAACCCCGCCGACTGGCCGGGCAACACGATTGCCGACGCATTGACTCACCTGCAAGCGCGCTGGGGCTGGTTTGTCGGCCTGGGCCTTGTGCTTCTGGTGTTGGGGGTGCTGGCTTTAGGCTATGTTTTCGCAGCGACTTTGGCCAGCGTGCTGTTCGTCGGCGCGATGATGGCTATTGCCGGCGTCGGCCAGTTAGTTCATGCCTGGCAGATCAAACAGGCGCACGGCTTCATTTTCTGGAGTGTGAGCGGTCTGTTCTACTTGGGCGCGGGCCTGTTCGCCATGTTTTACCCTGTTCAGGGGGCTAGCATGCTGACCCTGCTATTTGGCGCCATGCTGATTGCCGTAGGCGCTTTGCGCACTTGGTTATGGTTCAACAACCGTGGCCAGCGTGGTTGGGGGTGGTTGGGAATCTCCGGTGTGCTGACTTTTCTGGTCGGCCTGCTGATAGCCGCGAACTGGCCCGGAAACAGCGTCTGGGTGTTGGGTACTTTGCTGGCGATTGACCTCTTATTCCAGGGGTGGTCGGCTTTGTTCCTGGGGTTTGTACTGCGCCAGCGGGGCCGTTGACCACATGCTCGAGCGCAACCATTAAGCGTCGCCTGAATCTGGTCAATTAGAACTTGACTTGTCGTGCGAGGTATTGCACGATGCACGCTCACATGCTAGTAATATATCTAAATGTAAAAAATGTAGTGGTTATTTAACCGCCAAAGGAAGGCGGTTAAATGATAGCCAGGCGTGTGAACGATGCTTCCGAAAATCTTCCCATGACTCTAACGATAACGTGATTGTGCAAATGCCGACTCGTCTCTGGCGTGCTGCGCTCGATATGGGCCTTCGTAAGAAGGTCGCTATTGTGTTTATCGGCATGCTGACGTTGGCCGCCTTGAATCTCGGCCTTTTGCATCGCATGCTGCAAGAGTTCAACGGCGTGGCAGCTACTGCAACGGTGGCCGGAAAGATGCGCATGCTGGGGCAGAAGTTGGCTTACGAAACGCTGTCCGTCAGTAGCGGCCTCTCCGACGATTACGAGGCCCTCGAGCATGACCTCATCGATTTCGAAGCCGCTTATCTGGTGTTGCGCAGTGGCGGTACAGCGTTTAACGAGGTTGTTCATCCTCTGGCAGCCGATCATGATGTCGCTTTGGGAGCCGTCTGGCTGGCCTGGCGACAATATCGCAACCAAATCCGTTCCATACTGACTTCTGTCGGTCAGGTTAGTCCCTCTGTAGTTGTCGAACAACAAAAAACCTTGGCGACAGCCTCTGCGGCGTTGCTTGAGCAAACCGACCATCTCATTCAAGATCTGTTAGGGGCTACACAAGCCACTCAGCAAGACATGCTGGGCCGCATGTACACGCTGCTGGTTGTGAATTCGCTGATTCTGATCGCAGCCTATCTGGCGATGAGCGCCCAGATTGTCACGCCCCTGCAGCGTTTGGCCCGATATTGCCGGGAACTTGCCAAAGGCCGGTATGGCCAGCGGATTCAACATAAGCCTCAAGACGAAATTGGCCAGTTGACGCGTGCGCTCAATGAATCTTCTGCGCAGATTGGCGAACTTATGAGCGCGATAGAGCATGAGCGCAAGGAACTCTACCGCACCAGCGCCATGTTTCGCGGCCTGGCCCGCAATGCTGTGACAGGCGTGTTCGTTGTTGATGGCGATATGCGCTTTCGTTATGTGAATAGCAAACTGGCGCAGATGTTTGGCTATCAGCCGGACGAAATGGCCAGCAATCTCACCGTTCCCGACTTGCTGGTAGAAGCAGATTTGAACGGTGGCCGCTGGCAACGCAGCACAGGTGAAGACGGGCAGCGCAGTAACGGCTCTGCCACGTCTCATTATGAAACCCGGGCGCGGCACCGCGACGGCTCTTTCCTGGACCTTGAAATTTTTGCTTCGCGCATGGTGTTGGATGGCGCTCCGGCCATTATCGGTATTGCGTTGAACGTCACCGAGCGCAAGAAGGCGGAAGCCTCTATACGGCGCGCGGCGTTGGTTTACGCTAACACCAGTGAAGCAGTCGTGGTGACAGACCCCAACGGCATTGTGGTCGACATTAACCCTGCGTTTACCGCCATTACAGGGTATGCGGCGCAGGAGGTTATCGGCCAGCCGATCAGCCTGCTATCGTCAGGGCGGCAAGATGCTGCTTTTTACCAGGCCATGTGGCGCAGTTTGCTCGAAACCGGCAAGTGGTCAGGTGATATTTGGAACCGCCGCAAGGATGGCACGGAGTATGCCGAACGCCTGACGATTGACACCTCCTATAACGAAGATGGCACAGTGAACTGCCGCATCGGCGTGTTTTCCGATGTCACTGCAGAGCGGTTGAAAGAGGAAACTGTCTGGCACCAGGCAAACTTTGATCACC
Source organism: Achromobacter sp. F4_2707 (assembly GCF_047501535.1). NCBI lineage: Bacteria > Pseudomonadati > Pseudomonadota > Betaproteobacteria > Burkholderiales > Alcaligenaceae > Achromobacter > Achromobacter sp. F4_2707. Next base: position 245,977 of record NZ_JAZDRJ010000001.1, read on the forward strand.
TCACAGCCTTGCCAAACCGCCAGATGTTCCATGATGAACTTCAGCGGGCGATGGAGCAGGCAGACAAGGCCGATCACAGTCTGGCGCTCATTTATCTTGATCTTGACCTTTTCAAGGAAGTGAACGATTCCTTGGGGCATGACATGGGCGATGAGCTGCTCAAGCAGGTGGCTAAACGCTTACAGCAGGCCATTAGGGGAGACGACCTTGTGGCTCGCCTGGGAGGCGATGAGTTTGTTCTTATTCTTAACCATGTCAAAGATCTCAAGCACGTAGAAGAGGTATGTCATCGTGTGCTCAAGGCAGTGGCCGAGCCCTATATGTTGCGGCATAACGTCGCCACGGTTTCGGCCAGCCTGGGGGTGACACAGTATCCGCACGACGGTAGCAATGTGGTCGAGCTGCTGCAAAATGCTGATCTCGCCATGTATAGCGCCAAAGATGCCGGGCGCAACCAGTATCGCCACTTCTCTCCGCTCATGCAGCAGGAAGCGCAAGAACGACGCGAACTTCTGCGCCATCTGATGCGAGCCGTAGAGCACGAAGAATTCGAGCTCTACTTTCAACCCATTGTCGAGCTATCCACACGCAAAATTAGTAAGGCCGAAGCACTTATTCGCTGGCATCATCCTGAACGCGGCTTGGTTTCGCCTGCTGATTTTATTCCACTGGCTGAAGATTCCGGTTTGATTGTGCCGATTGGCGACTGGGTGTTCCGTCAGGCAGCGGTGCAGGCGGCCAAGTGGCGCCGATACTTGGGCCGTGACTTTCAGATCAGCGTAAACGTTTCTCCCGAACAGTTTATGTCTGAGGAACTTGAACCCGCATCATGGTTGGCCTATGTCAACAGCCTTGGTATGTCAGGCGCGGCAGTGGTGGTGGAAATCACTGAAAGGGTGCTGATGAAGGTGGAAGACGACGTCAAGCGCAAACTGCTGTCTTTCCGCGATGCGGGCGTGCAGGTGGCGTTGGATGATTTCGGTACGGGTTATTCGTCGCTGGCCTACCTGAAGCGCTTTGATATTGATTTCATCAAGATCGATCAGCTGTTTGTGCGCAATATCACCACTGACGCCGATGATCTGGCGTTATGTCAGGCCATGATTGCCATGGCCCACAGGCTGGGGTTGAAAGTCGTGGCAGAAGGGGTGTCTGATGAAACACAGCATGCTCTGCTGGCGCAGGCGGGGTGCGACTACGCGCAGGGGTTCTTGTATTCCAGGCCGGTGCCGGTGGCTGCGTTCGAGCAGTTAATGGAACAGGGGCTTTCCGCAGCCTCCCAGCACAGCGTAACGCTTAATTGAGTTCCAATACCTTACGGATGTCCTCGACGCTTTCCTCCGGCGTCTGCTCATAGCGCAACGCCATGCGCAGTGTGCCTTCGCGGTCGAATACATAAGTCAGGGCGGTATGTTCCATGGTGTAGGTATTGCCGGTAGGGACTTTGGCGTAATACACCCGGTAAGCCTTGGCAACGGCGGCGGTTTCTTGAAGGTCGCCATACAGGCCGAGGAAGCTGGGATCAAACGCTTGTGTGTATTCTCTCAAGACTTCGGGAGTGTCGCGTTCCGGGTCTACGGTCACGAACAGCACTTGCAGCTTATCGGCGTCAGCGCCCATCAGGGACTTGATCTGGGTGGCATTCACCAAAGCGGTGGGGCAGACGTCTGGGCACTGTGTGAAACCGAAGAACATCAGTACGACCTTGCCTTTGAAATCTTCCAGTGTGCGTACGCGGCCGTCCGGATCCTTGAGCTGAAAACCGTCGCCGAATGTGGCGCCGGAGAGATCGATACCATTGACATCCTGCAGGCTGGCTTCGGATTTACCGCAAGCCGTCAGCGCAACAGCCAAGAAGGTGGCGCTGAAGATGGCCAGCAGCGTTCTGCGAAACGAGGAGAAACGAAACAATCGCATGTGTGCTCCAGACAAACATCAAACATTGAAACTCAAAGCTTACCTCAAAGCCTGCACGCTTCCTTGATCTAAGCAAAGGCAGGGCCAATTGGGGTTTACACTCACCCCTGTCTTTATCAAGCTAGAGCGAGTCGGCAATTGGATGAACGAATGGAACAGCGTTTTGTAGAGATAGAACTCAAACTCGTCGGTCTGGAAGACACGGTGCAAAGCCTTAACGAGCAAATTTATGAGCAGGGCCGGCAGTTGGACGAATTGCGCGCGCTCTGCCGTATGCTGGTCAGGCGTCTGGATGACTCAGAACAGCCGGGCGGAGCGCTCGCGCCGGGGGATGAGCGGCCTCCGCATTATTGATTATTTTTTGGCGTAGTTCTTCACGAGAGAATAGGGTAATGGCCCAGAAACAAGGCGGCTGGTCGGAACTGTTGTCAGGCCGTAATGGCTTGCGCTCACTGGCGTTGGCGGGTGGTGTCGCGCTGCATGCGATCAATGTTTATATGGTTACCACCATTTTGCCGTCGGCCGTCAAGGACATCGGCGGGCTGTCTTATTACGCCTGGAACATGACTTTGTTCGTGGCTGCGTCTATTTTTGGTTCAGCCGTGACGCCCCGTTTATTGTCCAGTATGGGGCCAAGGCAGGCGCTTCTGGGGGCGATTGCCATTTTCTCGGCGGGCAGTGCGGCGTGCGCGTTGGCACCGTCCATGCCTTGGATGCTAGCGGGGCGCAGTGTGCAGGGTTTGGGCGGCGGGTTGTTACTGGGGCTGAGCTATTCCTGCGTGCGCTTACTGTTTGAAGAGCGCCTGTGGTCGCGCGCCATGGTGCTGGTTTCCAGCATGTGGGGCGTAGCCACCTTGGCCGGCCCGGCTATCGGCGGCATATTTGCCCAGACAGGCTATTGGCGTGGAGCATTCTGGGCCATGCTGCCGTTTGCGGCTGGGTTGGCGGCGTTGGTGGTGTCGCAGATTTCTGTGAAGCAGCGGGGTGGCGATCACTCGGCGCGCGCGCCGTTTGGCAAGATTGCCGTGCTGGTGCTGACCGTCTTGCTGGTTTCAGTGGGCAGTCTGTCGCCCTTCTGGCATTGGAACGTGCTTGCCATTGTGGCAGGGGTGGCGCTGACCCTTGTCGTCGCCCGTGCTGACAAACATACGCAGCGGCGCCTGCTGCCGGAAGGTTCCTACGAGCGCGGTTCGGCGCTAGCCAGCTTGTACGCCTGCATCGCCCTACTTAGCATCGGCGTATGTACAGAGATCTATATTCCCTACTTCTTGCAGACGATTCATGAGCAGTCGCCGTTGCGGGCGGGGTACTGGATGGTTTTGATGTCGGCCGGGTGGACGACAGGCTCATTCATTAGTTCAGGACGCAGAAAACCTTTGGCTGACAGCCTGATGTTCTGGGGCCCCTGGCTGTCTGCTCTGGGTCTGGCGGCACTAGGGCTGATGATGCCCCAAGGGTCTGGAGGCGGCATCGTCTGGGCCATGATTGCACCGTTGTTTCTGGTGGGGGTGGGAATCGGTTTTTGCTGGCCGAATATGCTGACCCGCATTTTCAAGGCAGCGCCAAAGGGGCAGGAAAACATCGCTTCCGCAGCCATCACAACCTTACAGCTTTATGCGATTGCGCTGGGCTCCAGCTTGGCTGGCTTGGTGGCGAACCTAGGCGGTTTGGCTGACCCAGGTGGCGAGCAGGGTGCGCGGCAGGCAGCGTACGCCTTGTTCCTGGTATTCGCGCTGGCTCCGGCTGGCGCAGGGTTGATGTCAAAAGGCGGCCGTCGGGCCAATGGTTGATATTTGTAAAAAAGGTTCCTGTTTGTCAGGGTGACGTCGTCTCTGCTATTGTTTAGCGGGCACCTTTGGGCATCTAACATGGAAATTCGTCAATTCGAGGCTTTTGCTGCAGTACATGCTTCTGGCAGTGTGACTGCCGCGGCCCGATTGTTGGACCGCTCGCAACCCGTTGTCAGCCGCCAGATTCAAGATCTTGAGCAGGAACTTGGCTTTACCCTGTTCACCCGGACCCGGCCACAAGTCACATTGACCGAACAGGGCCGGCAATTCCTCGAAGAAGTGCGCAATGTGCTGACCGGTTTGCAGCAGTTGGAAGAGCGTTCGCAGGAAATCGCGGCAGGGCGCGTACGCCCTCTACGCATAGCCACGTCCTTATCTCTGAGCAACAGCCTGGTGCCCACTGTGCTGGCGGACATGTTCGAGCAGGACCCTACCTTCCAGCACAAGCTCTACATGGATGTCATGCCGTCGAGCCATATCGTCCCTGCTTTGCTCAGTGGCGACAGCGATGTGGCCTTTACCAGCCTGCCTCTCGAACTGGAACGCTGTCAGCTGCATTGGTGTGCACAAGCTCCGTGCCAGGTCGCATTGCCTGCCACGCATCCGTTGGCAGAGCTGCCGTCCATCAGTGCGGCGCAGTTGGTAAATGACACGCTGATCACCCTGTCGAATGCATCGCGCATGCGCCATCGCATGTCTACGGCTTTGCTACACCCGGATCGTTCGCGTCAGCAGCGTCGGGTGACCACCAGTTCCACCATGAGCGCCGTTATGATGGTCCGTGCGGGGATGGGGGTTGCCCTGGTGGACCCCTGCCTGGCTTTGCATATTCAGCCTGAAGGGGTTGTTTACAAGGCATTGGATGCGTACGTACCTTATACCTTTGGCGCAGTGACTCATCGCGGGCGGCCGCTGTCTGACGAAGCGCTGCGCATTATCAGTGCCGTGCGCGACTACGCATTCAAACATATCCCGCATATCGCTGAAGCCGACGTCTCGGGTGTGCCGGCACTACCCTATCCCCAAGACCTGATTGTCAGCACCGAGGAATAGGTTGCAGCGGCTTGGCCTTCGGCTTGCCAAGCCTGCAACGGTTTAGCGTGGCTGCAGGTGGGCTTCGCCAATAGCCTTGTTCCACCTTTTGGTTTCCGAAGCCAGGAAATGCTCCAGTTCTTCAGGTGAGCCGCCCAACGGGGTGGCGCCCGCCTCAAGCAGCCGTTCACGCAGTTCAGCCGACTCAAGCACCGTATTCAGGGCCGCATTGTATTGATCGATGACTTCCCGGGGCGTGCCGCTGGGCGCCAGCAATGCATACCATTTGGTTGCCAGTAAGTCGGGGTAGCCCGCTTCAGCCATGCTGGGGACGTCAGGCAAGGCGGGGCTTCGTTCTTTTGACATGACAGCCAGCGGGCGGATTTTTTCTGTGCGCACGTAATTGAGTACGCCGGACACCACCTGGAACATGGCCTCGATATCGCCACTGACCAGATTGTTGGTAGCGGGTTCCGCCGCACTATAAGGAACATGCACCATATTGGTTCCGGTTGCGCTCATATAGGCTTCGCCAGCCAAATGAAGCGCACTCCCGTTACCCGATGAGCCAAAATGCACCATGCCCGGGTATTTGTCGATATATTCGGTCAGTTCTTCTACGGAATAGACAGGCAGCTCGTTGTTGACAACCAGTATGTGCGGGATTTCGGCAACCAAGCCGACGGGAGTAAAGGCTTCCAGAAGTTCGAAGTGTGAAGAGCGTTGCAAGCCGGGTTCAATCACCAGGGTGTCTACGGTGGCGAACAAGAGTGTATGGCCTTCCGTGCTGGCTTCCAACGCGGAGAACATGCCGGGGAAGCTGGTACTGCTCGTGACATTTTGCAGCACGACCCGGTTGCCCAGTTGTGCCGAAAGTGCTTCAGTAACCGTGCGGGCGATAATATTGCCCACGCCCGTGCCTGCCTGAGTGGGCACAATAATTTGTATGCTGCGATCGGGGTCGGTTAGCCGCGGTGCCATGGAGGCGACCGTCGACGATGTCAGGAAGAGGAGCAGCCCGAGCGCGCCGGATGCCAATCGCCGCATATCCATGCCAATACGTGTCGTTTACAGTAGGAATGTATCATGCTTGCCAGAGAGGTTCGGGGTAAGGGCTGATGGTGCATTTTGCCAGGCCATCGCTCGCCATGCCAGAATTTCAGATTCTTGGAGATAAGATGCAAGCCCTGTTGCAATTTCCCGCCATTTATTATGTGACGGCAGTCATGGTTCTTAGCTGTCTGGCTATTGTGCTGGCGGCCAAGCTGCGAAGCGCGGGCCGTAGCTTGCGTGCGCTTGAATACGATGCACAAACCTGGCAGCAGGCTGAATCTGCCGCACAGGAAGAAGCAGAAAACCACAGACGACGCTGCGAATCTCTACAAGCGGAAAATCACGCAATGCAATTGGAACTCGCTCGCTTAGAAGCCGCGCGGGGTGAGCGGGAACGTGCGTTTCAGCTGATGAAAGAAGAGCTGAACGATTCCCGTGAACGGCTCAAAACGGAGTTTCAGAATCTGGCCTCCCAGGTTTTGCAAGAAAGAGAACGCCATTTCCACTCATCCAGTCAGGATGCGATGGGAGTCCTGTTACAACCGTTTCGCGAACAACTGCAAGCCTTTCAGCAACGCGTGAATCAGGTGCACGATGAATCCTTGCGCGGCAATGTTTCTCTGGCGACCGAAGTGCGGCGGCTTTCTGAAGTGGGTATGCAAATGAGTCGCGAAGCGGAAACTCTGGCCATGGCGCTGAAAGGGGACAAAAAGCTCATGGGCAGTTGGGGGGAAGTGCAACTTGAGCGCAGCTTGCAGCTGGCGGGTCTGGAGCGTGACGTGCATTACGAGGCGCAGGCGCGTTTCAAGGATGTTCACGGAGATGTTCGCCTGCCGGATTTTCTCCTTAAGTTGCCCGACGGCAAACATGTGGTGCTCGACAGCAAAGTGTCGCTGGTTGATTACGACCGGGCCCTATCCGCTACGACCGATGCCCAGCGCAGCGCTGCTCTGGATGCGCATGCGCGGGCGGTTCGCAACCACATTGACGACTTAGCGCGCAAGGATTACAGCGCGCTGCCCGGCATAGGTAGCCCCAATTTTGTGTTGATGTTCATGCCGGTGGAAGCTGCCTATATCGAGGCCCTGCGGCATGAGCGTGATTTGTTTGATTACGGCTGCCGGCAGAACGTGATTCTGGTTTCACACACGACCCTGATGCCGGTGCTGAAGACCGTATCCAACCTCTGGATGCTGGCTCGCAGTAATGCCCAGGCACAGGCTTTGGCAGATCGGGCGGGAGAACTTTACAACCAGGTCGCCATGGTGGCGGAACGACTCAAGAAACTGGGTGATTCCTTGGACACGGTCAGCCGCCATTACAATCACACCGTTACGGCAGTGGCAGGGCAACAGGGACTGTACGGCAAAGTCAGCCGATTTCGGGACGTATCGTTGCGGGCCAACCGCAAGATGCCGGATTTACAACCGCTGGCAGCTGATATCGATAGCGAGAAGCTCGCTCTCATCACAGATAGCTTAGAATAAATTTTCCCAACCATTCGGGAGCCGCCTAGTGTCCACTTTATCGAGCCGCGAACCCTCTCACTCGCTTTCACATCCTCAATTTTCCAGGTGGCTGGTCCTGGCGATTGCGGTGGGTGTATCGCTTGTGCTGGGCGGTGGGGTTTATGCCGCCATACAAGGGGATATGCCGGCGTTGCTGGGGGCGATTCTTGGTGGCAGCGCAGCGGCGCTGGCCACGGCGGCAGGTACGCTGCCAGTACTTTTTTCCTGGCAGCCTCCGCAGCGGGTACACGATGCAATGTTGGGTTTTGGTGCGGGCGTCATGCTGGCGGCTTGCGCGTTCTCCCTTATTATTCCGGGCCTTGATGCCGCAACACAATTAGGCGCGGGTAAATGGGGCGCCAGCGGAGTCGTCGGGCTGGGCATTCTGGTTGGCGCGGCGGTGCTTTTGCTGGTTGATCGTCTGCTGCCGCACGAGCATTTCATCAAAGGCGTGGAAGGGAGTCGTTCACGGCTGATCAAGCGAGTCTGGCTCTTCGTGATTGCCATCGCTTTGCATAATGTGCCGGAAGGGCTGGCGATTGGCGTGTCCTTCGCAGGAAGCGATGTCCATGCGGCGCAGGCTCTGGCTATCGGCATTTCTCTGCAGGACATTCCCGAAGGGCTGGTGGTGGCGCTGGCCATGCGCTCAGTGGGCTATGGGCGGGCGGTGTCCGTGGGCGTGGCGGTGTTTTCAGGGTTGGTGGAACCTTTAATGGCCATGCTGGGCGTGCTGGTGGTGGGCGTGTCCGCCGTGCTGCTGCCCTGGGGGCTGGCCGCCGCTGCTGGCGCGATGTTGTTCGTGATCAGTCACGAAATTATTCCAGAGTCGCACCGACAAGGTCACGAATCGTGGGCAACCGGCGGTCTGATGATAGGTTTTGTCCTGATGATGTTGCTGGATACGGCGCTGGGTTGATCCGTTCCATTGCTGTAGTGGCTGAAAAACCTGGGGAAAACGCTGTTTCTACGGGCAAACCCCAAGAAAAAAGCAGCTCGCGAAGGGCCTGCAAGCTGTAGGATATTTGGGTTCATTACAGTGAGCGCAAATCCATTGATGCGGTTACCCACCGTCAGTGAAGCTCTGGAAATAAAACGGGTTAAGCCTAAGGAGTCAGGTATGCAGAAGAAGTTCAAGTCTCATTTCGGCAATCGGTTCGCCGTGAGTGCTGGTGTAGCAACGTTATTTGCTGCGATGATGGCACCTGTGCCGGCTGCTGCGCAGCAGAGCTTCGTGAGCATTGGCACGGGTGGTGTTACGGGCGTTTACTACGCTGCCGGTGGCGCCATCTGCCGCCTCGTCAACAAAGATCGCAAAGATCACGGCATTCGCTGTTCGGTCGAATCCACAGGCGGCTCGGTATTCAATGTCAACACCATCAAGGCGGGCGAACTCGACCTGGGCGTCGTCCAGTCCGACGTCGGCTTCAATGCCTATAACGGCGAAGGCCAGTTCAAGGACGCCGGCAAGTTCGATAAGCTCCGTTCAGTGTTCTCTTTGCACCCAGAACCCTTCACTGTGGTGACCCGCAAGGAAGCCAATATCAAGAGCTTCGACGATCTCGGTGGCAAGCGTTTCAACGTTGGCAACCCCGGTTCGGGCACCCGCGCTTCCATGGAACAATTGCTTTCGGCTCAAGGTCGCGACATGAGTTTCTTCTCGCTGGCCTCGGAATTGCGCCCTGACGAACACGGCAGCGCATTGTGCGACGGCAAGATCGACGGCTTCTTCTATGGTGTCGGCCACCCCTCTGCCAATATCCAGGACCCTACCACCAGCTGTGGCGCACAACTGGTTTCGCTCACGGGCCCGGTAGTCGACAAACTGGTTGAAACCTACCCCTATTACGCCAAGGTCACCATTCCGGCAGGGCTGTATCCCAACAACCCGCAAGAAACCGAGTCCTATGGTGTGCTGGCGACATTCGTCACCTCCGCCGATGTACCCGAAGACACCGTATATACAGTTGTGAAGGCTGTGTTCGAGAATTTCGACGACTTCAAGAGGCTGCATCCGGCGTTCGGCATTCTTGAAAAAGAAGATATGGTCAAGAATGGCTTGTCCGCCCCGCTGCATCCGGGCGCTGAAAAATACTTCAAGGAACAAGGTCTGCTCTAACGAGGGCTTTCCGGTTTCTTAGATACGCTGGCATGCCACAAGACACAGTCGGTGGCATGCCGTTTTTGTTCAGCCCTTGTCATATTCAAGTGGCTTGAGCCGGTACCAAAAGTGCCGCTTTTTGTTTTATCCGATGTATCACCCTCGTCGTTGATGAACCTCCTGTCGAGGGCACATTGGTTCGCTTCTCTCTTGGGGAATACGCATGACCTCGAATTCGGAGCTGTCGCAAGAACAGCTGGCAGCAAATGCTGAGCTTGAACAGTTGGTCGCCGACGTCGATCGTGGAGGCCGAACGGTAGGTGGGTTTACCGGCAGTGTCTTGTTTATAGGCGCGCTGCTGTGGTCCCTGTTTCAGCTCTGGTATGCGTCGCCGCTGCCCTTCACGCTGAATTTCGGCATATTCAACGATACCGAAGCCCGTTCGCTGCATGTGGGCATCGCGGTATTCCTGGGCTATCTTGCCTATCCGTTCAGCAAGCGTTCGCCCCGCGACACCATGCCGCCGCAGGACTGGGTATTGGCTCTGGTCGGCGGGTTCTGCGCGTCATACATCTATATTTTCTACGCTGAATTGGCGATGCGTCCCGGCATCCCTACCACCATGGATGTCGTGTGTGCGGCGGTGGGCCTGATTCTGTTACTCGAAGTCACGCGCCGCGCGCTGGGCGCGCCCATGGCCATATTGGGCACAGTGTTTGTTGCTTATGTCTTCCTGGGCCCCTGGCTGCCGGAAGCCCTGGCTCACCGTGGAGCTTCCATCGAGCGCCTGGTGTCACACATGTGGCTGACGACCGAAGGGGTCTATGGTGTGGCGGTCGGCGTTTCAGTGTCGTACATTTTTATTTTCGTGCTGCTGGGCTCGCTGCTGGATCGCTGCGGAGCAGGCAATTACATGATGCAGGTGTCGTTTGCCCTGCTAGGCCATTTGCGTGGCGGCCCGGCCAAGGTGGCGGTGGTGAGTTCCGCTGTGAACGGCATTGTCTCGGCGTCGTCCGTCGCCAACGTCGTCACGGGTGGTATCTTTACCATCCCCCTTATGAAGAAAGCGGGTTATGGCGGGGTGCGAGCCGGAGCCATTGAAACCGCTTCATCGGTGAACGGGCAGATCATGCCGCCGGTGATGGGGGCGGCAGCCTTCCTGATGATCGAATACGTTGGTATTCCCTATACCGACATCATCCGCCATGCGCTGTTGCCGGCCACAATCTCTTACGTGGCTCTGTTCTACATCGTGCACTTGGAAGCCCTCAAGCTGGGGATCAACCCCATGATGTCCGCGGGCGAGCCAAAAACACCCCTGCAAAAAATCGCGGGTTGGGGCATGGCGATCGCAGGCACACTGGTCGTGATGGGCCTGGTGTATTGGGTAGGCATGGGTGTTCGCTCCGTGGCGGGTAATGCCGCAACTCCAATACTGTTGGTTCTGTTGCTGGTGCTTTATGTGTGGCTATTGCGTATTTCAGCGCGTCACCCAGATCTGCCTACCGATATCAACGTCACCAATCCGGTACGCCCGGAAGCCTGGCCCACCGTACGGTCTGGCCTGTACTACTTGATTCCCATCGGTATTCTGGTGTGGTGTCTGGCGGTCGATCAACTCTCGGCAGGGCTGTCGGCTTTCTGGGCTGTGATGGCTATGCTGTTCCAGATGGTCACCCAGCGCCCACTCATTGCCTTCTTCAGAAAAGAATCCATCATTCAGCCCCTGATGCAGGGCTTTTATGAGGCCGTGGTTGGTCTGCAGGAAGGCGCGCGCAACATGGTGGGTATCGCCATTGCTTGCGGTACTGCGGGTTTGATTGTTGGAGCCATTACGCTGACAGGCCTGGGCCTGCGCATGACAGCCTTTGTGGAACTGGTATCCATGGGCAATGTGTTGGTGATGCTGTTCTTCACCGCAGCGGTTTGTCTGGTTCTTGGCCTGGGCATGCCTACCACGGCCAACTATATTCTGATGGCCACTCTTATGGCCCCGGTTGTAGTTGAGTTGGGCGCGCAAAGCGGCATGGTCATCCCACTCATTGCCGTGCACTTGTTTGTGTTCTATTACGGCATCATGGCCGACATTACGCCGCCGGTGGGGCTGGCAACTTTTGCTGCAGCGGCGATTTCAGGAGAGAGCCCGCTGGCGACGGGGGTGCAAGGCGTAACCTATGCTATGCGCACGGCTGTTTTGCCCTTTATGTTCATCTTCAACCCCATGTTGCTGCTGATTGATGTCTCAGGCTGGGTTGAACTCGTACTAGTGGTGGTCGGTGCGACATTCGCTTCCTTGACGTTCGCAGCGGCCACCATGGCCTGGTTCCGTAGCAAATGCACGTGGCTGGAAATAGCCCTGTTGCTGTTGGTGACATTTGCGCTGTTCCGGCCGGACTGGTTCATGAACCATCTGGCGCCCAAGTATGAAGCGCGACCTGCAACCGAAATCTACAGCATCGCGGCCAACTTACCTGAGAACGGGCGGTTTGTAGCGGTGCTTTCGGGCATGAATATCGAAGGGGATGAACTTCGTAAGACGGTTGCGGTTGCAATTGCCGACACCCCTGAAAATACAGAAGCCACCGGTGATGATCTCGGCCGGCAGCGTTTGTCCGATTCGGGCCTGACATTCATGGCAATGGGTGACTTTGTACAGATATCCGCTGTGCGCTTTGGCAGTTCGGCTCGCCGTGCTGGTTGGGAACAAGGGTGGGATGTCGAAGAAATCCTCGTGCCGAATACCAACCGGCCTTCCGAGTTCTGGGTTTATATTCCGGCGTTGACTTTGCTGATCTTGATCTGGACGTTGCAAGGGCGCCGCATGCGTAGGAGCGGTACAGGGGTTGCGCCCAGCACTGCGGCAACCACTTAAATGCCGCTGCCTGAACGTGACGGCATACCACCCAGCCGGGTGTATTTGCCGGAAGGGCCTTGGGAGCGCTTGCTGGATTTTCTCAGCGAGCGTTTCCCACGCATGCCGCAGGCGCTTTTGCTAAGCCGCCTGGAGGCGGGCGACATTGTCGACGAATACGGCGTGGCGCAACGTGCCGATACACCTTACCAAGCGCGACGCTGGCTCTGGTACTACCGCGAAGTGCCCGACGAAGTGCCGGTGCCTTTCGAGCTACCCGTGCTGTATCGAGATGCACGGCTGGTGGTAGTGGACAAGCCGCATTTCATGGCAACCACGCCTTCCGGCCGTTATCTGCGTCACACCGCTTTGGTGCGCCTGCGAAACGAACTGGGCTTGTCTACGTTGTCTCCGATTCACAGGTTGGATCGCGAAACCGCGGGAGTCCTCGTGTTTTGTGTTGATCCCGCTTATCGGGGCCGTTATCAGGCATTGTTTCAAGCGCGTGAGGTAGGCAAAGAGTACGAGGCCGTGGCCAGGCCCCCAGCGGGTTTCGAGTTTCCCTTGGTCTATCGCAGCCGCATGGAAGAAATGCTCGGACGCTTCCTCATGCACGAGGTGGCGGGCCCGGCGAACAGCGAAACCCGTATCGAATTGCTTAGCTGGTTGGGCGATAACGGGTTGGCGCATCTGCGACTCGAGCCGTTGACAGGGCGTAAGCACCAGTTACGTGTCCACTTGAACGCGTTGGGTATGCCCATAGTGAACGATAGTTTCTACCCGCCCGCGCCTTATGATGAGAACAACGAGACACGGGCAGAAGAAAGTTTCCAGCGACCTTTGCAGCTGCTGGCGCGTGCCATCGAGTTCCGTGATCCTGTCGATGGGCGCACGCGCCGTTTTGAAAGCGTGCGCACGCTGTCTTGCGTTGAGTCCGGCGTGCCGGAGTGCTGAGGCAACACAACGCAGCGTCGCGCATTCATTGCTAGGCTGCTGCCGGGCGGCGGCGCTGTTCCGCGGGGGGGAACTTAATTTGCGCACGATACTTCGACACTGTGCGGCGGGCAACCTGAACGCCTTCTTGCGCTAGGCGTTGAGCCAGCATAACGTCGGAAAGCGGCTCGGCCGGGTCTTCGTTTTCAATCATTTCCTGGATCAGTGCACGTACCGCTACGGCTGAGCAAGTGCCGCCCGAATGGGTGGCTAGCTCTCTCGAGAAAAAATACTTGAATTCAAAAATTCCCTGGGGAGAGGCCAGATATTTGTTGCTGGTAGCGCGTGAAACCGTAGATTCATGCATGCCCAGCTCTTCGGCGATTTCGCTCAGCATCATGGGGCGCAAGGCGACGTCGCCATAATCGAAAAAGGTTTGCTGGCGCGCTACAATGGCTTGCGCAACCCGCGTAATGGTGTGGCTGCGTTGCTCCAGGCTGCGCATCAACCAACGCGCTTCCTGCAGGGCCTGCGCCATCAGCGGCCGCTCATCATAACGGCTCTGGCGAAACAGCTGCGCATATACCGTGTTGATCCTGGCGCGCGGTATGGCGCTGTCATTGGCGGTGGCCACCCATAAGTGCCCGACTTTTCTCACATAGACATCGGGTATGACATAGCACGATGGGTCTACGCTGCTGAAGCGCGCGCCGGGGCGTGGCTCCAAGCTGCGGATCAGATCGCATGCCTGATGGATTTCAGACTCTTCCGCCTTCAGGCTGCGAGCCAATCCGGAATAATCACACCGCCCCAGGCGCTCAAGGGCATTTTCCACAATCCGCAGTGCCAGTTGTCGCCCCTCCGTTTGCTCCGGCAAAGCCGTCAGCTGAAGGCTCAGACATTCCTGGAGGTTGCGTGCACCGATGCCGGCGGTGCCCAGATGCTGTATCAACTGTAATGCGGTTTCCCATTCGCTGATTGAAGGCATGGGTTCTAGCTGGCCCGGCTTAATCAGCTCGTCGAAAGGCGTGCGCAAATAGCCGTCGCTGTCGAGTGCTTCAATAATGACTTCCGTCAGGCACAGATCGCGTTCACTGAGCGGATAGCTGAACAGGTCTTTACGCAAGGAATCTTGCAAGGACGTTTCGCTGCGGGCCCATTGCCCAATATCGGTTTCGGGCTGATCCGGGTGGCGGGTGGTGGGATAGTCGCCGGAGTATCCGCTACTGAATTCTGCGCTGGCATCGTAATCAGCCTGTACAACCTGGTCAAAATCTGCGCTGTCTGCGGTCGATGGCGAAGCCGGAATCTCGCTTAGCAGTGCATCAGGCTGCTGCGCTTGCTCTGCAAGATGGCGGGGCGTGTCGGCAACCCTTTCTTCAGTGGACAGCCCTTCTTCGTCGTCGAGAAAAGGGTTGTTAGCAATGGCTTCGGCCACTTCCCGGCTGAAATCCAGCGTAGACATCTGCAGAAGCTTTACAGACTGTTGAAGTCGGGGCGTCAGCGTGGTTTGCTGTTTGGCCCTCATTTCATGAATTAGTTGCACCACAACATCTCCTTCTGAGGGGTTCGTCGACAAAAAGGATTGACGCAATGACCATGCCAGTTCCGTGTAACCGGACCTGGGAAATGTTTCGGCATGTGTGAACCTAGACGGGCTGCTGCGCTGCGGCGCTTTTTCTGGATTTGTCAGCCTTGCCCTGTAAGGGGTTCTGCTTGTTTCCAGAGGAATGGCAGTGCGCACCGCGTGATAAGTTTTGCTCCGACTTTGTAAGATCTACAGTGCGGTTAGGCGGTGGCGGCACAGAGCTTGCTCAATCAGGAAGATGAAAGGCCGGCGTAGGCATAACGATGATGTCGGCAATGGGCAAGCTTAAGGAGAGCAGTCATGCGGCAGACCGACAGGGAAGAAAAACGCAATCAGGACAAAGGCATTGGTGCGGGAACGGCGCAAGTGAAAGATGCGCAGCGGGACGTTACCGAAGGTGTCCAGCACATGCCTCGCCATTGGCAGGCGAGTGGCGGGCGCGGGGAGACGGCGGATCAGACGCCTCCCGATCCCGATACACGTGAAGTGGCGCGTGGAAATCAATATGGCCGCGCAGGGCGGATTGCTAGTCGGCAAGTACGTGAAGAGCTGACTGAGCATGGCCAGCAGCCCCCACCTCAAAGGCGCGATAACGAGCAATTACCCAAGCGTCCGGGTGAGCGGGAGAGTGACCACCCCACCCCGGATAAACCGCGCTGAGGAAGGAAGTGGCGGCATATCCTCGCTGCTGATTTAATTGGTATATCGTTGCAAATGAGACGCTTTCTTACCTAGAAAATGGGTGGAAACCCTGTAACATGAATCAGGCAGTGGCTTTTCAAACCCTTTGAGGTAACTATGCCGCATCTACTGATTACCGACGATGAGCAGGCCACCCGTGAGCTTATTGCCGAAATTGCAGTTGAGGAAGGGTACACCGTGGCTCAGGCCGGAGACATCCGCCAAGCCCGTATCCAGATTGAACGGCATAAGCCAGACGTGCTATTGCTCGACATGACGTTGCCTGACGGCAATGGTATTGAGTTATGGAAACGCCTGGCATTGGATGATTGCCAAGTGGTGTTTATCACAGGGCATTCCAGCGCAGACAGTGCGATTGAGGCGCTACGTTGCGGGGCGGTGGATTATCTGACCAAGCCCATTAGCCTGCGCCGTTTGAAAACGATTCTTGCCGATCTGAAAACCGCCGCGCCTGCTGCGAAGAGGCCGGCGGCGGAGCCCGGTAAGGATGCTTTCTCCCGCATCGTGGGCTCGTCTCCAGCGATACAGCTTTTTTGCGCTTACGTAGAAAAAGTGGCGCCGACTCAGGCGACGGTATTGCTTGTTGGGGAGAGCGGCACCGGGAAAGAATTGGCAGCCGAAGCCATTCACCTGTCTAGTACACGGCGTGACCAGCCTTTCATGGCCGTGAACTGCGGAGCCATCTCTCCCAATCTGATTGAAAGCGAACTCTTTGGCCACGAAAAAGGCAGTTTCACAGGCGCTGACCGGCAGCACAAAGGGTATTTTGAGAAAGCGCACGGCGGCACCTTGTTTCTGGACGAAATTACCGAAATGTCCATGGAGATGCAGGTCAGGCTGTTGCGGGTGCTGGAAACCGGCCGATTCATGCGAGTGGGTGCCCACGAAGAGATCGTCACCGATGTGCGAGTCGTGGCCGCCACTAATCGCAACCCCGAACAGGCTGTTGCCAAGGGCACGCTGCGCGAAGATCTTTACCACCGTCTGAGTGTCTTTCCGCTCGTTCTTCCGCCACTGCGCGAGCGTGAGAATGACATTCTCTTGATCGCCGATCATTTCCTCCAAGCGTTGAACAAGGAGTACGGAACAACCAAGCGCTTTGCTGAGGAAGCAAGGCAGGCCATGGTCAGTTATGCATGGCCGGGCAATGTGCGAGAACTGCGTAATTACGTGTATCGCAGTTATATCCTTGCCGATGACGTCATTGAAGGGAATTTCAATTCTTTCTCTCTTGAATCCCATTCTACGGGCTGGGGGTCGGAAATCACGGTGCCTGTGGGGGTGCCATTGGCCGACGCCAACCGCCAACTTATATTAGCGACGCTTAAACAGTGTGGCGGAGTAAAAAAAGCGGCGGCGGAAATGCTGGGCATCAGCCTCAAGACACTCTATAACCGGCTTGAAGAGTACGACGCCCATACGGATGTGGATGAGTCTTCGTCCAGCGTAAGATAGTCGACGCTCCCTCCCCGGACGGTGAAGGGCCCAATGGGCTGAGCCGCCGGGGGGCAGCAGTAGGGCGCGGCACGGAATATGCTGGTTATTAGCAGGTCAATTCGTCATTCCAATACAAGCCCATGAAAACTATAGAACGAGGTACGGTTGTGGTGCTCACTCACAACCGTAAAGGGCGCTTACAGCAGACGCTGAGCGCTTTAATGCGCGCGACTGAGCGTTGGTCGATTATTGTGGTGGATAACGGGTCTACGGATGGTACTGCCAAGTTAGTGGCGCAAGAATTTCCCTCTGTCATGCTGATTCGATGCCGGAGAAACTTAGGCGCAGCCGCGCGTAATATTGCTGTCGCCTATGCTCATACGCCTTATGTGGCATTCTGTGATGAAGACACGTTTTGGTTGCCTGGCGCGTTGCAGCGGGCGGCACGGATCTTGGACGAACACCCTAATATAGGCGGAGCCAGTGGCTGCATTGTAGAAGCCGGGGCGGGTCGTGTTGATCCAGTGTGCCTGGAAATGGCAAGTAGCCCGCTTGACCGCGAAGATCTACCCGGCCCTCAAGTATTAGGCTTAAAGGCAGGCGCCTGCATTGTCCGTACTCGCGCGTTCTACGAAGCGGGTGGCTTCTGGCCCCCGTTTTTCATTGGTGGCGAAGAAGCCTTGCTCGCTCTGGATATGGCTGATCGAGGATGGCGCTTGGTCTATCTTGAGGATGTGCTTGCGCAGCGCGTGGTTTCCTTAGCCGATGGGGCGGCAAGCCAGCAACGCCGTGAGTGGCGAAATGCAATATGGGTCGCATGGATGCGCCTGCCATTCAGGTTCGCTTGGAAAGTTACATTGGAGCAACTGCGTTCCGCCGCTCGTGATCGACAGCTGCGCTCTGTGTTGATGCTGGTGATGGCAGGGTTTGCACGCGTGCTGAAAAAGCGCCGGGTCGTTTCACCTCGGGTGGCTGCAATGTGGAAGCATGTGTACGTGGATCGGAGCGCGATGTCTGCCGAAGGGGAAACAGCCGCGCAAATGCAGCAGCGGTCGTTACATGGCCTGAATCAGTGAATAGGTGGGGGCGGCGACTGTGGATCGGGTTCGGGTGCACCATTCGGCGGCGTGTCCCCAGGCTCGCGCACCTCTTCTGGGTTTTCGAGCGGAGGTAAATCGATTTCTTTGCCGGGCTCTTCACCGGGAGGGGTGAAGGGGGGCTCAGGGGTATAGCCAGGTGGTTCGGGGACGTGTAAGCGCAAACTAAGAGAACCTGAATACATGCCGTGCTCCTTACATTAATCGCCCGCCCTTGAGCGGGAAGTCGTTACCCGCAGCAAGAGTCGTGCCGGCGCTAACCCTTGGAACGGCTGCGCCAGCGAAATGTCAGGAGTCGGATCAGACAAGCATCAGGGATACAAACCCCGGACTTCGCGAGCTTGCAGGATACGCGAGCAGGCAGCGATAAAGGCGGCCGTACGCAGCGACACCTTATGCTGTGCCGCCACCCCTGCTACCGACGCATAAGCCCGATGCATCATGCGCTCCAGGCGCTCGTTGATTTCATCTTCGGTCCAGAAAAAGCTGGAAAAATCCTGGACCCATTCAAAATAGCTGACAGTCACGCCGCCCGCGTTAGCGAGAACGTCTGGGACGATAAGCGTACCTTTACTGGTGAGGATATCGTCTGCTTCAGGCGTGGTCGGGCCATTGGCGCCTTCAATAATGATACGTGCGCGAATTTGATCGGCGTTTTTGACGTTGATCTGGCCTTCGAGCGCGGCAGGGATGAGGATGTCAGTTTCCAGCCCCCAGAATTCGTCAGCTTTCAGCGGCTCAGATTCAGGGGCGCCCGCAACGCCGCCGGTTTCCTCCACGTGCTTGAGGAGGCGCAGGACGTCCAGGCCATTGGCGTTATGAATGGTGCCCGTGTGGTCTTGGACGGCAATAACTTTGGCTCCGGCTTCGTAGAACAGGCGGGCTGCAGTGCCACCGACGTTACCAAAACCTTGGACACAGACGCGTGCGCCTTCGATGTCCAGGCCATTGTCGCGGGCGGCGGCGCAGCCGACTACGTAAACACCACGCCCTGTGGCTTCGACACGGCCCAGGCTGCCGCCCAGCGAGATCGGCTTGCCTGTGACAACACCGGTGGCTGTGGTGCCGTTGTTCATGGAATAAGTGTCCATCATCCAGGCCATGGTCTGAGCGTTGGTGTTGACGTCAGGGGCGGGAATATCTTTATGCGGCCCGATGATGATGCCGATTTCGCTGGTGTAGCGGCGGGTGATGCGTTCAAGTTCCGCAGTGGAATAATTGCGCGGGTCGATACGGATGCCGCCTTTGGCGCCGCCAAAAGGAAGGTCGACCGCTGCTGCCTTGACAGACATCCAAGCGGCCAGCGCCATCACTTCCGACAGTGTGACATCTTGGTGATACCGCACCCCACCCTTACCCGGGCCCCGCGATACGTTGTGCTGCACGCGATAGCCTTCGAAGTGGGCAATGGTGCCGTCGTCGAGTTCGACAGGAACATCCACAACCAATACGCGTTTTGGACGCTTGAGCGTCTCCACCCATTTTGCCAGGTGACCCAAATAGGGAGTGACTCTTTCTACCTGCTCTAGATAAATACCCCAGGGCCCGACATCGTCGGGGTTCAGGTATGAGGGAAGTGCGTGTGTGGTGTGTTGTTGTGACATGTTCCGGTCTCGCCGAGTTTTCTTTTGAGGCTTTTTTATCCGCCCATCATGGGAGGGTTAACCCCCCAAGCTTACTACGTCCCTCTATGCGAGTCAGGCCTTATTGACCGTATTCTGCGAGCCCATCCGTATCGAGGATATGGATGGCGCCGTATTCCACACTAATAAGCTTGTTCTCTTCCAGATTACGAAGCGCCTGATTAGCGCGTTGCCGGGAAATTCTTGCCAGATAGCCAATTTCTTCTTGGGTGATATCCAGGCGTTTGGTGGCTGCGCGTGTGAGCAAAGTGGGATTGACGAGTTCTAGTAGGCAGCGTGCTACCCGGGCTTCGGGGTCAAGCAGGCGATCTGATTCCGCCCTGCCGATGAATTGCCCGGCGCGTTCATTGAGCTGGTCGAGTAGGTAGCGGTTAAAAGGGCGGCTGCGATCGAGCAGCCAGTTGAAGGTGGCTTCCGGCATGCGCAGGATGGTCGTGGCGCGTAGAGCGACAACGTCATACTTGCGTTTTTCGTGTTTAAGCAGCGAACCTTCTCCGAACCAGCTCCCGGCGGGCATGCCTGTCAGAGATGCCAGTTTGCCGTCGGGGTTGCCCACAGAGACTCTTGCCAGGCCCTGCTGTACGCCGAGCCAAGAGGTGGCGAGTTCTCCTTTGCGCTCAATCATGGCGCCCGGCGCGTAGTGGGTACTGTGCAAGTCGCGCAATACCCGCTGTTGCTCTTCGGGCTCCAGCACAGGAAACCAAGCGGTAGTAGTCAGAAGGGACTGCTCAAGACTCATGAGGAATTACCCCTAGGGTGTAATCGAATGTCGCAACAGCGACAGTTATACCTGATCTGAAGCGATACCTTATACGCATCGGACATGTACGGCATGGGCCAATTCATACAAATAGTAACGTGTCCGGCCAAATACAAAACGCTTCGCTAATGACGAAGCAAGGCTTAGGCTGAAGGAGACAAGGTGGCACATCAAACACCGACCCCATCGTCGGGTTTGCCGACGACTTTTCCTGCGTGGGTGGAATACCATGCGCAGCATCGCGGGCAACGGCCTGCCATGCGTGAGAAAGATCTTGGCATTTGGCAGACTATTACCTGGAGCCAGGTGGCGCAGCAAGCCGTTGAGCTGGCCAACGGGCTGGCGGCCCTGGGCGTGCGTAAAGGCGCGCACGTCGCCATAGTGGGTGAGAACCGGCCCCGCCTCTATCTCGCAATGATAGCAGCCCAGTATCTGGGTGCGATACCCGTGCCTCTCTACCAAGATGCCATTGCGGCTGAAATGCTGTACGTGCTGCAGGATGCCGAAATCCAGGTGGCCGTGGTGGAAGACCAGGAACAGGTCGACAAAATGCTTGAGGCTCAGGCAGACTGCCCGGAGTTGCGTCATATTGTGTATGACGACCCGCGCGGCCTGCGCAACTATACCGATGAAGGCCTGCTCAGCTTCGAGGCGCTGGTCGAAGAAGGACGCAAGTTCCAGTCCGCCCATCCCGATCACGTTGCCCAGGCGACGGCTAACGTAGGGCCCGATGAGGCGGCCGCCATGTTTTATACCTCGGGCACAACGGGTAAGCCCAAGGGGGTGGTGCTCACGCATCATGCGCTGATCGATCGCGCCCTCGCCATTCAGCAGCTCGAAGGCCTGACGGAAAACGAAGACGTTCTAGCCTACCTGCCGCCCGCATGGATAGGCCAGAACATGTTTTCGTATACACAGTTTCTGGTAACGGGCTTTACCGTCAACCACCCTGAGTCCCCCGAGACGGTGTCAATCGACATGCATGACATCGGCCCGACTTATTACTTCGCACCGCCGCGTGTGCTTGAGGGCTTGCTCACTCAGGTGATGATACGCATGGAAGACGCCAGCGCGCTCAAGCGTAAGCTCTACCATGCTTGTATGAACCTCGCCAAGCGTGTCGGCACCCACATTCTCGATAAAGACGGCACCGTGGGCGTTTGGGATCGCTTTCTGTACCGCATCGGCGATATCCTCATCTACGGCCCCTTGCGTAATGCTCTGGGCATGAGCCGTGTACGGGTTGCCTATACCGCCGGCGAAGCCATCGGCCCTGATCTCTTCGAGTTCTATCGTTCCATCGGCATCAATCTCAAGCAGCTGTATGGCTCAACCGAGACCTCGGTGTTCGTGTGCGTGCAAACCGACGGTCATGTGCGGGCCGATACGGTGGGGCCGCCTGTGGCCGGGGTTGAGATTCGTGTGGCCGAGAACGGCGAAATCCAGGTCAAAAGCCCGGGGCTGTTCAAGGAGTATTACAAAAATCATGATGCCACGGTTGAATCCTTCACCCCTGACGGCTGGTATCACACGGGCGATGCGGGTTATCTGGATACCGATGGTCAGCTCAAAATCATTGACCGTGCCAAAGACGTCGGCAAGCTTGCTGATGGCAGCCTGTTCGCACCCAAGTACATCGAGAACAAGCTCAAGTTCTTCCCCTTCATCAAAGAAGCGGTTGCGTTTGGTGACGGCCGCGATGAAGTGTGCGCCTTTATCAATATTGACCTGGAAGCAGTGGGCAACTGGGCGGAGCGGCGTGGCCTGCCCTACGCGGGCTATACCGATCTGGCTGGCAAGCAGGAAGTTCTGGAGCTCATTCGCGACTGCGTTGAACAAGTCAATGCCGATCTGGCCCAAGACCCCAAGCTGTGCGCGTCGCAGGTAGCTCGCTTCCTCGTGCTGCACAAGGAACTTGACCCCGACGACGACGAACTGACCCGCACTCGCAAAGTGCGGCGCGGTTTCATCGCTCAAAAATACGGCGTGTTGGTTGATGCGCTCTTTGAAGGGCGCGAGAGCCAGTTCATCGAAACTGAAGTCAAGTTCGAGGATGGCCGTACCGGTCGAATTTCCGCTGACCTGCGCATAATCGGCGCCAAGGTCTTTCCCAGCAACACACAGAAGGCGGCTTAACCATGATTCCAAGTCGTGAGCAGCGAATCGGGGACGTCATTCTCGATCTACAGAATATCTCGCTGTCTTTTGGCGGGGTGAAAGCCCTGACCGATATTTCCTTCAACGTACGCGAGCACGAGCTTCGCGCCATCATCGGGCCTAACGGCGCGGGCAAAAGTTCGATGCTTAACGTGATTAACGGTGTCTATACGCCGCAGGAAGGCTCCATCACTCTCAAGGGGGAGCAATACACCCGGATGAATCCGCGTCGCGCTGCCGAAGCCGGCATTGCCCGCACGTTCCAGAACCTGGCCTTGTTTAAGGGCATGAGCGTGCTGGACAACATCATGACAGGCCGCAACCTGCGCATGAAAAGCGGTGTGCTGGCTCAGGCATTCCGCCTGGGCTCGGCTGAACGCGAGGAAATCCGTCATCGCGAATATGTTGAAAACATCATTGATTTTCTAGAGATTCAGGCCTATCGGAAAGTGCCTGTGGGGCGTCTGCCGTATGGTCTGCAAAAGCGTGTCGACCTTGGGCGCGCCCTGGCCATGGAGCCTCGCATTCTGCTTCTGGACGAGCCCATGGCCGGCATGAACATCGAAGAAAAGCAGGACATGAGCCGCTTTATTCTCGATGTGAACGATGAGTACGGCACCACCATTGTGCTGATCGAGCACGATATGGGAGTGGTTATGGACATCTCCGACCGGGTCGTGGTGCTGGACTACGGCAAGAAAATCGGTGACGGCACACCTGATGAGGTGCGCAACAACCCTGAAGTGATACGCGCCTATCTTGGCGCCGGCGAGTAAGGACGACGGACATGGGTTTTTTTCTGGAAACAGTATTCGGCGGCCTGATGTCGGGCATGCTCTACGCACTGGTCGCGTTGGGTTTTGTGCTCATTTTCAAAGCGTCAGGGGTCTTCAACTTTGCGCAGGGCGCCATGGTGCTGGTCGCAGCCTTGGCCATGGCGCGCTTCTCTGAATGGATTCCGATCTGGCTTGGCATCGAAAGCAAGCTGTTGGGCAATGTTCTGGCCTTCATCGTTTGCGCAGTCTTTATGTGGCTCATAGCCGTACTGATTGAACGCTATGTGTTGCGATACCTGGTGAATCAGGAAGGCACGACTTTGCTCATGGCCACGATTGGTATCAGCTACTTCCTGGATGGCATTGGTCAGACCTTGTTTGGCAGTAGCGTGTATTCCATTGATGTCGGCATGCCCAAAGACCCGCTCTTCCTCTTCGAAAGCACTTTCGAAGGTGGCGTGCTGGTCAGCATGGAAGACCTCACCGCAGCGGTGGTCGCAGCTGTGCTGGTTGCTGCCCTGGCCTTCTTCTTTCAGTACACCTCTGTGGGGCGTGCCCTCAGGGCGGTGGCGGATGATCACCAGGCCGCGCAATCCATCGGCATCCCGCTTAACCGCATCTGGGTGGTGGTCTGGACGGTCGCCGGCCTGGTGGCGCTGGTTGCAGGCATTGTGTGGGGTTCGAAATATGGCGTGCAGTTCACCCTGTCTACTGCAGCGTTGCGGGCACTTCCTGTGGTCATCCTGGGCGGGCTCACATCCGTGCCTGGCGCCATCATCGGTGGGTTGATCATCGGTGTGGGCGAAAAGCTGTCCGAAGTGTATTTGGGGCCATTCGTTGGCGGGGGGATTGAAATCTGGTTCGCCTATGTGCTGGCACTGGTGTTTCTTCTGTTCCGTCCCCAGGGCTTGTTCGGTGAAAAAATCATCGACCGGGTGTAAAGAGTCATTCTTGGTAGGTAGATACTATGTATTATCGTGAGAACGGTCAGTTCAAGAGTTCATACAGGGCTGACCAGCAGATCTTTCCCATCCGCCAAGATCGCGCCTTCATCATTGGCTTGCTGTTGGTGGCATTTCTGGTGATTCCGTTCGCGGCATCGAACTATTTCCTTCAGGCCATCCTGATTCCCTTTCTGATTCTTTCTTTAGGGGCGATCGGGCTGAATATCCTGGTGGGTTATTGCGGTCAGATTTCCATCGGGTCCGGCGCTTTCATGGCAGTCGGGGCCTATGCCGCATGGAACTTCGGTGTACGTATTCCCGAACTCCCGTTGCTGTTTCAAATTTTGTTAGGCGGGGTGTTTGCCACATTGGTCGGCGTGGTGTTCGGTATTCCCAGTTTGCGTATTCGTGGGCTGTACCTGGCGGTGACAACACTGGCTGCGCAGTTCTTTGTTGATTGGGCTTTCCTGCGTATCCCGTATTTCACCAACTACTCGTCGTCAGGCAACGTCTCGGTGCCGGCTCTCGAATTTTTCGGTTTGCCTGTCCAGACGCCCGCTCAACGCTATGTGTTTGTGCTGTGTTTCGTCGTGGTGTTTGCATTGCTGGCCAAAAACCTAGTGCGCGGCGCTATCGGCCGGCAGTGGATGGCCATACGCGATATGGACGTCGCGGCGGCAGTGATCGGTATCCGGCCCGTTTACGCCAAGCTCACAGCTTTCGCGGTCAGCTCGTTCATTATTGGCGTAGCCGGCGCTTTGTGGGCCTATGTGCACCTGGGTTCCTGGGAGCCACTGGCCTTTGACCTCAATCGTTCCCTGCAGTTGCTGTTCATCGTCATTATTGGCGGCTTGGGTTCCATTGTTGGCAGCTTCTTCGGCGCAGCGTTCATGGTGCTGTTGCCGGTCTTGCTGACTAACATCCCGACTATGCTGGGCTTGCCTCTGGCAGTGGATACAGCGTCTCATATTGAACACATGGTGTTCGGTGCGCTGATCGTTTTCTTCCTCATCGTCGAGCCGCATGGCTTGGCACGACTGTGGAGCATAGGCAAGGAAAAAATGCGTATTTGGCCTTTCCCGCACTAATTCAGGCGTGGGTAGGCAATTTATCGGCAAAACGGCGCCGACTCTTTCGTCGGCATGCCACATAAACGGTGCATAGACACCAGGAGGACTCGGAGATGAAAAACACAATCAAATTCGCCGCTGCGATGGCTGCCGTCACGGCTGCCATGGTGGGGACGGCAGGCCCGGCTTTCGCCGCAGAAGAACAGTTCGTGCCACTACTGACTTATCGCACGGGTTCGTTTGCACCGCTGGGCATTCCATGGGCCGATGGCAAGCAGGATTACCTCAAGCTCGTTAATGAGCGTGATGGCGGGGTGAACGGTGTCAAAATCGTTTACGAAGAATGTGAAACCGCATACGCCACCGACCGCGGTGTGGAATGTTATGAGCGCATGAAGGCAACGCGTGGCGGCGCCTCGGGCTTTGATACGCAATCGACCGGCATTACTTTTGCTCTGTCGGACCGCGCCATTGTCGATGGCATTCCCATCGAAACCGTGGGTTATGGGCTGTCTCAGTCTGCCGATGGCACGGTGTTCAAGTGGAACTTCCCGCTGCTGGGTAACTACTGGACAGCCGCCGACGTCATGATTCAGGATATCGCCAAGAAGGAAGGGGGCGAAGACAAGCTCAAGGGTAAGAAAATTGCCCTGGTCTATCACGACTCTCCCTATGGTAAGGAGCCCATCCCCCTGCTCGAGGCCCGTGCCAAGGCTAACGGCTTTGACTTGCAGCTTTATCCTGTGACAGCTCCCGGTGTGGAACAAAAATCCACCTGGCTGCAGATCCGTCAGCGCCGCCCGGACTACGTTCTGCTGTGGAGCGCCGGCATCATGACGCCGACCGCCATCCGCGAAGCACAGGCCGTAGGCTATCCACGTGAAAAAATGTATGCCATCTGGTGGGCCGCTTCGGAAACCGACGTTCAAGACCTCGGCGCTATCGCTAAGGGCTACAACGGCATCACGATTCACAACAGTGCCGACGAAGGCCGCGTACACGAAGACCTCAAGAAATATGTGTACGACAAGGGTCAGGGCACCAGCCCGGGCGCAGCCACTGTTGGCTCCATCGCCCACACACGCGGCATGATTATTTCCATGCTGCAGGTCGAGGCCATCCGCGCTGCCCAAGAGAAGTTCGGCAAAGGCAAGCACATGACGCCTGAGCAAGTGCGCTGGGGTTTCGAGAACCTCAACCTCACCGCTGAGCGTCTTGAGGAACTCGGCTTCTCCAACATCCTGCGTCCGGTGCGTACCTCGTGCGAAGACCACATGGGCGACGACTGGGCACGCATCATTCAGTGGGATGGTTCCAAGTTCGAAATCGTTTCCGACTGGTATCAGTCCAACCGCGATTTCGTTGACCCGCTGGTGAAGGAATACGGCGCTCGCCATGCCGCCGAGAAGAAGATCGAACCGCGCGATTGCTCGAAGGAAAGTTAATCGTCACGGGGCAGGCCCTGGCGCGCACTCAGGCACACGCCCGGGTGCGTGCCAGGCAAAACAGCGCGGCATGCCGACCGCTAGGTGGATAAGCGTCGGGCTCGCTGGCCCGGCATAGATAGGTGCACAATCAATGAATACCAATGTCGAGACGCGGCAAGACGCCAATATATTGCTGAACGTCAATGGGATAGAGGTGATCTACAACCATGTGATCCTCGTTCTCAAAGGGGTGTCGCTGGTCGTTCCGGAGGGCCGCATCGTGGCTTTACTGGGCGCTAATGGGGCGGGTAAGACGACGACCTTGCGGGCGGTGTCAAACCTGCTCAAAGCAGAGCGCGGCGATGTCACCAAGGGCTCCATCGATTATCGGGGCGAGCGCATCGACCGCCTGACTCCGGCAGATCTCGTCAAGCGTGGCGTCGTGCAGGTCATGGAAGGGCGGCATTGTTTCGCTCACCTCACGGTTGAGGAAAACCTGCTGACTGGTGCATACACACGTAACCTGGGGCGGGCTGAGACACAGGCGGCTCTGGAGCGGGTGTATGAGTATTTCCCGCGGCTTAAGCAGCGGCGGAGCAGCCAGGCGGGCTATACCTCGGGCGGTGAGCAGCAAATGACAGCTATTGGCCGTGCGCTCATGGCTAATCCCAACATGATTTTGCTGGATGAACCCTCTATGGGGTTGGCTCCGCAGATTGTGGAAGAAATTTTTGAAATTGTTCGCGACCTCAACCAGCGCGAGAAAGTCAGCTTCCTGCTTGCCGAACAAAATACCAATATCGCGCTTCGCTACGCGGATTACGGCTACATCCTTGAAAATGGTCGCGTCATGATGGATGGCGAAGCCCGGGAGCTGGCTGAGAACGAGGACGTCAAGGAATTTTATCTGGGCGTATCCAGTGGTCAGCGCAAGAGCTTCCGCGACACCAAGTTCTACAGACGACGCAAGCGCTGGCTCGCATAGAGGGTTCAATCATGACAACATATTATGAGCAACGCGAAACTGCGAGCGTTGCCGAACGCGAGAAAACGCTGTTCTCGCGGTTGCCGGAGGCATTACAGCAGGCGCGGCAGCGCGCATCGGCCATCGCCCAACAATTGCAGGGTGTGGAGCCGGGTGATGTGCGGGATCGTGCGTCGCTGGGCCGCATTCCCGTCATTCGCAAAAGCGAACTCTTGCAAGCCCAGTTGAGCAAGCGCCAGGCAGGTAACGCTTCCGAGATGTCTGTTCAAGATCGCTTGTTCGGTGGCTTTTCGACAATAGGCTGGGGGGAAGCCGCTCGCGTGTTTGCGTCGCCCGGCCCTATTTACGAGCCTGAGAGCCGCCGTGCCGACTACTGGGGCTTTGCACGCGCTTTATACGCAGCAGGCTTTCGCAGCGGAGATCTCGTCTACAACTGCTTTTCGTACCACTTCACTCCTGCGGGCTCCATGATGGAGACCGCCGCGCATGCCTTGGGATGCACGGTGTTTCCAGGAGGCGTCGGGCAAACCGAACAACAGTTGCAGGCCATGGTGGATTTACAGCCGACGGGCTACACGGGCACGCCAAGCTTTTTACGTATTCTGCTGGAAAAAGCCGAGGAAACCGGGGTGCCTATTACTTCGGTGAAGCGGGCATTGTTTTCCGGCGAGGCGTTTCCCCCGTCTTTGCAAGCCTGGTTTAAGGAACGAGGCATAGACGGCTACCAGGCCTATGGAACCGCTGATCTTGGCATGATTGCCTACGAGACCGAGGCGCGTGAAGGGCTGGTGGTCAACGAAGACATCTTGCTGGAAATCGTGCGGCCAGGGACGAATCAGGCCGTTGCAGAGGGCGAGGTGGGTGAAGTGGTTGTGACCACGCTCAACCCCGATTACCCCCTGCTGCGTTTTGGCACGGGAGACCTGTCCGCTATCATGCCAGGGGCGTCGCCTTGCGGGCGTGGCAACCTGCGCATTCGCGGTTGGCTGGGGCGGGCCGACCAGACAACCAAGGTACGAGGCATGTTCGTACACCCTGCGCAGGTGGCGCAGGTGGTGGCACGTTACCCCAACGTACTGCGTGCCCGCTTGGTGGTGGCAGGGTCGGTAGGGCGCGACAGCATGGTGCTGCGTATTGAAGTCCCCGAAGTGGCGGATGGCCTGGCGGAAAGCGTGGCCGATACCGTGCGAGAAATTACCAAGCTGCGTGCCGAAGTGGAGTGCCTCGAACCTGGTGCTTTGCCGAACGATGGCAAGGTGATTGAGGATGTGCGCGACTACGAATAAGAATTACAAGGCCGGCTGTGGCACACCGGCAGCAGCACATAATAAGGCCTGCAGTAACAAATAATAGAAAATAAAAAGGCCGCGCTTCGTTACAAGCACGGCCTTTTTGACTTTAGTTCAGAATGCCGAGCAGTGGCCTCCCGTGGGAGCTTGCCCCGAACCGGCGGCGAAAAGAGGCGGTTCATGGCGATGGTTGATGTCGGCGGAACTCACCCAGTCCCATCCCAGAAAGAGAGCCAATGCGAGCCAGAATATGGCCAGAGTGGTGTGACGAATGCCCATATTTACTCTCTCCTCAGAAGCCGAAACGACGACGCATGCGCACGCCGATCAAGGAACCGCAGAATGCCAGGGCAACCCAGATCCAGCCGTGCAGGCTGCCGGTTGAAATTCCGCTGACCATGGCGCCCACGTTGCAGCCGAAAGCCAAGCGTGAGCTATAGCCCAGCAGAAAACCTGCCAACAAGCCGATAACCCACTGGCGACCCGTAAGGGGCGCCGGGCTCAATGTCTTGCGGGCTGAAATCCACAAGGCACCTGCCAGTATGCCCAGGTTAGTGATGGTTGTGACGTCCAGGAAGACGGTCTGGCCAAGTGCATTGAAGTTGCCGGGCTGGCTCCAGAAAGCATTGGCAGTTGGGTCAAACAGGCCGGCTGTCGTAGCAATTTTGGCGCCCCACAAGCCGAAGCCGTACACCACGCCCCAGGGCTGACCGGCCAGCAGTAAGTTCAGCACGGCCAGCAACGCCAGCCCAGCGCCTGCGATAAGCAGGCGTCGGTCCAGCCAGCGTGGCGTATCTTGGTTGCCACCACGGCTCCAAGCCAGTGCGAGCCCGCCAATAACGACCAGGCCTACCAGCGTCAGGCCGAAGGCACCAAGTGGGCCGACCTCATTGACCAGCCCCACAGGCGGGGTGGCGCCCAAGGACAGCCACCTGTCCAGATGCGCCGAGCCCAAGAAGCTGCCAATCACAAACATGGGAAGAATCGCCATGTTCAGGGGGATGCCCATTCCCGCCTTATAAAGTGTGCCGGAGCCACAGCCGTCGGCGATCTGCATGGCGGCGCCGAACACGAAGGCGCCGATCAGCAGGCTGACGCTAGGTGGGCCGAGCGCAGCCATCAAATCGTTTGGAAAATATGCCAGCAGCGGCATGGATATGGCGGCGGCAACCGCCAGCAGACCCAGTTGTGCGACGACGCCTGAGGCGTCGCGCTGCTCAATCAGGCGGCGCCAGCCGGTGGTGAAGCCGAAACGGGCGCCGGCGAGAATGCCGCCCATTCCTACGCCGACAAGAAAGAGTGCGGACTGGCGTAATGAAACAAACCAGGCTAGGGCCAGAACGCTAAGAGCGATGGTCAGAGTGAGAGGAAGACGGGACATGGCCTACAGGTGGAATAAAGGAACGGCTGCAAGGGTCAAGGAGGCGGCGCGCTGCGTGGACAGAGCGCCCGCCGATAGCTTGCAGAGCCTGTTTAGTTGAAAGTAAAAGCGCCCTTGAGTTTTTCCAGCAACTGGGCACTGCGGCTTGGCGTGTTATCCATAGGCAGCGCTTCGGCAGTGTTGGTCCAATCGGCCAGAGATTCAGGATACATGCGCACATTAGGCAGCCCTGCGAGTTCCGACAGGGCGAACCAGTCGGTGGCTGCCCAGTGGCCGGTATTGCAGAATGCGATTGTGTCATCGACCAGTTCCGGGAAGCGCTCCGCAGCAATTTGCTTGGCTTGAGCGGCAGAAACGATTTCGGTCGAGTCGGGCTTGAACCACACACTGTGTTCAATATTGACCGCATTGCGAATAGTGCCGGGTACGGCAGCGGTAGGAGCTTTGACTTGGCCGGTAAAGAAGGCGGTGGGGCGAGCATCGACCAATCGAGCTTTAGGGTTGTCGATCTGGGTCAGGATGTCAGCCCGGGTGGCCAGAATGTCCGGATTCACGACGGGTTGATACGTGGAGGGTGCGACTTGCGCCGCCGCCTGGTCTTCGGGCAGCTTTGCTGACCGCCACAATTGCATGCCGCCATTCAAGATGGAAAGCTGCTCAAGGCCAAGGTATTTCATGGTCCAGTACACGCGGGCGGCAGCACCGAAATCGGTTGTGTTCTCGCCCGTGGATACCACGACGGCATGGGTGTGTTCGTCCAACCCCAGGCGTTGAACCAGTTTGGCCAGTTCGGTGAGTTCGGGTAATTGGCCAGGGTTGTTTGCTGGGCCGCGCCACGCTGCATACGGGGCAGACAAGGCACCTGGAATATGGTTTTTCGCGTAGAGATCCGCAGGACGGATGTCAATGATGCGCACATTGGGCGCAGTGCGTAAATGTTCCAGCTCTTGTGGCGCCACAATGGGAGAGACGCCGGCTTGCGCTGCGGAGGATGCAGCAGCCAACGCCAGGGTGGTGGCGAGGAGAAAGCGCTTCATGATGTTGAGTGAGAGACGGGTAGATACCCGATTTGGATGTGGGAATAAGAATAATACTGCTCCTTAAATTTCTTGGAGTAATAAAGATATGGGTTTCAAATAGGAAAACTGTTCTCAGTGAGTGCTGTGGTGGCGCCCGAGATCGCGCTTTGTGTTGCACGTGCCAGGGCTTGCCAAGGCAATTGCTGTCATTTGTGGATTGCTACGGCGGCAGGCTGCTGTAACATGTTCTGATTGATCGCTGATTCCGTTCATACCGTCTTTGTGGAGATGCCCATGTTCAAGTTGAAAACCCTCTTTGCAGTCGTGCTGGCTGTGGCCGGAAGCGTGTCTGTCGCGCAGGCCGATACCTTGGAAAACGTCCGTGAGCGTGGTGTGCTGCATTGCGGTGTCACCACCGGTTTCGCTGGCTTCTCGGCGCCTGACAGCAAAGGAGAATGGGTGGGCCTGGACATCGATGTGTGTCGTGCAGTCGCTGCCGCCGTATTTGGTGATGCATCGAAGTTCAAAGCAGTTTCGCTCAATGCGCAACAGCGTTTTACGGCGCTGCAGTCCGGAGAAATCGATCTTCTGGCGCGTAACACCACGGTGACGCAACAGCGCGACACAGCACTGGGCGCCATTCACGCAGGTATCAACTTTTATGATGGGCAGGGCTTTTTGGTTTCCAAGGAACTTGGTG
Organism: Achromobacter sp. F4_2707; assembly: GCF_047501535.1. Lineage (NCBI taxonomy): Bacteria > Pseudomonadati > Pseudomonadota > Betaproteobacteria > Burkholderiales > Alcaligenaceae > Achromobacter > Achromobacter sp. F4_2707. Next base: position 278,134 of record NZ_JAZDRJ010000001.1, read on the forward strand.
TCAAGAGCGCCAAGGAATTGAATGATGCTTCAGTGTGTATGCAACAGGGCACAACCAACGAAAACACCATGGCCGACTGGGCGCGCGGCCATGGCATCACCTATAAGCCTGTGGTGTTTGACCAGTTTAATGAAGTGGTGAGCGCGTTTGCAGCAGGGCGCTGCGATGTATTCACTACCGATGCCTCAGGGCTGGCCTCCATTCGCATTTCCCGCCTTGAAAACCCCGATAACTACGTTGTATTGCCTGAGATCATCTCCAAAGAGCCTTTGGGGCCGTTTGTGCGGCAGGGTGATGACGCTTGGCTGAATGTGGTGAAGTGGACGCTGCATGCCATGGTAGCCGCCGAAGAGCTTGGCGTGACGTCGGCCAATGTCGATGAAATGCGAAAAAGCGCCAGCCCCGATGTGCGTCGTTTATTGGGTGTGACCGAGGGCGCGGGTAAGAACATGGGCCTGGAAGAAAACTGGGCTTACAACATCATCAAGCAGGTGGGTAATTACGGTGAAAGCTTTGAGCGTAATGTTGGGCAGGGCAGTCCGTTGAAAATTCAACGCGGCCTGAACGCCTTGTGGACGGAAGGCGGCCTGATGTACGCGCTGCCGATACGATAAGCACCGCGCAATAAGTACTGCGCGATAAGCACCGCGAGGTAAGCGCCCCACGGTACCGCCGGTTCAGCGCCGGCGGTACACGAGGGCGATGCGGGCGAAGGCGATTTCCAGTTCCCGGCTGCCCGCCTGGAACGTGACAGGCCGACCTCGGGCAGTAAAGCAAATCAGTTTCTTTGATGCGATCAGCGGGACGAACTTCACAAACGAGATTTCTTCCCACTGGATGGTGCGGCGGCTGATCCACGACTGTTCAATGCCTTGCTCGGTAATGCGCGTGACCGATGTCTGCATGGCCCGTGCGAGCAGGGCCAGGCCCAATACGCAAACCACCAGGCTGATCTTGATGGCTGGGCTGACCATTTCCCCAGCAGGGCTGGCGGCAGTCTGAGCCAGCCGCACCACGACCACAGCCAAGATCAGCCAGGCAGACCATTTGACCCAGCGGCGGCATGCAGGCCCTTCCAGGGGGAGAGGGCCGATTTCTGCAAACAGCTGTTGTTGTTCTTGCTTACTGGGTGGGTTCAGGCTGCCGATAACCATGAGTGCTCCGTTTAAGCGGCCTTGCGGGCGGCCAGTGCATTGCCTGCGCGACTTGAGCCTTTGCGGCCCAGGTGGCCGGCAATCCATTGGCCGATATCAATGACGGCATCTAGATCAACGCCTGTTTCTATGCCCATGCCATGCAACATGTACAGCACGTCTTCGGTGGCGACGTTGCCGGTAGCGCCTTTGGCGTAAGGGCAGCCGCCCAAGCCTGCGACCGAGGCATGGTAGGTGGAAATGCCTGCTTGCAATGAAGCCAGGATGTTGGCTAGCGATTGACCATATGTGTCGTGGAAATGCCCAGCGATGCGCGAGGGGTCGACGATTTCTGTAACGGCTTTCATCACGCGATCAACCCGCACGGGGGTGCCCACGCCAATGGTGTCGCACACGTCGATTTCATCGCATCCGAGTTCCAGATAGCGCCGTGCAACATCCACCACCGAGGCGATTTCGACTTCGCCCTGATACGGGCAGCCCAGTGCGCAGCTAATGCTGCCGCGCAAACGCAGCCCCGCCGCCTTGACGGCTTCCGCGACGGGTTCGAAGCGGGCAATGGATTCAGCAATGCTGCAATTGATATTGGCTTGTGAAAAGGCTTCGCTGGCCGCGCCAAATATCACGATTTCATCGGCGCCCGCTAACAGAGCGGCATCGAATCCGCGCATATTGGGGGCAAGCACCGAATAAACAGTGCCCGGCTTGCGGTTGATGGCCGCCATCACTTCAGCGCCGTCAGCCATTTGCGGCACCCACTTGGGGGAAACGAATGAGGTGGCCTCAATGTTGGAAAACCCGGCCTGGGTCAGCCGATCGACGAGTTCCACCTTGATTTCGGTGGGGACAAATTGTTTTTCATTTTGCAGACCATCGCGCGGTGCGACTTCGACGATCTTCACTTTGCTGGGTGTGGTCATGTTGTCTCCTGATTCGCTCAACCGTAAATGATAACTTGACGGCGGCCATTGAGTCGCGTTGCCGCAAGAGTTGTCAGTGGACAAGCGTTTGGGGTCAGAGCAGTTCTTGTTGCCGCCTCTGGTAGCGGCCGTCGTCCATGCGTTGGACGATGTCGTTGAGTTCCAGTTCCGTCAGAATGGCGGCAATTCTTGAAAACTCCAGACCGCTGCGCCGGCAGAGCTGGTCGGCATCAGCGGGATCATAGCCTAGCGCAGACAGAACGCGCCCCACCGTGGGGTCTTTCAGTATGCGCGAGGTCGGCCGGCGGCCTTGAGATGGCGGGGTGCTTTGAACGTTGCCCGTTGTGTTGGTGAAGGGCTGGGCTGCGTGGGGCGGCCTGTTTTCGTAACTGGTGAACGTGGGGGCTTGAGCTTGCCCTACAGCTTGGGGAACCGGGCCCGTCCTGAGCAATTCTTCTTCGATATCACTGCCTTGTTCGACCAGCTTTGCGCCCTGTCGGATCAGGGCATGGCAGCCGCGCGACAGCGGTGCATGGATGGAGCCCGGAATGGCAAAGACTTCACGGCCATATTCCCCGGCCAGACGGGCCGTCAGGAGTGAACCACTCTGAACCGCAGCTTCCACGACCAGGATGCCGCGCGCCAGCCCCGCCACCAGGCGGTTGCGATCGGGAAAGCGGAAGGGCTGGGCGGGCGTGCCGGGCGGGTACTCGGTTACCAGGGCGCCATGGGCGGCGATGTCCTCGGTAAGCTTGCCATGTTGGCGGGGGTAAATGACGTCCAGCCCGCTGGCCAGGACGGCGATAGTGCCGCCCGCAGTCGGCCCCGCTTGAAGCGCGCCTTCGTGGGCGGCCGCATCAATACCGCGTGCTAAACCGCTGATAACGGACCAGCCCCGCCCTGCCAAGTGGCGGGCGAAAGCACGGGCGTTGTCCTTGCCGCCTTCGGTTGCATTGCGAGCACCGACAATGGCCATGGCGGGCTGATGCAGTAATTCCGGCTTGCCCCGCACATAGAGCAGCACGGGTGGGTCGCCGGTATCAAACAGGGCGGTGGGGTAGGCAGCGTCAGCTAGCGTAATAAGGTAGTGATCCGGCTGGGCCAGCAGCCGCAAGGCTGTGTCAATGACGGCCTGCACTTCAGGCGAAGCCGGTGCTTGCAGGCGTGCAACGATATCCTGAGGCAGATGGCGTGAGAGAGCGGCGGCTGAGGCTGAAAGGATGTGCTGAGGCAGCCCCAGCTCCTTCAGCAGATGGCGGATGACCGCCCGGCTCAGGCCGGGCTCCGCCGACAGGCGCAGCCAACCGACAAGTTCTTCGTGAGAGCGATCATTGACCATAGGCGTAGTGTGCCACGAGCCTGCTTGTGTGGGGCGGCTGATAGGGCACGATTGTCCGCCCCGCGCTTTAAACGTTTTATAATTAGGGACTTAACGTCTCGATTTTGGAAGCTTCAATGGCCTTACTCCCCATCCTTCGATACCCGGACCCGCGCCTGCACAAGGTGGCCGAGCCCGTCCGTGAGGTCGATGACCGCATCCGCCAGTTGGTGCGTGACATGGCGGAAACCATGTACGACGCCCCGGGCGTGGGCCTGGCTGCCACCCAGGTCGATGTGCACGAACGTGTCATTGTGATCGACGTCTCGGAAGACGGTAACGACCTGCGCGTCCTCATCAACCCTGAAATCATCTCCAGAAGCGATGATGTTCAGGTCTATGAGGAAGGCTGCCTGTCTGTTCCCGGCATTTACGATAAGGTTGAGCGCGCGGCTCGCATCCGCGTGCGCGCCCTGAATGAAAACGGTGAAACATACGAGTTCGACGCCGACGGCCTGCTGGCTGTCTGTGTTCAGCATGAAATGGATCACCTTATGGGCAAGGTGTTTGTTGAATACCTTTCGCCCCTGAAACAAAACCGTATTCGCAGCAAATTGCGCAAGCAGGAACGCGAAGCGTTGCGCGCCTGACCCCATGCGTATTGTTTTTGCAGGCACGCCGGAATTCGCCGCGGAAGCGCTGGACGCCATCATTGGCGCCGGCCATGAGGTTCCGCTGGTGCTGACTCAACCCGATCGCCCCTCGGGCCGTGGCATGAAATTGCGGCCCAGTCCGGTGAAGGCGCTAGCACAGGCTCACGGAATAGAAGTCGTTCAGCCTCGCAGCCTGCGGCTGGATGGCAAGTACCCGGAAGAAGCGCAAGCTGCGCAGCACGCTTTGCAGCAGGCGGCGCCCGATCTCATGGTGGTGGCCGCCTACGGGCTGATTCTGCCCAAATGGGCATTAAGCCTGCCCACTTATGGATGTTTCAATATTCACGCCAGCTTGCTACCGCGCTGGCGGGGCGCGGCGCCCATTCAACGCGCCATTGAAGCGGGCGACGACCGAACCGGCATCACCATTATGCAGATGGACGAAGGCCTGGATACCGGCGACATGCTGCTGGTGCGCGAACTCCCCATTACTGACACACATACCGCATCTCGCTTACACGATGAGCTCGCCGGCCTGGGGGCTGAAGCCATACTCGAAGCGGTGGCCTTGCTAGAAAAAGCTCAGCTGCAGCCGCAGCCACAGCCCGACGAAGGCGTGACTTACGCTGCCAAGCTCGATAAGGCCGAAGCGGCGCTGGACTTTTCCCGACCTGCCGTGGAACTGGCCAGGCGGGTGCGGGCGTTTGACCCCGTTCCGGGCGCTACGGTGCGTCTGCCGGGGCTGGACCAGCCCGTTAAGGTTTGGTCGGCGCAAGCGTTAGCCATTGCTTCGGATGCCGAGCCCGGAACCCTTTTGAACGTCTCTCCGGAAGGCGTGGACATTGCAACTTCCGACGGCATTCTGCGCGTGTTATCGCTGCAAAAGGCCGGTGGTAAGCGCCAGCCTGTGGCGGCTTTTGTGCAAGGCTGGAACCGGGCTTAAAGGGGCGACCGTGCGTCTATACTACGCTTAAGCAGCCGTTATTTAGCGGCATCAAAAACATACACAACAGATTCAGGACAGCGGAAACACCATGACCCGTTATCGTCTCGGAGACAAATCCCCCTCCATTGATGCAAGCGCTTATGTAGCGCTTGAGGCCGCCGTTATCGGCGATGTGCATTTAGCCGCCGACACCAGCGTATGGGCTTGCGCCGTTCTGCGCGGCGATAACGAACCCATTGTGGTGGGAGAAGGCAGTAATGTGCAGGAAGGCGCGGTCATGCATACTGACCCGGGCTGTCCGCTCACCGTCGGGCCAGGCGTCACCATTGGCCATCAAGCCATGCTGCATGGGTGCACCGTAGGTGAAGGTTCGCTGATCGGCATTCAGGCTGTGGTGTTGAACCGCGCCGTGATTGGCAAGGAATGCCTGGTAGGAGCGGGCGCCGTTGTCACCGAAGGCAAGGTGTTTCCAGATCGTTCGCTTATCCTTGGCGCACCCGCCAAAGTGGTGCGCACACTCACTGATGAAGATGTCGCCAACCTGCGGCGTAATGCGCAAAACTACGTAAAGCGCGCGGCATTGTTCAAGTCCGAACTGGTCGCTCTTCCGGAACCCGAATCCGCTGAAAATGCCTGACCCCGGGCGCCGGCCCGCTGTGGCGCCAACGTTTTCCGCATTGGGTGTCAGGCCGCTGGCAGGCATAGTCACGCTGATCTTGTCCACCTGGGCGTTGTCGGGGCTGGATGCCGCTGGCAAATGGGTTATGGCCGCCGGGGTGTCCCTGTGGGTGTTGTGCTGGGTACGGTACTCAGTCCATCTGCTGCTGGTGTTGGGGGTCGTGCTGCCGCTACGCGGCCCGCGAGTGTTGCGTAGTGTCAGGCCGCGCGCTCAGCTGTTGCGTGGCTCTGTCATGTTGTTGGCGACCTTGTGTTTCTTCAAAACGCTTAGCTATCTGCCCCAGGCGGAGGCCACAGCCATCAATTTTCTGGCACCTTTGATGGTACTTTCCCTGGCCCCCTGGCTGCTGAAGGAGCCACCGCGTATATCACGCTGGGTGGCGGCAGGGGTAGGCTTTTTGGGTGTTCTCATCATTATTCGTCCCGATGCCGGGCTGAACCCTGTAGGGGTTGCATGGGGGTTATTGACTGCCTGCATGTTTGCAGGGCAGTTCATGGCCACGCGCCGAGTGGCCGTGGATGACCCCCTTACTACGCTTGTGTGGAGCGGTGCGGTAGGTACGGTGGTGCTCAGTATCTCCATGCCAGTGCTGCTGCCTCAGGTGCTGCCTGTGTTGCGTGAATTTCAGCTTTTGCACTGGGTTGTGCTGCTGGCCACAGGCGTTTTGGGCGCTCTGGGCCACTTATTACAGATCCAGGCATATCGGTATGCTCCGGCTTCCTTGTTGGCTCCATTCGTCTATATACAGATTGTGGCCGCCGCCACGCTAGGTTGGCTGGTGTGGGGGCAATTCCCTGATGCGCTGAGCTGGCTGGGGATTGCAGTGGTCTGTGGCAGTGGTGCCAGTCTGGCTGCATGGGAATGGCGCAGAAGGCCCACTCGTGCATAATGCCCGGTCTTTGTCTTTATAATTCCGCCATGACGAAGAAAATCCTGATCGTCCGCACCTCGTCTCTTGGCGATCTGGTGCATATGTTGCCTGCTATCAGCGATATCGGGCGACACGTTCCTGGCGCCAGCATTGATTGGATTGTGGAAGAGAACTTCGCCGAAGTCCCTTCCTGGCATCCTGCTGTCAATGAAGTCATTCCCGTCGCCCACCGTCGTTGGCGCAAGAGCTGGTGGTCGGCGCAAACGCGTGTCGAGCGCGCCGCTTTGCGCCGTAACCTGGGGGCCAGGCGTTACGACATCGTGCTGGACATGCAGGCCCTGATGAAATCCGTATGGCTGGTGCGGCAGACGCATGGCGAACGTCACGGCCTGGACCGTCGCTCGGCACGCGAGCCTTTGGCATCGTTTTTCTACGACGTGCGGCATACGGTGGAATTTTGGCAGCCGGCCATCATCCGGCAGCGTAAGCTTGCTTCCCTGGCCTTTGGCTATGAGTACGAGGGCGAACCCGATTTCGGCTTGGGGCGGTTTACTGAGCATGCTCAGGTGCAGCCCTACGCTGTCATCATGCCTTCCGCCAGCCGAGACGACAAACTCTGGCCCGCCGAAAACTGGCATATCGTGTTTGACCATCTCAACCAGCAAGGCTTGGGTTTGCGTCTGCTGGCCGGGAACGAGCGTGAGGCGGAGCGTGCCCGGGAATTGGTTAAGGGGCGTGAAAACGTTGAGGTCATGAGCCGCATGTCGCTGGAAGCGGTGGCGGAGGTCTTGGCATCTGCGCGTATCATGGTCGGGCTGGACAGCGGCCTCACCCATCTCTCAGCGGGTCTGGGCCGCCCGACTATTGGTATCTACAAGGCATCTACACCCGTGCGTACGCCATTGCAGGGCCCGTCCTATACGGCGAGCCTGGGCGAGCGCGGTGCCGAGCCTTCTGCGCAAACCGTATTAAGCGCAGTTGAGCAGGCTTTGGCTTTTGATGCCGGGCGAGCCCCCTTGTTGACGGGGTTGGACGGCCCGGACATCTCCGCTGAGCATTAAGCTTCAAGGTTAGTTTTGAACCGATTTTTCTATTCTCTGTCACTGCGTTGCCTGTCGCCATTTCTGCTGGCATGGATGGGGCTGCGAGCCCGCCGGGCGGGAGGCGATTGGGGGGTGGTGTCGGCAGAGCGTTTCGGTCGCCTGCGCAAAGCGCCTGTGCTGCCTAATCTTGTCTGGGTGCATGCCGTCAGCCTGGGCGAAACCCGCGCGGCGCAACCGCTGGTACGTGCGCTGTTGGAGCGCGGTGAGAATGTGCTGCTTACGCATCTGACGGTGACGGGCCGAGAAGAAGGGGCGCGCGCCTTCGCACGCGAGATTGAGCAAGGGCGGCTGATTCAGCAGTGGCTGCCTTATGATTTTCCAGGCGCTACCGCACGTTTTCTGGATCACTACAAACCGGTTACAGGCATATTGATTGAAAGGGAGGTCTGGCCCAACCTGCTGGCTGCGGCCCGCCGACGCAATGTGCCCATGATGCTGGTCAGCGCCCGTTTTTCCGATAATGCGTTACGTACTGTGCTGCGCGCGGGCAAGGTGCTGCAGGAAGCCTACGCGGGGCTGTCTGTGGTCCATGCGCAAACCTTGCAGGATGCCCAGCGTCTCGAACAAGCCGGTGTGGCCGCTGTGCGGGTGTCTGGGAATTTCAAGTTTGATGTGCGAGTGTCTGCCGAGCAGGTCGAGAAAGGCCGGGAGTTTGTGGCCGTACTGAATCGCCGCGTTATCACCATCGCCAGTACGCGAGAAGGTGAGGATGAAATGTTCATCCAGGCCATTCAGAAGCATGTGCGACGCATGCGCTCACAGGGACAGGATCTTGAGGAAACCGCCGTGTTCAGGCTAGTGCCGCGTCACCCGCAGCGCTTCGAGGCTGCCGCACAAATGCTGGCAGAAGCGGAGCTGCCGTTTGTGCGCCGCTCAGCTACGTTGCAGTACGGTGACTGCAGCGCCAGTGCGGTGCGAGAGGCGCAGAATGCGATGGTGCTGTTGGGCGATACAGTGGGGGAAATGGCGCGCTATTACGCATCCAGCCATGTTGCCATTGTTGGCGGCAGTTTCGCTCCGCTGGGAGGGCAGAATCTTATCGAGGCCTGCGCGGTCGGCGTGCCTGTGATTGTCGGCCCCAACACGCATAACTTCGAGCAGGCGGTAAGTGACGCCATTCATGCCGGCGCTGCCTTGCGGGCGCCGGATGCCGAGGCCGCTTTGCAACTGGCCCTGCAACTTCTGGACGACCCCCGGCGTCTGGCTCAAATGAGTGAGGCCGGGGTGGATTGGGTGTTGCAGCACACTGGCGCAGTACAACGCGTTATGGACAGCTACCAGGCGCTGCGGGGCGAGTAATCAGGGCTCCAGGCCATGGTATTTACGGCCGATTTCCAGGGTGGCGCGGAAGAAACCTTCTTTGCTGCCGCAGTCGTAGCGCACGCCTTCGTACTCCACGCCATAAACACCCCGGGTTTGCATCAGGCTGGCGATGCCATCGGTCAACTGAATTTCACCACCGACACCGGCCTGCGTTCTGCGCAGGTGGTCGAAAATTTCCGGCTCCAGCACATAGCGGCCTACTACAGCCAAGTTGGATGGCGCATCGGCGGCCGAAGGTTTCTCAACAATGCTTTTGACTCGGGTGGTTTTTTCATTGACCGGGTCGCCTGAGATGATGCCGTAGCGGTCAGAGTGTTCGGGCTGAATGCGCTGAATAGCCAAAACGCTGCCATTGTGTTCATGAGCCGCTTCGACCAATTGCTGGGTGACTGAGGAGCGAGAGTCGATCAAGTCGTCTGCCAGTAAGACGGCAAAGGGCTCGTTGCCCACGATGGGGGCGGCGCACAGCACGGCATGGCCCAGGCCCAGCGGGGCAGGTTGGCGAGTGTAAATGCAATTCACATGGGGAGGCAGCACATTACGTACGATTTCAAGCAGGGCGGATTTGTTTTTCGCTGCAAGTTCCGCTTCAAGCTCGGGGATGGAGTCGAAGTGATCTTCAATGGCGCGCTTATTGCGGCCCGTGATGAAGATAAGGTCGGTAATGCCGGCAGCAACCGCTTCTTCGACCGCATACTGAATCAGCGGTTTGTCCACAACAGGCAGCATCTCCTTGGGCATGGCTTTGGTGGCAGGTAGAAATCGGGTTCCAAGGCCCGCTACGGGGAAGACCGCTTTGCGTATGGGTTTCATTGTTCGTGCGAAATATGTTCAAAAAGGGCCTAGGTTTGCGCAATAAAGCAAACATCATGCCGGGATCAAAGTAATGTACCAAATCTCGGAATTGGATGTATCAGCTAGCCTGTAGTCGTTCCAGTGTGCATTACACTCCAACCATCGTTTTATTTCCGAGCGGATATGCGTGTTCTGTTTTTTCTCGTTCTGCTGGCCAATGTGGCCGTACTGGCTTATGGGCAGGGGTTTATGGGGACCCCGCCCAGCGAACAAGGGCGCACTCCCCGCCAGCTGTCGGAACGCAATCAGCATATTGTTGAGTTGGGTCAGGCTCGCTTGGTCGACACCGTGCGGCAGGCTGGCGGTTAGTTGCCTGGCTGGTTCAGGGCAGTGTCTGCCCGGCCAGAGCAGCCAGGCCGTCCAGAACGGGCGCGTCCAGCCAATGGGGTGCGCTGGGCGGCAAACCGTTGTCGGCCTGAGCGCGCCGTAGGGCGGCCTCGACTTCATCGGCAACCAAAGGCCAGCCGCCCCCGGAACAATACACCGTGGGCGCTACTCCCAAGGTGTCGAGAGCATAGCGCCATTGCCGAATGACGGCTCCGGCCTGAGCGGCGGCGATGCCGCTGCTGATGGCCGTATGAGTATTGCGTGGGAACGCAACGCTGGCGCCTTGTGCGTAAGGCAGTCCGGCGGTGCCGTTGGCCAGGGATTGACGCATGAGTTCCGGCCCGGGCAAGATCAGGCCGCCTTCAAAACGGCGGCTTTCCGTTTGTTCATCCAGATCGCTCAAAGGCGCATGTTCCGCAGCCGACAACGGGCCCAGGGTATCGACTGTGGTCGCTGTGCCAAAGCTGGCCAAAAGAGCCGCAGAGCGCGTATGGCCGCCCAGGCCGATTAGTGCGATCCAGCGGTCATTACCCAGTTGCTCCGGGTGGTCATAAAGGTTCATAACTCCGGCGGCATAGGCGGAGCTACGCAGCCAATGCATGGTGATGGAGGGTTGCAGCGTGTGCTCGATCAAGGTGGCGACCGCTTCGCTGGCGACACATACGCCTAAGGCGGCGTCCGGCATGCTTGGCAGTTGGGCCAGCCATTGGGGCAGCTGACTCAGTTCAGCATGGCTCAATGCCAGGGTGTCCGGGCTGCGCCGGTTTTGCCCGCGACGCAGCCAGCCAAACTTGATGCGGGTATTGCCTGCGTCGACAAGCAGGATGGAAGCATTTCCCTTCATACCGCCCTCGCGGAAACTTCACCCACTGAAATGGCGTGCTCGCCGTCGGGACAGCGTAGCAGCAATTGCCCCGCCTGATTCACCCCCACTGCGTTGCCGCTACGCACAATACGATCGTTCTCCAGTATGTCGATCTTTTGGCCCAGCAGCCCGTCGACTGCTGCATAGCGTTCCGGCAATCCTTCAAAACCTTGCGACGTCAGCGCTGCGAAATTTTCATACCAGGCACGCGCAATGCGCATCACGATTTGCTCGGGGCGGACGCGGGCGGCAGCGCTGTCGGCACGACTGACTTCCGACCAGTCGGCGATCCGGCGGTTCAGTGACGTGCTGAGAGCGCGGGCATCATCCAGATTGATGCCGATGCCCAGTATCGCGACATGGTGATCGGCAGACTGCCGTGCGGTACCCGCCCGGGTGACTTCTACCAGAAGGCCGGCCAGTTTTGCGAAGCGCCACTGCAAGTCATTGGGCCATTTCATCGTGAGCAGCGGCCGGTTGGCGGCTGTCAGCATGCTGCGCAAGGTTTCTGCGACGATCAGGCCGCCGAAGGGCGACAGCGTGGGCAAGGAAGCGGGCGGTAGGAAGATATCGAAGGCGCAGGAAAACATCAGGTTGGCGCCCGAACGATTCTGCCAGCTGCGGCCCGAGCGCCCACGCCCGCTTTCTTGTAAATGGGCGCCCAGCAACCAAGGGCGCGCCAGGGCGCCGGCCTCGGCACGGGCGCGTTGTAGCAGATCAGCGTTAGTGGATGTGGTGCGCCCCACCCATTCAATGCTATGGAACTCCGGCAAGCCTTGCTGGAGCAGGTTTTGCATGCGCTCCGGCATAGGGAGAGGTAGTTGCGGCAAGGAAGACATAGGGTGTGAATGGGTAGCGTAGAATGAACCGGTTCCCGTTATAACTCATTTGAAAACATGCAGGTTCGCACTGAAATTCTTTCCTTTGAAGGTGAGGTCGGCAACATTGAGTGCGCGCTGGATCGCCCTGCCGGTGAAGTCCGGGGCTGGGCGCTGGTGTTGCACCCTCACCCTTTGCACGGCGGGGCGCGCAATAACAAGGTCGTGACCACCATTGCCCGCGCTTGCACCGAACACGGCTTGGTGGCGCTGCGGCCGAACTTTCGGGGCGTGGGGGATTCAGCCGGGGAGTTCGACCAAGCCCGCGGCGAAACCACCGACATGCTGCGCCTGGTCGGGCAGTTTCAGGAACGCTACCCCGAAATTGCCGCCGGCCAATGGCTGATGGCGGGCTTTTCGTTCGGCACTGCCGTTGCGGCTCAGCTTTATTCTGAGCTTGCCACACAATCGTTGCGTACGCCAGACCGCCTGATTCTCACCGGCACTGCGGTTGAACGGTTCCGCTTCCGAGATGTGTGCGTTCCCGAAGACACGGTACTGGTGCATGGCGAAGCCGATGAGGTCGTTCCGCTATCCGAAGCCATGGAATTCGCCCGTGGTCATAAGCTGCCCGTGGTGGTCATTCCAGACAGTACGCATTTTTTCCATGGCCGTTTGCTAATGTTGCGACATGTGGTGCAGCAGAGCTTGCGGGCGCTATAACGCTTTTAGGGTGTGCCTGCACGATGTACCGCAGGCAACGATGATGTTACTAAATTTGACATGATGCGGGTTTTCTGTTCGGTTTAACTCAGAGGTTCCCCAGCTGCTATTGCGTCTGTCATAATGGGTGCTGCTCTCCTGTTCGTCTTTTCTGCACGACGAGTCCCGAACCAACGATACCGATGACTTCTCGCACACGTAAATTTATTTCATCTTTTGCCGCCGCTCTGGCGCTTGCTTCCGCTTCTTTCCTTTCTCATGCGCAGGATGCCGCTCCGGCTCCGGTGGCGCCAGCCGTATCTCTGGTGGGTAGTTTATCCAGTGTGCCCGCTCCAGTCTTGGGCGCGCGCGCCTGGATGAGCATGGATCTGAATAGTGGGCAGGTGATCGCCGCCGAGAACCTTGATGAGCGGATCGAACCCGCCTCGCTGACCAAAATCATGGCAGCCTATTTGGTGTTCGACGCCCTGGAAAGCGGCCGTCTCACTTTGGAGCAGACCGTTCACGTATCGGAAAATGCCTGGCGTACCGAAGGGTCGCGCATGTTTATCAAGCCCAATTCCCAGGTGTCGGTGCACGATCTCCTGCAAGGCGTGATTGTGCAGTCGGGCAACGACGCTACCGTGGCATTGGCCGAAGCCATTGCGGGCAGCGAGTCCGCTTTCGTGGCGCTGATGAACGAGGAAGCGGCGCGTCAGGGCCTGAACGACACGCATTTCACAAACTCGCCGGGTCTGCCGAACGAAGCGCACCTGACTTCGGTGCGTGACATGGGCATGCTGGCTGCCAACCTTATCAACCGTTTTCCGCAGTATCTGCACTATTACAGTCAGAAGGAATACACCTATAACGACATCAAACAGAACAATCGGAACCGTTTGCTGTGGGCCGATGCGACGGTTGATGGCTTGAAAACGGGCCACACCAAATCTGCCGGCTACAACCTGATTGCCACCGCGCAACGTGATGGCCGGCGGGTCTTAACAGTTTTGGTAGGCGCCTCCAGTGATTCAGCCCGTGCTGAAAACAGCCTTAAGCTGTTGAACTGGAGCTTCCAGAATTTCGACACAGTCAAGCTCTACGACAACGAACGTGCCATGGTCACCGCTCGCGTTTGGGAAGGTGCGGCCGAAACCGTGGGTCTGGGCTCCAACGTTCCGGTGTGGGTCACCGTGCCTCGTGGCAAGGCCGATCAAGTCCGCCCCGTGGCCCAGTATGAACAGCCTCTGCTCGCACCGCTTACCAAGGGTGCACAGGTTGGCGAAGTCTCGCTATCGCTTGACGGCCATGTCCTGCGCACCGAGTCGCTGCATGTTCTGGATGATGTCGCTCAGGCAGGCTTCTTCGGCCGCGTCTACGACAAAATCCGCCTGCTGTTTGAGTAATGGGCGTTGTTATGATTCCTGACGTAGACAACGATAGTCTGGTTTATCTGAACGGCGGGCTGGTGCGCTTGGGTGACGCCAAGGTGTCCGTGCTCGATCGTGGTTTCATTTTCGGCGACGGCGTATACGATGTCGTGCCTGCTTATGGCGGCAAACCCTTCCGCATGGATGCTCACTTGGCGCGTCTGGAACGCAGCCTGGCGGCCATCGGCATTGAGTGCGACCTGCAGCGCGAAGATTGGGAACGCATTGTCCGCGATCTCATCCAGGGCTCCGGTCTGGGTGATTGCGTGGTTTACATTCAGGTGACACGTGGTGTCGCCAGGCGCGACCACGGCTTTCCCGAAGGGTTAGAACCCACCGTGTTTTGCATGGTGTCGCCTTTCAAGCGTCCGGACGCCACTCTGCGCGAACAAGGCCTGAGCGCAATCGGGGTACCCGATGAGCGCTGGATGCGTTGCAATATCAAATCCATTTCCCTGCTTGGTAATGTGCTGGCTCGTCAGGCGGCGATTGAAGCCGGTGTTGACGATGTCATCCAATTTCGCAATGGTTGCCTGACTGAAGGGTCGGCGGCAAACATCTGGGTAGTCAAAAATGGTGTGCTGTTGGCTCCGCCGCGCGGTAAGCTAATTCTCGAAGGCATACGCTATGGGCTGATGGAAGAGCTGGCGGCCGAATGCGGTATTCCCTTCGAGGCGCGACCCATCACAGAAGACGAAGTGTCGGCGGCTTCAGAATTGCTGCTGACCTCCGCTACCAAAGAAGTGTTGCCCATTACGCGCTACAACGGCCAACCCGTCGGCGATGGCGCGCCGGGCCCGGTTTATACCCGCCTGAGGGCGGCTTACGATGCGGTGATTGCCGCCTTGTGACATGAAAGAAATACCACCAGAAGAATCTCTGATCGAATATCCCTGCGACTTTCCCATCAAGGTCATGGGCAAGTCGCATCCCGAATTTGCCCAAACCCTCACAGAGGTTGTATTGCAATACGACGCGGGCTTTGAGCCGGCGACGGTAGAGCTACGCGCCAGCAAAGGGGGCAATTATGTCAGTGCGACGTTTACGGTGCGTGCGACTTCGCGTGAACAGCTCGACAACCTATACCGCAGTCTGCATGGGCACCCCATGGTGAAAGTGGTTCTGTAGGTCTGTGATGGAATATCGTTGGCTGCCCGGCCATGTGGCCTATACGCCGGTGTGGGAGGCCATGCGCGAATTCACCGAAGCGCGGGATGCCTCCACTCCTGATGAAATCTGGCTGGTGGAGCATGCGCCAGTCTACACGCTGGGCCAGGCCGGCAAGCCGGAACACTTGCTGAACCCCGGCGGCATTGAGGTCGTGAAGTGTGATCGCGGCGGCCAAGTTACCTACCATGGGCCGGGTCAGGTGGTGGCTTACTGTTTGTTCGACCTCAAGCGCCGTGGGCTGTTCGTCAAAGAATATGTGGAAAAGCTCGAAGATGTCGTGATCGGCACCCTGAGCGATTTAGGCCTGCCGACGGCCCGTCGCATGGCCGGCGCTCCTGGGGTTTATGTGCCTTACAACGGGCAGCAAGGCCGTTACGACCCTCAGGGCGAGCTGCTGGCAAAGATCGGCGCGTTGGGCATCAAATTGCGTAACGGCAGGGCTTATCATGGCCTGGCCATCAATGTGGATATGGATCTCGCACCGTTTGATGGCATCAACCCTTGCGGTTATGCGGGCCTGCCTACCGTGGATTTGCGCCGTTGCGGCATCGCCAGCAGCGTGACGCAAGCCGGTGAGCAACTGGTGGCCAACTTGCAAGCGGTATTCGATTAAAAAGGAGACGACATGAGCATGCAGGAACCCCCGGTTATCAGCCAGTTATCGCAGGGCGTGCTGACCTTGACATTGAATCGTCCTGGCCAATTCAATGCCCTGTCTGAAGAAGTGCTGACTGCGTTGCAGCAGGCGCTGGACAGTGCCGCTGCAGATGAGTCCTTGCGCTGCGTCGTGTTGGCTGCCGAAGGCCGGGCGTTTTGCGCCGGCCATGATCTCAAACAGATGCAGGCCAACCGTGATCACGGCTATTACCTGCGGCTTTTTCAGCAATGCGGCTACGTTATGCAGTCCATTGTGGGCTTCCCTGTGCCGGTGATAGCCAAGGTGCAGGGCATTGCCACCGCCGCTGGTTGCCAGTTGGTGGCCAGTTGCGACCTTGCGGTGGCGGCTGATACCGCCAAGTTCGCCGTATCCGGCATCAACGTCGGGCTGTTTTGCTCAACGCCTGCTGTGGCGTTGTCGCGCAATGTCGGTGCAAAAAAGGCCTTCGAGATGCTGATCACTGGCGAATTTATTAGTGCTGAGCAAGCGGCTGAGTACGGGCTGATCACTCGGGTGGCCGTCGCGCAGGAACTGGATACCGCCGTCAATGCCCTAGTGGCCTCCATCTGTGAGAAGAGCCCGGTGGCGGTACGTACGGGTAAGGCGATGTTTCATAAACAGCGCGGCATGGCCTTGGCCGCCGCCTATGATTTCGCAGCGGCTACCATGGCCGACAACATGATGGCCGAAGATGTTCACGAAGGCATCGAAGCCTTCATGCAAAAGCGTCGCCCTGTCTGGAAAGGCCGTTGATTTTTTCGGGCATTCAGGGCCGATTCGCATGGCGCGTTAAAATGCCCTTTACCATCCCGTAGTCAGGAAGCGTATGTCCACACCCAATGAGCCGGTCGCTGAGCGTAAACCTACTGTACGCCCGGCTGCCTATGACCCTACCGCCAAGCAGAAGTCTGCCGACAAGACTTCCCTCCTTCCCATAAAAATTGTCCAGACCGAGCGCCTGAAGAAGCCGGAATGGATTCGTGTGAAGGCCGCCGCTCCGGGTTCGCGTTTTCACGACATCAAACGCATTTTGCGTGAAAACAATATGTTCACGGTCTGTGAGGAGGCCTCCTGCCCGAATATCGGCGAATGTTTCGGCAAGGGTACGGCCACCTTCATGATCATGGGCGATAAATGCACGCGGCGCTGCCCTTTTTGCGACGTCGGTCATGGTCGCCCCGACCCCCTGGATGCCGATGAGCCGGCCAACCTGGCGCGCAGCATCGGTGCCATGCGGCTGTCGTACGTAGTGATCACTTCGGTTGACCGCGATGATCTGCGCGACGGCGGCGCTGCGCATTTTGCGGAATGCATTCGCGAAGTGCGGCAACAGTCGCCCAACACGCGTATTGAAGTCCTGGTGCCCGACTTCCGTGGCCGTTTGCAGCGCGCGCTTGATATCTTCGAAGTCGAGCCGCCCGATGTGATGAACCACAACCTGGAAACCGTGCCCCGGCTGTACAAGCAGGCACGTCCCGGTGCGGATTACATGCATTCGCTCAAGCTGCTCAAAGAATTCAAGGCGTTGTGCCCCGACGTTCCCACCAAGTCGGGCCTGATGGTTGGGCTGGGCGAAACCGACGAAGAAATCCTGCAGGTCATGCGCGATATGCGCGAGCACGATATCGAAATGCTCACCATCGGCCAGTACCTGCAACCATCGCCTCATCACCTGCCCGTCACCCGCTACGTGCATCCCGATACGTTCAAGATGTTCGAGCGCGAAGCCTATGCCATGGGCTTTACCCATGCCGCTGTGGGGGCTATGGTGCGTTCTTCCTACCACGCCGACGAGCAAGCCAGCGCTGCCGGCGTCAACCCCGAAACCGTCTGAAGCCTCGGTATCATCAGCGATTGACGCCTGTCCCCAAACCCGTGTAAATAATCAGATGCACGCACTGGCGCTCGATATGCGCCAGTGCGATAACTGGAGAGAGGGACATGCAGATAGGCGTACCTGCCGAAACGGCGGTTGGAGAAACCCGGGTGGCGGCAACGCCTGAGACGGTTAAAAAGCTTGTGGCCCAGGGGCATGTTGTGCATGTGCAGTCCGGCGCGGGGGTGGCGGCCAGTGCGGTCGACGACGCCTATCGCGCGGCAGGGGCCGAAATTGTCGATGCGCAAACGGCTCTTGGTGCAGATCTCGTCCTCAAAGTACAGGCGCCCAGTGTTGCAGAACTGTCTGCCATGAAGTCGGGCGCAACGCTGGTCGGCATGCTTAACCCTTTCGATGCCGAAGGGCTGCAACGCCTCGCCACTGCGGGCCTCACCGCTTTTGCACTGGAAGCCGCGCCGCGCACGACGCGGGCGCAGAGCATGGATGTCCTATCCAGCCAGGCCAACGTGGCCGGCTACAAGGCAGTCATGCTGGCAGCCAACGAATACCAGCGCTTGTTCCCCATGCTTATGACAGCCGCCGGCACCATCAAGGCTGCACGGGTGGTCGTACTGGGGGTGGGGGTGGCCGGTTTACAGGCCATCGCCACGGCCAAGCGCCTGGGCGCGGTGATTGAGGCCTCAGATGTGCGCCCGTCCGTTAAAGAACAAGTCGAATCGCTGGGCGGCAAGTTTATTGATGTTCCCTACGAAACCGATGAAGAGCGAGAAGCGGCTGAAGGCGTGGGCGGTTATGCGCGCCCCATGCCGCAAAGCTGGTTGGACCGCCAGCAGGCGGAAGTGGCCAAGCGTGTCGCCCAGGCCGATGTGGTGATTTCCACCGCGCTGATTCCTGGTCGTGCGGCGCCGGTACTTATTTCCGAAGACATGGTGAAGTCCATGAAACCCGGCTCGGTAATCGTGGATCTTGCAGCGGGTCGGGGGCCTGAGGGGGTGGGCGGTAATTGCCCGCTCACAGAAACGGGCCAGGTCGTGCGCAAGCATGGCGTCACCCTCATTGGCTATACCAATCTGCCCGCCATGGTTGCGGCAGACAGCTCCAGCCTTTATGCGCGCAATGTGCTGGATTTCCTCAAGCTGGTGTTACCAGCCGAAGCTACTCAGATTCAACTGCCCGCCGATGATGACATCGTGACGGCCTGCCTGATGACACAGGAAGGGAAAGTCCTCAGAGCCTGAACCATTTCAATCAATGCATGCCGTCTGGCTGAAGGGACCAAAACATGGATGCGATCTCCCCCCTCTTGCTGAATTTCATCATATTCGTTCTGGCGATTTACGTGGGGTATCACGTGGTCTGGAACGTGACTCCTGCTTTACATACGCCACTTATGGCGGTGACCAACGCGATTTCGGCCATTGTCATTGTTGGCGCCATGCTGGCTGCAGCCCTGACAGAAACCTCTCTGGGCAAAACTATGGGAGTGTTGGCGGTCGCGTTGGCGGCGGTTAATGTTTTTGGCGGTTTCCTCGTTACCCGGCGCATGCTGGAGATGTTCAAGAAGAAAGAGCGTAAAGCGCCTGCCGCCCAAGGAGACGTCAAATGAGTATGAATCTGGTCGTCTTTCTGTATCTTGTCGCCTCAGTATGTTTTATTCAGGCGCTCAAAGGCCTGTCACATCCCACTACGTCGATACGGGGCAATATATTCGGAATGGTCGGCATGGCCATCGCCATGTTCACCACAGCGGGGCTTATCATCACGCTGGCGGGCTCGGCGTTGGGCTTGGGCTGGGTGTTGCTCGGGTTGTTGGTAGGCGGCGCCATCGGCACCCTTATGGCCCAGCGTGTGGAAATGACAAAAATGCCGGAGCTCGTGGCATTCATGCACAGCATGATCGGCCTGGCGGCGGTATTTATCGCGGTCGCCGCCGTGGCCGAACCTTGGGCTTTCCAGATTGCGGAGCCGGGCGGCTTGATTCCGGGCGGCAACCGTATCGAACTCGCTCTCGGGGCTTTTATCGGCGCCGTCACTTTTACCGGCTCCGTTATTGCTTTTGGCAAGCTCAGCGGCAAGTACAAATTCCGATTATTTCAAGGAGCGCCGGTGCAGTTCAAGGGCCAGCACCTGCTCAATGCGGTGTTGGGCCTAGCCATGCTGTTCTTCATTTTCGGCTTCTGGCATTCCCAAAGTTGGATGGACATCGTGCTGGTGATTGCGCTGGGCTTTGCTTTGGGGGTGTTGATCATCATCCCCATCGGCGGGGCGGACATGCCGGTGGTGGTGTCCATGCTCAACAGTTATTCCGGCTGGGCGGCGGCAGGTATCGGGTTCAGCCTGAATAACTCCATGCTCATTATTGCGGGTTCTTTGGTGGGCTCGTCGGGCGCCATTCTGAGCTACATCATGTGCAAGGCGATGAATCGCTCGTTCTTCAGCGTGATACTGGGTGGCTTTGGTGGCGAGGAGTCCACGGCCGCAACAGGCGATGGGCAGCAACGCAGCGTTAAGAGCGGCAGCGCGGACGATGCCGCCTTTATTCTTGGCAATGCTGAAACCGTAGTGATCGTGCCCGGTTATGGTCTGGCCGTGGCGCGCGCCCAGCACGCGGTAAAGGAACTGGCTGAAAAGCTTCAGGAGCTTGGTGTGAGTGTTCGCTATGCCATTCACCCAGTGGCCGGGCGCATGCCAGGCCACATGAACGTGCTGCTGGCCGAGGCGGAAGTGCCTTACGACCAAGTCTTTGAAATGGAAGACATCAACAGCGAGTTCGGCCAGGTGGATGTCGCCATCGTGCTGGGGGCGAACGATGTCGTTAACCCCGCCGCCCTGCAGAAGGGTTCTCCTATTTACGGCATGCCCATTCTTGAGGCTTACAAGGCCAAGACCGTGATCGTTAACAAACGCTCCATGGCTGCAGGCTATGCCGGCCTGGATAACGAACTGTTCTACATGGATAAAACGATGATGGTGTTTGGCGACGCCAAAAAAGTTGTGGAGGACATGACTAAGGCCGTAGAGTGAAGGAGCGAATGCTTCATTCTTGAACTTGTGCTGGCGCAAAGTCGTCTTACAAGGCTTGTGGTCCAATGAATTCGTAGCGGGTCGCGTAAGGTGGCCCGCAAGAAGACAAGGACTGTCATGCGCTTGTTAGCACCTCGTTTCTCTTTCCTCCGTCAGGCTCTTCTAGGCGGTATTGTGGCGCTTGCCCTGCCCGGTGTGCATGTGGCCGCTGACAGCGTGCCCGACCATCTTGCCCTGATCGCTCCGGGCGAAGTCGAGTACTACACCACTGATGGCGGCCTGGTCGATGGCCAGCCCGCCCTCCCGCATCGTGTGCGAGCCAGCTTCGATAAACCGCTTCTCGTTATGAAGCGGCAGGTCAGCCAGGCCGAATACGCACAGTGTGTAAGCGAAAACGGCTGCCGTCCCCTACACAAAACTATACGCAACAATGTTGCGCCGGACATGCCTGTAGTAGGGGTAAGCTGGGAAGACGCCCATGATTACGCACGTTGGTACAGTGGGCATACCGGGCGGCTCTACAGGCTGCCTACGTATGCAGAATGGGTGCTGATTGCCGGAGAGCTTTTTTCTGAAGACGAACGCTTGGATATCTACGATTCCAGCAACCCTGCTCAGCGCTGGCTGGCGGAATACGCGCTCGAAGCACAGCGTAAGTCTGCCTCAGACCCTAATCCCAAACCTTTCGGAACCTTCGGCACGACCAAAGCAGGCGTGCAAGATATAGGCGGTAATGTGTGGGATTGGACCGACACCTGCTACGTAGTGAATTACCTTGACGCGCAGGGTAATGAACTCATGCCTTCCATTGAGAACTGCGGAATCCGTGTCGTGGGCGGCTCGCACCCCAGCCTGATTACCAACTTCATGCGCGACCCCAAGGCGGGGGCCTGTTCGGTGGGCATACCACCGGCCAACCTCGGTATACGGCTGGTGGTTGATGAATGAGGCTACAGAGGCTGCACGGGTTTGGTCCGTGTGGCTGGCTTATTGCCGCTGTCAGATAAATTGCCTTCAGCCAGGCGGATGAGGTCGTCCATCTTGCGTACGGTTACGCGCTTTCTGCCTGTGTTGACCATGCCGCGTTCCTTCCAGGCGCTTAACAAGCGGCTGACCGTGTGCAGTGTCGTGCCGGTCATTTCGGCAATTTCCTGGCGGGTAATCGGAAAGCTGATGGCGATGCCGTCTTCAGTTTTTTCGCCGGAAGAATCGACCAGCCTGAGGATGCAACGCGCCACCCGTTGTTCAACTTCTTCAGTGGAAAGCTCTTTGATGCGGGTTTGAGCGTCTTGCAGCCGCTGGCCAACCGCTTGCAGGGCGTTGGCCGCGAATTGCAGGTTGCCTGTAACGAAGCGATCCCACTCGGCAGAAGGCCAGGCGAGAACCACACTTTCCTCGACCGCGACACAGGTGGCCGGGTAGGTAGGGCGGCGCATGGCTTTGGCAATGCCGAAGACTTCGCCTGGAATGACGTAGCGAACCATGACCTGCTCGCCTTCGGGCGTAGTTTGAACGACTTTGAGGTGGCCGTGCAGCAGAATGAAGAATTGCTCGGCGTTCTGCCCTTGCTGGAAAACCGTGTCTCCGGTGATAAGACGCATTGGCCGGGCAATAGCAAGCACGGCGTCGAGATCTTTTTCGGGAACGGCGCGAAAGAGATCAAGATCCTTGACTAGAGAACGAGGGATGCTATGGCTCATTGCAGGGTCGATCAGGTTCGGGGTAACCATTCTATCACTTGAAACCCCTATCCCTAATGTGGGTGTTGGCGACCGTACGACGGTCTGATGGAATAGACAGGCCGGGTAAACCCGACAAATCGTGTCGGGAATTTGCTGTAGAACAAAGAGGCGCTGATCCGTTTGCGGTGAAATACAAGCTATACGAGATCGGCACAGGCCGATACGGACAAATCAGGCACAGGAGAGCCATATGTTCAAACGTTCGGCAAAATTCGCATCGGTTGTTGTTTTAGCAGCAGGCATGATTCCCGCACTGGCATCCGCAGCGGGCGAAGCCGTGGACCCGGCTGGGGAAAAGCTGTATAAATCGGCCTGCTTGGCCTGTCATATGGCAGGTGTGGCGGGCGCCCCGAAACTGGGCGATAAGGCTGCATGGGCCGCCGTGACGGAAAAAGGCATAGACGCGATGATGGAAATCACCGTCAATGGTAAGGGCGCTATGCCGCCGCGCGGGGCGACGCAGGCAGATGAAGCCACCTTGCGAGCTGCGGTGGAATACATGATTGCCAAATCGAAATAAGCCACCCGCGCATCGGTTAAAGGGCGGCCCGGGAAAATACTTATCTTGCAGCGCCGTCAGCCTCGTTACACTGGCCTCATGCTACATCGGCATGGGGCTTTGTGCTGTGTATGGATCCAATGCTGTCAAGGCAGGAATTCTTCGCAGGCATGCCAATCGCTGCTGTGAAATCTGATTCCACTCATCGCACGGAGGCTGTGATAAATGAAGTTCGCAGATTCAGAATTCGAGCCCTACCGGTTGCTGACACCAACAGTCGAAGCCATCCCCCTGGTGTGCGACTCCCCCCACAGCGGTTGTATCTACCCTCAAGACTTCCAAACGATTCTGCCTGTTTCAGTTTTGCGCTGGGCGGAAGATGCCCATGTCGATGCATTGTGGGCTTCGGTTCCACGCCAAGGCGGTACGCTGTTGTGCGCGGAATTTCCTCGTAGCTATATCGACGTTAATCGTGAGCTGGACGATATCGACCCGAACATTCTGGCCGAGCCCTGGACGAGCGATGTGCACCCGACAGAAAAATCACGGTTGGGCTATGGCCTGTTCTGGCACAGTGTTAATGGTCGACCCATGTACGACCGCAAGCTGTGGGTGGGAGAGCTGGAAAACCGCATCAGCACGTATTACGAGCCCTATCATCAGGCGCTCTGGCGTCAGGTTAACGCCGCAGTAGAGCGTTTTGGCATGGTGTGGCACCTGAACCTTCACTCTATGCCATCGAACTCGTATGCGGCGCTGGAGCAAGACGGCGGCAAACAACTGGCGGATTTTGTGTTGGGCGATCGCGATGGAACAACTTGCGACCCAACGTTTACCGGAATTATCGAAGATTATCTGCGTAGTTGCGGCTACAGCGTAGCCCGTAACGACCCCTTCAAGGGGGTGGCGCTGGTGGCGCGAGTGGGGCAGCCTTCAGAGCATCGCCACAGCTTGCAGATTGAGCTGAACCGCAAGCTCTACCTGAACGAAAGTACGTTTGAAAAAGCAGAGGGTTTCGACGCCTTGCA
The DNA here is from genome assembly GCF_047501535.1 of Achromobacter sp. F4_2707. Taxonomy (NCBI): domain Bacteria; kingdom Pseudomonadati; phylum Pseudomonadota; class Betaproteobacteria; order Burkholderiales; family Alcaligenaceae; genus Achromobacter; species Achromobacter sp. F4_2707. The sequence continues at coordinate 302,056 of NZ_JAZDRJ010000001.1, forward strand.
GCGCGACCTCACGGGTTTGCTCGCGCATTTACGCAAGTTTATTCAGAGCTTGTTGTAGCAGGGGTGGGCTCCAGGTAAGCGCCGCTGCGATGTAATTGTTCTTCTGCCAGACCCAGAGCGTCGATGGCTCGGGGGCCGGCCTTGCTTAACAGGCGGCTGGCCAACACCTCCACCAGCACCATGGCGGAGGCTGATGAGGGAAAGAAGCCAGGCGTTTCAGTGGAGAACAGCAAAGCGGCTTCGGCATGACGGGCGACAGGCGCCACTTCGCTGTCGCAAATAGCGATAATCCTGCAGCCCCTTTCTTGAGCGGCTTCCGCTACCCTCAGACCTTCCCGTGAGTAGGGCGCGAAACCAATAATGACCACGGCATCGCCGCGTTGCAGTGAACGCAGTTCCATTTCAAGCAAACCGGCATCCCCGCGCAGTAAGGAAACGCTGTTGCGAAACAGGCGGTACAGATAATGCAGCGTATACGCAGGAGCATGTGAGGCGCGAAAGCCCGCGATGTGGACATGGCGGGCGCGTTGCAACACTTCGACTACGACGGATAGCTTTTCATTGTTCTGCTCTTCAAGCAGGCGCAAATTTCCGACCTGAGCCGTTACATGGCGCCCGAGCGCGCCCCGTGTGCTGCGCCGCCGCACCACCTCCTGAGCCTGTTCAGCGTAGCGTCGCGGCATCTGGTGCATGCTGCGCACGAATACCTGCCGCATGTCGTCCCACCCCTCATAGCCCAATGATTGCGCCAGTCGCACCAGCGTGGCCGGTTGCACGCCGGCAGCAGTGGCAATGCGCCGCATGGATTGCACGGGCACATCAGCCGGAAAATCAATCAAGTGGCGTGCGCCGATTTGGAATTGGGGGCTCATTGCGGGGAAGCGTTCCCTTACCAAGGCAGTCCATTCATCCAGCTTGCGAGGTGGTTGTGGTTTCTTTGCCATGCTTGACCATGAAAAAGGTTCAAATCGAAAGATTATATTGATTTGGGTGTTGCATGGAGATAGATTAATGAAACGATTGTTGAATACATGCACAGTGAACCATGACACACGTTTTTCATCGAACCCCGCGACAAACCCTTGAGTTAGCCGTGCGCGGCGAAGGCGTTAGGCTTTTTGACGGGCAGGGCCGTGCTTATATCGACGCTTCCGGCGGCGCCGCAGTTTCCTGCTTGGGGCATGGCCACCCCGACGTCATTCAAGCCATCAAAAAACAGCTCGACGAAGTGGCGTACGCTCATACTTCATTTTTCACCACGCAGGTGTGTGAGGATCTAGCTGATTTTCTCGCCGCTCGTGCGCCGGGCGATCTGAATCGCGTGTATTACGTGTCTGGTGGTTCGGAGGCGATTGAAGCCGCCTTGAAGCTGGCTCGTCAGTATTTCGTGGAGCAAGGGCAGCCATCGCGCCGTCATTTCATTGCCCGCCGCCAGAGCTACCATGGCAACACTCTGGGTGCGCTGGCCATTGGCGGCAATGTGTGGCGCCGTGAGCCGTTTCTGCCCTTGCTGATCGAGGCACACCATGTGTCGCCTTGCTATGCCTATCGTGACCAGCGCGCAGACGAAACGCCTGACCAATACGCCCAGCGCCTGGCCGACGAGCTGGAAGCCAAAATTTGCGAACTGGGCCCGGAAAATGTGGCCGCTTTTGTGGCCGAAACCGTTGTGGGTGCAACAGCCGGGGTGTTGCCGCCGGTTGGGGGCTACCTGAAGCGCGTGCGAGACGTGTGCAACAAGTATGGGGTGTTGCTGATTCTTGACGAGGTGATGGCGGGCATGGGCCGCACCGGACATCTTTTTGCCTGCGCCGAAGACGGTATCACGCCGGATATCATCGCTATCGCTAAAGGTTTGGGCGCGGGCTACCAACCCATTGGCGCCATGGTAGTAAGCGACCGCATCTACGACGCCATTTTGCAGGGCAGCGGCTACTTCCAACATGGCCACACCTATATGGGCCACGCTACGGCATGTGCGGCAGCACTGGCGGTACAGCAGGTGATTGAACGCGACGGCCTGTTGCAGAACGTGCGGGCACGGGGTGAGCAACTGCTTGCAGCCTTGTGGCGCCAACTGGGTGACCATCCCAACGTGGGAGATGTGCGGGGGCGTGGCCTGTTTGTGGGTATCGAGCTGGTGGCGGACAAGGCCAGCAAAGCGCCGCTGGACCCGGCTCGGCGCGTGCATGCAAGCTTGAAAAAGCAGGCGATGGAAAACGGCCTGCTCATGTACCCTTCAGGCGGAACGGTGGATGGTGTGCAGGGGGATCATATCCTGCTGGCGCCGCCTTTTATCTGCACTGAAGCGGATATCGAAGAGATTGTTGGAAAGCTGGCGGCTACGCTTCAAAGTGTTCTGCCCGCTTAGCTGTTCAGAATCTTGCCTGGGCCATGCCCATACCTGTGCGTATGAGCGCGCCGTGTCTTGTGTCGCCTGACTATCTGGTGCTAGGAGGCCCAGTTAGACAGGCGGCGAGTACCGGCAGTCGGGCTATTTGTGTGGCTATTCTTGGGGCTGTGGCGGTGTTTCGTACCACACCGTCACGTTGCCTTTAACATGCAAGGGTGCAGGGCTGCCGCGCAGCGCCCGCAGGCGATGTACCAGGTACAGGGGCTGGGCGGCGTCTTTTCCATTGAAGGCGCGCGTGCTGATGGAGCGGCCGATGATGTCTACGCAATGATGTGTGCCGCTCCAGCATAAGGAGGTTTGCACATCGGCCTGGCCGGTGTAGTCGCGGGCGGCATACACCTGGGTGATGACCGCGCCCCTGGGCAGGTCTTGAAAGGGTTTATAGGTAACGGTTACTTCATGATTCACGCTATGCAGGCCGCTGCCGACATTACTGGACGTCCAGGCATGCTTGCTGGTCTGGGCATTCGCTTGTGCCGCGTAAGCCAGAAGTACGGCCGCTACGATGGCCGGGCTGAATCGCCTTACGCCGGGGGGGCGGGCTGTCATGTTCAGGATTCCCGGCGCTGCCACAACACGTTCGCTACGCCCAGGCTATGGTTAATTGCTCGGGCGAGAACAAAGAAAAGGTCGGAAAGACGGTTCAGATACTGCCGCACCAGGCTGTCCGGAATGACAGATGCACCTTGCTCGGCATCTTGGCATTCCATTGCGACCACAGCCCGTTCAGCGCGCCGACACACGCTACGCGCCACATGTGCCAGAGCCGCCGCACGGCTGCCTCCGGGCAGGATGAATTCCTGCAGCGCGCCAAGATTGGCGTTGTAGTGGGCGATGGCCTCATCCAGGCCCGCGATATGCTCCGTGTTGACCGCGGTATGGCCGGGTATGCAGAGTTCCGCGCCCAAGTCGAAGAGCTGATTCTGGATGCGGCCAAGCAGCGTGTCGATCTCCTCGGGCAGGGGCTCGGTGCGCAGTAAACCGACAAAGCTGTTGAGCTCATCGACTTCGCCTATCGCCACAATGCGGGTGTCGTGCTTGGCGACACGCGTGCCATCACCAAGGCCGGTGGTGCCGTTGTCGCCGCCGCGAGTAGTAATGATGGAAAGTCGTGTGGCCATGGAGAGTAAGCGTAGTGAATCGGGGTATGCTAACAAACCACTGATTCAATGTTTCAGAAGTTTCTTTTAGCAAATATTTTCGGAGAATTATCGCATGCTCAGTTCATCACGGATCCGATCCGGGCTGGCTGTGGCCTTGGCTGCAGTGGCCTGTTACAGCATTCCCGCCCAAGCCCAGGAAGGCAGCGGCTCGGGTGAGATCCGCCGTATTGATGCAGAGGCGGGCAAAATAACGATTAAGCACGGCGCCATTGTCGAGCTAGAGCTGCCAGCCATCACGCTGGTTTATCAGATAGACCAGGCATTGCTTACCGGCTTAAAACCCGGCGACAAAATTACTTTTATCGCCCGCCGCGTGGACGGGCAATATGTTGTGGTGAAAATTTCCAAATAAAGCTTATAAAACGTACCGTGCAAGGTCTTCGCTGGCAGCGGTTTCCTTGAGCTTATCTTCCACGTAGGCTGCATCGATTTTCACCGTGCCTCCTTCGTGGGCGGTGGCGTTGAATGCCAGGTCTTCAAGCAGCTTTTCCATCACGGTATACAGGCGCCGTGCGCCGATGTTTTCAGTGCGCTCATTCACCGAGAATGCCAGCTCTGCAAGGCGGCGGATGCCGTCCTCGGTAAAGTCCAGGAAGACATTTTCGGTAGCCAGCAGGGCATGGTACTGCTTGGTCAGTGAGGCGTCGGTTTCGCACAGAATACGGACAAAATCGTCGGCAGTCAGGGAATCGAGTTCAACCCGGATCGGAAAGCGCCCTTGCAGTTCGGGGATAAGGTCTGAAGGCCGCGACAAATGGAAGGCGCCTGACGCAATAAACAGGATGTGGTCGGTGCGCACAACGCCATACTTAGTGTTGACTGTCGTGCCTTCAACCAGGGGCAGCAGGTCGCGCTGCACGCCCTGACGGGAAACATCGCCGCCGCTGTGCTCTTGGCGGGTGGCGATTTTGTCGATTTCATCCAGGAAGACAATGCCGTTCTGTTCGGCATTGGCGATAGCGTCTGCACGCAGTTCCTCTTCGTTGATGCGCTTGGCGGCCTCTTCCTCGGTGAGCAGCTTGAATGCCTCTTTCACCGACATCTTGCGTTGTTTCTTTTTGTCCTGCCCCAGGCCGGCGAACATGTTGCGCAGCTGCTCGGTCATTTCCTCCATGCCGGGAGGCGCCATGATTTCCATATGGGGCATGACTTGCGCGACTTCGATTTCGACCTGCATGTCGTCGATCTTGCCTTCGCGCAGCCGCTTGCGAAACACTTGGCGTGCGCTGTTTTCCTCGCGCTCTGGTTCACCCTGGGCATTGCGGGAAGGGGGAACCAAGACATCAAGGATGCGGTCTTCGGCAGCGTCTTCGGCCTGAGTGCGCACACGTCGCATGGCAACTTCGCGGGTGAGCTTAACCGAGGCATCGACAAGGTCGCGGACAATGGTTTCGACATCGCGGCCCACGTAGCCGACTTCAGTGAACTTGGTAGCTTCGACTTTGATGAAAGGCGCGTTGGCGAGCTTGGCCAAGCGGCGGGCGATTTCTGTCTTACCCACGCCGGTGGGCCCGATCATGAGAATGTTCTTGGGAACGATTTCGTGGCGTAAGGGCTCTGGCACCTGCTGGCGGCGCCAGCGGTTGCGTAGCGCGACGGCCACGGAGCGTTTGGCTTGTTGCTGCCCGACAATATGCTTGTCGAGCTCGGAGACGATCTCTCCGGGAGTCATGTTGATGGCGGACATGGCAATAAGAGAATCTGGCAAACCGGCGCCGGGCGTTACAAAATTTCGACGACGTGGTTCTGGTTGGTGTAGATGCAAAGGTCGCCGGCAATGGCCAGGGACTTGCGTACGATTTCTTCGGGCGAGAGCTCGGTATTTTGCAGCAAGGCCAGCGCGGCGGATTGCGCGTACGCGCCGCCGGAGCCGATAGCGGCAATCCCGTTTTCAGGTTCAAGAACGTCGCCGTTGCCGGTCAGCACCAGGGTGTGGTCTTTGTCGGCCACAATTAGCATGGCCTCAAGGCGGCGCAGGACGCGATCTGTACGCCAGTCCTTGGTCAGCTCTACGGCAGCGCGCATCAAGTTGCCTTGATGCTTTTCGAGCTTCGCTTCAAAACGTTCCTGAAGAGTGAAAGCGTCAGCCGTGGCGCCAGCAAAGCCTGCCAGGATGCGGTCCTGATAAAGCCTGCGGATTTTGCGGGCAGTACCTTTGATGACGATGTTGCCGAGCGTGACTTGCCCGTCGCCGCCCAGGGCGACTTGATCGCCACGGCGAACGCACAGAATGGTGGTTGCGTGAAATTGTTCCATGGAATCTTCCTGTTGAAATCTTCACATGGGGGCGCCGGCTTCATTTTCAAGTGAAGAGGCGAAAAGAGAAAACGGGCCGCATTCAGGTGCGACCCGTTGAATGGAGGATTAGTCGCCGTAGAGCTTCTGGCGCATTTCGCGCCGTTCTTGCGCTTCAAGGGACAGCGTGGCGGTGGGGCGAGCCAGCAACCGTGCGATGCCGATGGGTTCGCCAGTTTCTTCACACCAGCCATATTCGCCGGAATCAATGCTGGCGATGGCTTGTTGCACCTTCTTGAGCAACTTGCGCTCGCGGTCGCGGGTGCGAAGTTCGAGCGCGTGTTCTTCCTCGATGGTGGCGCGATCGGCCGGGTCGGGGACGAACTGCGTTTCACGCAGGTTCTCGGTGGTGGCCCCGGCGTTATTGAGGATTTCCTGCTCGAGTTCTTTCAGGCGATTGCGAAAGAAGGCAAGCTGGGCCGGATTCATGTAATCGGACTCCGGCATGGCCAGGAGCTCTTCTTCTGTCGGAAGTTGTTCCGAAGTCGCGGTGTTGGCTGTTTTGCTAACCATGTTGCATCCTCTTTCTAGTATGAGTCAGGGAGCTGCGCGCGAATGGTTTTGTGCGCGAATGCAAGCTCAAACCAGACACTGTTCCAGGCCCTTCGTAAAAATCTCTTGGGGCAGTTTACGTCCTATGAATACCATTTTGGTATTAGGCTTTTCACCCGAAAGCCACGGTTTTCCGGGCTCGGCACCCATCATCATGTGAACGCCCTGGAACAGCATGCGGCGATTGAAGCCCTTGATGAAAAGAATGCCTTTGTAGCGCAGCAAGTCAGGCCCGTAAACCTGCACAATGCCGCCAAGGAATTCTTCCAGGCGTTCCGGGTCGAATGCCCGGTTGGATCGGAACACGAAAGCACCGATTTCGTCCTGGTGGGCCGGGTGGTGATGATGAGCGTGATCGTGGTGGCCGCAGTGTTCGCCGCATTCGCCATCATGGTCGTGATGGTGATGCGCGTGGGCTGCGTCCGGATGTTCTTCAGCAAGGAATTCTGGGTCGATATCCAGAATGGTGTTCAGGTTGAAGCCGCTGATGTCTAGCAGTTGCTTCAAGTCGGTTTCGCCGAAATGCACGGGCGTGATCGGCGCGCGCGGATTGATGCGCAGCAGCCGGGCGCGCAGCGCCTGGTATTCGTCTTCGTTGACGAGATCCTTTTTGGAGACCAGGATGCGATCTGCGAAACCCACTTGCTTCTGAGCTTCTTCCTGATTGTTCAGGCTGTCCATGCCGTGTTTGGCATCTACTACAGTGACGACGGCATCGAGCTTGTAGTAGTCGGCGATCTCGTCGTCCATGAAGAACGTTTGGCAGACAGGGCCGGGGTTGGCCATGCCGGTGGTTTCGATAATGACGCGTTCGAAATTCAGCTCGCCCGCCTGTCGGCGCTGACGTAGCTCGTTGAGCGTGCGCATGAGGTCGCCACGCACGGTGCAGCAGACGCAGCCGTTACTGAGCTCAACGATTTCTTCGTCGGTGTCTTGTACGAGCAGGTCGTTATCGATGCTCTCCGGGCCGAACTCATTTTCAATGACGGCAATGCGCTTACCGTGGTATTCGCTGAGTATGCGCTTTAACAGCGTCGTTTTTCCGGCGCCAAGAAAGCCGGTCAGTATGGTGACAGGCACCATATCCTGGAGGCGTGATTTTCCAGCGCGTTCGGCTTGGCTCATGCTTGGTCTCTCAAGGTTTACCGGCCTGGGACCGGGTAAAATTTAGTCTGCGATTACATCACAGAGGACGACTTAGGGCAAACATCTCCGCAGGCCCTGCAAAGTCCGCGTAACTCTGTTTCGTGGCCAGAGAGCCGAAAGCCGGCTCCGGCGACTTTGTCAGCCAGGCTTTGCGTCAGGGCAGGGTCGCTGAGCTCCGCCACGGAGCCGCAGCGGGTACAGACTACGAGCAGGTCGTGGGGGTCGCCCCCCACATCGTGGCACGCCGCCCAGGCATTGATGGCATCCAGACGATGCACCAGGCCCTCTTCCACGAGAAAATCCAATGCCCGATAAACGGTGGGCGGTGCGGCGGCTGCTTGATCATCGCGAATCAGCTCAAGCAATTCGTATGCCTTGACGCTGCGCCCCTGTTGCAACAGGATTTCCAGCACGCGGCGCCGTATGGGCGTCAGGCGCCGGCCACGCGATTCGCATAAGGCGTGCGCGAGGTCCAGTTGTTTGGTTACCTGATCGGCTGCGCACGAGGATGGGGCGTTCATGATCGACCTCGGACTGTTCACTACCTGCGAGATGTTATAACATAACGAACTCTGAGGTTTCCCCTTTTCAGCCATGACACCCATCGTCCCGCTTTCCAATCCCCGTAGTACTGACAGGAGGGGGTCTCTCCTGCTTGCATCCTGTGGAGTACGCATGGCTGTTGCGCTGGTGCCGGTGGCGCTGATCTGGTTGGGCACGGCGTGGGCCTTGGGATGGCTGTGATGGCTGCTAGTTCAGCCGCTACTACGCCTGCCCCGGCTATTGAACTGGAAGAGGTCTGCCTGGGGTGGCGCGACAAAATGGCCGTAAGGGATTTGAGCGGCCGGTTCGACAAAGGTTCGCTCACCGCCGTGGTCGGCCCCAATGGGGCGGGGAAATCTACCTTGTTGCGGGGCATTATGGGTTGGGTCAGCCCGCAGGCGGGGCATATTCGCCTGGCAGGCGGGGGCGAGCAATCTCCCGCCTTCATGCCGCAGCAGGGGGATTTTGATCGCAGCTTCCCCATTAACGCACGAGATTTCGTGGCCATGGGCGCCTGGCGTCGGGTCGGGCCGTGGCGTGGCTTTGGCGCCGCTGAACACGATCGGTTGGATGCGGCGCTACATGCGGTCGGACTGGCCGATTTCGGGCGTCGCCCCCTGGCTACCTTGTCTGGCGGGCAGTTGCAGCGAGCCTTGTTCGCCCGCCTGATGCTGCATGATGCCGATATCTATATGCTGGACGAGCCTTTTTCCGCGGTTGACCGAGCGACAACAGAAGATCTCATGAGATTGTTGCTGGAATGGAATGGCAGCGGGAAAACCGTCATCGTGGTGCTGCACGACCTGGATCTTGTGCGCCGGCATTTTCCTCAGACCTTGCTTTTGGCTGGCCAAGGCGTAGGTTGGGGGGAAACCGCCAAAGTGTTGACGCCTGAAAACCTTCACCTTGCGCGTCACCTCTGTGCAGGAGATTATCTGTGAGCGTCATAGATATGCTGTATCTACCCTTTTGGGAGTTCGGCTTCATGCGCCGCGCGTTGGCCGGCTCTATGGCGCTGGCGCTGGCGGCCGGGCCTTTAGGGGTGTTTCTGATTCTGCGACGCATGAGTTTGATGGGCGACGCCATGGCGCATGCTATTTTGCCGGGCGTGGCAGTCGGGTTTCTGACAGCGGGCCTGTCGCTTACTGCCATGACCATCGGCGGCATGGTCACGGGTGTGGTTGTGGCGCTGTTGGCTGCCGCCGTGTCGCGCCTGACGCCGCAGCGGGAAGATGCCAGCTTTGCCGCGTTTTATTTGGTGTCGCTCGGTGTGGGCGTGCTGTTGATCTCCTTGCGTGGCGGTAATACCGAGCTGATGCATGTGCTGTTCGGCACCGTATTGGGCTTAGACGATAGCGCTTTGTTACTGGTGTCGGTCACATCAAGCATTACGCTGCTGGCCTTAGCCGCTATTTTCCGGCTTCTGGTGATTGAGTGTGTTGACCCATTGTTTTTGCGCAATGAGAGTCGCATGGGGCCGGTTGTGCATGGGGTGTTCCTATTGCTATTGGTCATGACGCTGGTGGCAGGCTTTCAGGTGCTGGGAACGCTGATGGTGGTCGGTATCATGATGCTGCCTGCCGCTTCTGCTCGTTTCTGGGCCGTTACGGCAATCGGCCAGATGGCTCTGGCCGCTCTGGGAGGAGTGGCGGCATCGTATGCAGGGCTGTTGTTTTCGTATTACGGCAATGTTCCGGCTTCACCGGCAATCATCTTGTCTGCCGGCGTTGTGTATTTCATATCTGTTGTTTTCGGCGTGCAAGGGGGCTTATGGCAGGTAGCCCGACAAGCACGCGCCCGCAGCCTGCGGCTATCCCGAATTTCGGAGCAAGACTGATGTCTTTGAAAAAGTTTCTCTCACCCTATCCTCATTCCAAGCGTCGTCGCAGATGGCTGGGCATGGCGGTGGGAACCGTGGCCCTGGGAGCATGGTCGGCGCGAGCCATGTCTCGTGACCCCCTGCCGGTGGTGGCGACGTTCTCGATACTCGGCGACATGGTGAAGGAAATCGGCGGCGAGCGCGTGGCCGTGACCACGATTGTGGGGTCGAATACCGATACTCATGGTTTTGAGCCGACCCCGCACGATGTCAAGGCATTGCAGGAAGCCAAGGTGCTGGTGCTCAACGGGCTGGATTTTGAAACGTGGCTGCCTCGCCTGACCCAGGCGGTGGGGTTTGAGGGCCAGCGTGTGGTGGCCAGTGAGGGCGTGACGGTACGTTATTTGAGCGGGGCTCATGGGCATGATCACGACGAGGAGGATGGCCACGACACACACGGGCATTCCGCCGGTGATGCCGACCCGCATGCTTGGCAGGATCTCGCGAATGGCATGATTTACGCACGGAACATCGCTGCGGGTCTGGCCAAGGCGGATCCTCGCAATGCCAGTTATTACGAAACTCGGGCCGCTGGGTATGTGGCGCGCATGAAGGCTTTGGACAGCGAGATCCGCGCAGCCCTTGCGGCGATTCCTCCCGAGAATCGCCGCGTTATTTCCTCGCATGATGCTTTCGGTTACTTCGGTGACGCCTACGGGATTGAGTTTATTCCCGTTGCGGGGTTTTCCAGTCAGGCGGAACCATCAGCGCGCGATGTTGCGCGTATCGTGAAATTAGCCCGCGAAGCCCAGGTGGGCGCGGTGTTCATTGAGAATATGAGCAGCCCGGTTATGGCGCAACAGATTGCCCGAGAAAGTGGCGCCATTATGGGCGGCACGCTGTATTCCGACGCCTTGGGTCCTGCCGATGAACCCGCCGCGAGTTATTTGGGCATGTTCAGCTGGAATGCCGGGCGCTTGGTATATGTGCTTAAACGCAGCCTGCAGAATCAGTAAGTAAAGCGTAAACGGGAGGTTTACGATTCCGGCTTGCGTCCGGCCCGCGGGTGGGCCTGGTCGTAAGCTTGGGCCAGGTGCTGAAAATCAAGCCGCGTATAGATCTGAGTTGTGGAAATGTTGGCATGGCCCAGCAGCTCTTGCACCGCGCGAAGGTCTTGCGCGGATTGCAGCAGGTGGCTGGCGAAGCTATGCCGCAGGCTGTGCGGGTGAACATGCACGGGTAAGCCCGCTTTGACGGCCAGGTCAGCCAGTTGTTTCTGTACGACCCGGGGCGAAATCCTTGCGCCGCGCACACCCAAGAACAGGGCTGCTTCGGAATCGGCGTCGACAGGCGGGCTGCGTTTGAGTTCGCTGCGCAGCGCCAGCCATTGCTTCAGGGCTTCGATCGCTTTGCGCCCCAGTGGGGCGCTACGTGTTTTATTACCCTTTCCCAGCACGATGGCTTCACCATTTTCCAGGTCGAGCCAGCTTTGTGATTCGTAGCCGGGCTGACGGGTGTGACGCACGTCGAGGCTGACGAGTTCAGACAGGCGCAAGCCGCTGGAATACAGCACCTCAAACATGGCTTGGTCACGCCACTGCACGGCATTGGCGGGGGCCGGCATGCCGCTGCGATCAAGCAGCGATTGGGTCTGGTCGACGGATAGGGCTTTGGGCAAAGATCGGGCCGCCTTAGGTGCCCGCACGCCTGTTACGGGGTTGGCCGCCAGCCCGATGCGTGGCGCCCACCAGGCGTAGAAGCCGCGCCAGGCCGACAGCATGCGCGCCAGGCTGCGGGGGTGGTGGCCTGTGGCGTGCAACTTGGCTACGGCCTGGCGTATATGGCCCTGCGCAAGATGTTCCAGGGGGCGGCCGCCCGTGGTGCTGCAAAGCAACAGAAGGTCGCGACGATAGCCGGCCAGAGTGTGGGGCGAATAGCGTCTTTGGCTGCCAAGGAGATCCAGCCATTGTTCCATGGGCTGTGGCAGCGCGCTCATGTTCAGGCCAGATCGGCCGCCACTTGATCGGGCAGGCGCTGCAGGCTTGCTGAAGCCAGCCTGCCTATGGTGGCAAGAAAGTCGGTGCCCATGTCGCTGGTGAAGCGGCCGGCATCTTCTGCGCCCAGTACCAGCATGCCAAAGGCGTTAATACCGCCTTCCGGGCGCAGAGCGATGCAGGCCAGTGACTGTGTTGAGGCGTCCAGCCACTCGGTTGCGGGGCTGTCGGCTGCGGGGCCGCAATAAGGTGTGGTCAGGGCACTGGCATAGTGTTTGACTGCATCGCCGACATCTTGAACGTAGGGATTCGGGCCTTCTTTGTCCCACAGGCGCAGAACGACGGCAGGCAGCTCGAAAATGTTTTGCAGCCGCTCGACGATGAGTGCGGGAATGGCTTGTGGGTCGTTCTCTGCCAGCATTTCGCAGCACCATTGCATAAGTTGCTGGCTGATGCGCTCGTTGCCGCTGGCATTGTGGAGCAGGCCGGCGAGCTTCCATTCGAGTTCTTTGCAACGGCTGCGCAAGGTCAGGATCTGCCGTTCTCCCAGAGAGATGGCGCGCGTTTCGTGGGGGTGAGGAACACGCAGCTCAGCGAAGACCTGGGCGTGATCCTGGAAGAAGTCCGGGTTCGCTTGAAGAAAGAGGGCGACGTCCTCAGGAGTAGGCGTCTGGCGGGTCATGGATTGTGATCCTTCATGAGGGTAGATCGGCCGGGGCCTGTTCAGGAAGGCCCATATCACGCCAGGCATTATACGAAGCGCAAGGTAGGGCGGGGTAGGGGTCAGTAGATCCGGGCCTCCCCCTCGGGGCGGGTTTTGTAACGGCGATGCACCCAGTAATACTGCGCTGGGTCTGGCCGCACCCAATCCTCGATCAGGCGGTTAACGCGTGCGGTAGCTTCTTCCAGGCTGTCGTCTCCCGGGAAGTCCTCAAGGGGTGGCATCACGGTGACGTGATAACGGCCGGTGTCAGCATCCAGGCGGCTCATGATGGGAACGACGGCGGCATCGAAATTGCGGGCGATCTGAGCGGTGGTGAGCAGGGTGGCGGCAGGCACATTGAAGAACGACACAAATGCGGCGCCACTCAAGCCCCAATCCATGTCTGGAAGGTAGTAGATGGGTACGCCTTTGCGCAATTGGCGGATCAGGCCGCGCACCCCATCGTGACGGCTGACCAGATGCACGGTGTTGAAGCGGCCCCGCCCTTCGCTAACCAGCTGGTCTACCGCCGGGTCGCTCTGGCGCGTGTACATGGTGGCGGATTCTTTCAGGAACAGCGTCAGCCGGGTGGCGGAAGCGTCCAGCCCGATGAAGTGCGGCGCCAGCAAAATGATGCGGCGCTTGGCTTGCAGCAGGGCATCCAGATGTTCCAGCCCCTCAATGGGCACACTGTCGAAAATGTCTTCGGGCGGGCCGAACCAGCACAGTCCGCGGTCGACGACAGACTGAGCAAGCAGGTGGAAATGGCGCTGCAGCCAGCGTTCGCGTTCGGTGGCGGGGGTGTCGGGGAAGGCCAGCCTGAGATTCGTGCGGACAATGCGCGCGCGCGAGCGCATCAAGCGCGGTGCCAGCCAGCCCAGGGTACGCGCCCAACGGCGGCGGACAACAAAGCTGCTGCGCCCGAAATAGGAAAATAGCGCCCGCAGCAGGGAAAGCTTTTTTTCATTCATGTGAAGGAGTCTGGCAGCGGGGGGGCGTCAGACGGTATTTTGTAGCGGTTGTAGCTCCACAGATATTGTTCTGGAAACCGTTGAATCAAGGATTCCATGCTGGTGTTGATCAGCTTGGCAAGCGCTTCGGGCTCGGCTGGCAGGGGTTCCGGCAAGCGCAGATAATGCATGCGCCAGCCCTGGCCGCGAGGCAGGCGCTCACCGGCCAGCATGATAACGGCGACACCGGTCTGGCGGGCCAGTTTACCCGCCAAAGTCATGGTAAGCGCCGGGCGCCCGAAAAAAGGCGCCCAGACGCCGTCGCCGCTGCCCGGAACCTGGTCGGGCAGCATGCCAACGGCTTCATCGCGTTTGAGCGCCCGCACGAATTCGCGCACCCCTTGCATCGTGGCCGGCACGGCGCGCAACCCCGGCATGTTGCGGGCGTGTTCCATGGCCGGTTCCAGCGCGGCATAGCGGGGCGGGCGGTACATCACGGTGAGCGGCCCATAGCGCACCAAGTGGCGCGCTGTGATCTCGAAGCAGCCCAGATGAGGGGTGAGATACAGAATGCCGCGCCCTTCGGCCAGAGCTTCTTGAACCACATGTTCTTCATGGCTGGATACGCGTTCCAGACATTGAGCCGTATCCAGCCAGATTTTTGGGGTTTCGAGAATCATCGCTCCGGTTTCAGCAGCGGCCCGCCGTGCGAAGGCTGCATCGGTATAACCCGCTTGGCTCGCATTGCTGCGCAGCCGTTCGCGATAGCGACCGGGAAAAGCGTAAATACAGCGGCCCAGAAAGCGGCCTAAGCCATGAAGCACCGGAAGCGGCAGCTTGGCCAGCACCCGGATCAGCGCCAATACCATGTATGCGAAACCCTGTTGCGTGTGTGGTGAGTGGTGGAAAATATCTATTTTCGCTTAAAATGCCGTCTATCGCTGAGTTAACCGACAACTTGCGGAGCGATGGTGCCCTTACAGGGTACGAAACAAACCGCTAAAGCGTCGCGCCAAGAATGTTCCGTCCTGCAGGTCGGAGAGGTGCAACGCAACCGACCAATCTGTGCCGGTTTCATCCCGGCACCTCTTTGCAGGAAACTCCCTGTGGCAAAAACCAACGATTATCTCTTCACATCTGAATCCGTCTCAGAAGGCCATCCCGACAAGGTTGCCGATCAAATCTCAGACGCCGTCCTTGATGCAATCTTCACCGAAGATCCCAATGCACGTGTCGCTGCCGAAACGCTGTGCAACACCGGCTTGGTCGTGATGGCGGGTGAAATCACCACCACGGCAAATGTTGATTACATTCAGGTGGCGCGCGATACCATCAAGCGCATCGGCTACGACAACACCGAATTCGGCATCGACTACAAAGGCTGCGCCGTGCTGGTGGCCTACGACAAACAGTCGCCTGACATTGCCAGGGGCGTGGATCGCAGCCCCGAAGAGCTGCTTAACCAGGGGGCGGGCGACCAGGGCCTGATGTTCGGCTACGCTTGCGACGAAACCCCCGATCTCATGCCTGCACCCATCTGGTATGCCCACCGTCTGGTGCAGCGCCAGAGCGAGTTGCGTAAGGACGGCCGCCTGCCCTGGCTGCGCCCCGACGCCAAATCTCAGGTCACCTTCCGCTATGTGGATGGCCGCCCCGTCGAAATCGACACCGTTGTGCTGTCCACGCAGCATGCCCCGGATATTTCCCAGAGCGATATTCACGAAGCCGTCATCGAGGAAATCATCAAGCCTGTTATTCCCGAAGGCCTGCTGACCTCCAACACCCGCTTCCTGGTCAACCCCACGGGTGTATTTATTATCGGTGGCCCGCAAGGGGATTGCGGCCTGACCGGGCGCAAAATTATCGTCGATACCTATGGCGGCGCCTGCTCGCACGGCGGTGGCGCGTTCTCGGGCAAAGACCCTTCCAAGGTCGACCGTTCCGCCGCTTACGCAGCCCGCTATGTGGCTAAGAACATAGTGGCTGCCGGGCTGGCGCGTCAGTGCCAGGTACAGCTCAGCTATGCGATTGGTGTGGCTGAGCCGATCAATATCACGGTATACACCGAAGGCACGGGCGTCATTCCCGACGAGCAAATCGCCCGACTGGTGCGTGAAAACTTCGATCTGCGCCCACGGGGCATTATCGAAATGCTCGACCTGCTGCGCCCCATCTACACCAAGACGGCGGCCTACGGCCACTTTGGGCGTTCGGAGCCCGAGTTCAGTTGGGAAGCCGTGGACAAAGTGCAAGTGCTGAAGCAAGCGGCCTAATACGTTAAAATAAGGGAATTCCCGAGGGGCGCTGCAACGGTGGCCACACCGCTAGGCTCGGGAATCTCTCTCCACAGTTTCAACGGCGCTCATCCTCACCCGTTTACGGGGAAGATGAGCACACCGCATCCTGCTTCCTCCGTCACGGGTTCATTTTGGATTGAACATCATGAACTCTGTTGCTGACACGAATTTCTCCGATTACAAAATTGCCGATCTCTCCCTGGCTGATTGGGGGCGTCGCGAGATCGCTATCGCGGAAACCGAAATGCCCGGCCTGATGGCTGTGCGCGAAGAATACGCCGCCGCCCAACCTTTGAAGGGCGCGCGCATCGCCGGCAGCCTGCACATGACGATCCAGACCGCCGTGCTGATCGAAACGCTCAAAGCCCTGGGCGCAGACGTTCGCTGGGCATCGTGCAATATTTTCTCCACGCAAGACCACGCTGCGGCAGCGATTGCAGCAGGGGGCACGCCGGTATTCGCTATCAAGGGCGAAACACTGGAAGACTACTGGCAGTACACCCACGAAATTTTCAACTGGCCGGGCGAAGAGCAGGCCAATATGATTCTCGATGACGGCGGCGATGCCACGCTGTTGCTGCACCTGGGCGCGCGCGCCGAAAAAGACCTTTCCGTGTTGGATAACCCGGGCAGCGAAGAAGAGCGTGTACTGTTTGCTTCTATCCGCGCTCGTCTGGCGACTTCGCCCGACTGGTATTCCACCCGTTTGGCGCAAATCAAAGGCGTGACGGAAGAAACCACGACGGGCGTGAACCGCCTGTATCAGATGTCCAAGAAGGGCGAGCTGGCTTTCCCTGCCATCAACGTTAACGACTCCGTCACGAAATCCAAGTTCGACAACCTGTACGGCTGCCGCGAATCCCTGGTCGATGGCATTAAGCGTGCGACCGACGTCATGGTGGCTGGCAAGATTGCTGTTGTCGTGGGCTTTGGTGATGTCGGTAAGGGTTGCGCTCAAGCGCTGGCCGCCTTGCGTGCCCAAGTGTGGGTTACCGAAATCGACCCGATCTGCGCCCTGCAAGCATCGATGGAAGGCTATCGCGTGGTCACCATGGAAGAAGCCGCCGACAAAGCCGACATCTTCGTGACCGCCACCGGCAACTACCATGTCATTACCCGCGAGCACATGGAGCGCATGAAAGATCAGGCCATCGTCTGCAATATCGGTCACTTCGATAATGAAATCGACGTGGCGGGCATTGAGGATCTGCAATGGGAAGAGATCAAGCCCCAGGTCGATCATGTCATTTTCCCCGATGGCAAGCGCATCATCCTGTTGGCCCAGGGCCGGCTGGTGAACCTGGGCTGCGCCACAGGCCACCCATCTTTTGTGATGTCGGCTTCTTTCACCAACCAGACCATTGCGCAGATCGAGCTGTTCACACGCGGCGATCACTACAAGCGCGGTCAGGTATACGTTTTGCCCAAGCATCTGGATGAAAAAGTGGCGCGCCTGCACCTGAAAAAACTGGGTGTACAACTGACTGAACTGCGTCAGGATCAGGCCGACTACATCAACGTGCCGGTCGAAGGCCCTTACAAGCCCGACCACTACCGCTATTGAGGTTGCCATGACTTTATTGCTTGTCTGGATACTTAACGCCGTCGCCCTGCTGATCGTCGCGTATCTGTTGCCAGGCATCACGGTGGCGTCGTTTGGCGCCGCTTTGATTGCCGCGCTGGTGCTGGGGCTGTTAAACACCCTGGTCAAGCCCGTGCTGGTGCTGTTGACTTTGCCGATTACGGTTGTGACGCTGGGCCTGTTTCTGTTGGTGCTTAATGCGCTGGTGTTCTGGTTCGCTGGTTCTATCCTGAAGGGTTTTCAGGTGGCCGGTTTCTGGTGGGCGCTTGCAGGCGCCATTGTCTATAGCCTGATTTCCGGGCTGCTTTCAAGGTTGTTGGTGCAATGAGCGGTGGAAAAACAATAAGTCTGGAGTTTTTTCCTCCGCGTGAAGAAGCCGCACGCGACAAGCTTGCCCAGGCTGCGCGCGAGCTGGTGGCGCGCCGGCCTGCCTATGTCAGCGTCACCTATGGCGCAGGGGGTTCCACCCGCAGTGGCACAGCCGACACCGTCGAGCTGATGCAGTCATTGGGCATGGATACCGCGCCTCACCTTTCTTGTATTGGTTCAAGCCGTGCTGAGCTGCTGGAAATCCTGGACGGCTATCGCGCTCAGGGTATCCGCCGCATTGTGGCACTGCGTGGCGACCTGCCTTCGGGCATGGGCCGTTACCCCGGCGAAGTCCATTATGCCAATGAGCTCGTCAGCCTGATTCGTGAGCACAGCGGCGATTGGTTCCACATCGAAGTGGCGGCCTACCCCGAAGTTCACCCCCAGGCTGCCGGCGCGGCCAAAGATCTTGATCACTTTGTGGGCAAGGTGGAGGCGGGGGCGAATGGGGCGATTACCCAGTACTTCTTCAATGCCGACTCTTATTTCGATTTTGTCGATCGGGTAAGGGCGCGCGGAGTAGACATCCCCATCGTGCCGGGCATCATGCCGATCACCAACCACAAGCAGCTGGCGCGCTTTTCCAAGATGTGTGGGGCGGAAATCCCGCGCTGGCTGGAATGGCGTTTGATGGATTTCGGCGAAGATCGCGCGTCTTTGCGCGCGTTTGGTGCGGATTTCGTAGCGGACTTATCGCAGCGCCTGTTGGATCAGGGTGCGCCGGGCCTGCATTTCTACACCCTCAATAATGCTGAAGCCACCTTGGCGGTGTGGGATAAGCTGAACGTAGGCTAAAGCCAGAGGGCTGCCCGCATTTTGGTGTCGGGCGGCCCCAGCGGCGCTGCTGCCGTTTCGCTTCCCTGTGGCAGCAGTGCTGCCGCCCGGGTAATCGGGGCTTTAAAGTTCTGGCGCCGGCACGGCCCAGCCTTTGTCTGTCAGAATGCCATCCAGCCTTACGTCGTGTGGCTGAGGCTGGTAGTTTGTGCCACTGAGGTCTCCGGTTGCCCAAGCAATACCAATGGTCACAAAAGAATGCCCCGATTCCTTCAGGGCCGCCAGTGTGCGATCATAGTAGCCGCCACCGTAACCGACGCGGTCGCCGGCCCGGGTATAGCCAAGGGTGGGCACCAGAATAATGTCGGGCTTGGGTGCGGGGCCGCTGACAGGCTCTTGTATGCCGTAGGCACCATCGCGCATGGGCGCGTCAGGCGCCCAATTATGGAATTCCAACGGGGCGTCGGCGGCCGCTACCACAGGCAGCGATACCTGATAACCGTCTTCTTCCACCCATTGGCGCAGCAGGGCAGCTAACTGCGGCTCTTCCGGCATGGACCAGAAAGCGGCGATGTTCTTGGGTACAGGCCTGCCCTCTTCACGCAGGCGGGTGGCATTGGTGGCCAGCCAGGTATACAGGCGGCCACGAATTAACAACCCGCCGCGATTGCTGTCGAGTGGGTTCTGCGCAGCCCGCAGTGTTTTGAGTCGCTTACGCAGCTCGACTGCGTTATTCTCTTTGTTCTCGTTCATGGCGGTGTCAGGTAGGAAGGACGTAAGATGATAGCCAATAGCCCAATGTACCGGCAAACAACAGCAGCCCGGCAGGGATACACCATATCACGCAAGTTGGGGCTGGCTCTTTCTGCCTGCCTGCTGGTTTTGGCGGGGTGTTCAGGTTCTAGCGCCGAGCCCAAGGCGCAGCTGAGCGAGGCTATACAGGAAGTGGATCTGCGCCAGACGCTGGTTGCTGATGCCTCGTTGGTGGTGAAAACGCCAGCGCCCGAACCCGAACCTGTACGCCTTATCGTGCCACCCGAAGCTCGTGAAGCGGTCATTCAGGCAAGAGCGGCCATGCAGGCGAAACAATGGGATCGCCTGCGCTCTTTCATCCCACAAGCCGATCGCGATCCTGTGCTGGGCTCGTATGTCCGCTATTGGGCCCTTAGCCAGGCCTTGCAAACGCCGTCCCAACCCATTCCCGAACAAGAAATCCAAGAGTTTTTCGAACGCAACCAGGACGCCTATCTGGCTGATCGCCTGAAAAGGGAATGGCTGATAGCCGCCGGGCGTGCGGGAGGCTATCAGCAGGTGTTGGAACTGGCGCCCGTTGTGGTTGAGAACGCTGCCTCGCGCTGCACAGTGCTGATGGCCGAACACATGAGCGGGCGCAAAGTTCGGCCAAGCGACGCGGTTGACGCTTTCGAGCCCAATGCTGCGTGTTGGTCTATGCTAGACCAGTTCTACGAGCGCCGTGTGATGGGCTGGTCGGATCTGCAAGGCATGTTGCGGGCGTCGTTGGAAACCAATCGCCATGGCAATTCGCGCCGGCTGGCGGCCATTATGTTTGATGGCGCACAAATGCGCGATTACTCGGCCATTATGGACGACCCGCGCAAATGGTTGCAGAACAATTCCAAGCCGGCGCGCAACCCGGCGAGCATGGAACTTACCGCTATCGCTTTATCGCGCCTGGCCTACGGCCCACAGCGGGTGGAAAACGCGGGCTGGGTTGAGAAAAACTGGCAAGATGCCCTGCCCAAGCCTTATATGGAATGGGTGTGGAGCCAGTTTGGCCTGGTGGCGGCATTGAACGTGGAGCTAGACGCCGCCCGCTGGTATCGCAAATCGGGCAATTTCCGCATGACCGACTACAACCATGCCTGGCAGGTGCGGGCCGAGTTGCGTCAGCCGGCCATAGCCTGGGATCAGGTTGCCAAGGCGATACGTCGTATGTCGGCACGCCAGGCGGCTGAGCCAGTGTGGGTGTATTGGTATGCGAGGGCCTTAAGTGCCCTGGGTAATGAGCAGGCGGCGACCGACCACTACCGCAGCATTGCGCACGACCTCAGCTTTTACGGCCTGCTGGCCAGTGAAGAACTGGGTCAGATTCAGCCCTTGCCCCCCAAGCCTGCTCCGGTAACCTCAGCAGAGCTGGCCGCCGCGCGCAACCACGCAGGGCTGCAGCGAGCCATCGCCTTGTTTGAGCTGGGCTGGCGTCCGGAAGCCGTGCCGGAATGGAACTTCAGCCTGCGTGGCATGGATGACCGGCAATTACTGGCGGCGTCTGAGTTAGCGCGCGAAAAGCATATTTACGATCGTGTCGTGAACACATCATTGCGTACCGAAAAGGAAATCGACCTTTCTCAACGCTTTATCGCGCCGTTTGCGGGGCAGGTATCGGCAAAAGCCAACGAAATCAGCCTGGACCCAGCCTGGGTTTATGGGGTGATACGGCAGGAGTCCCGCTTTATTACCGATGCGCGGTCCCGCGTAGGAGCGTCGGGGCTGATGCAGCTCATGCCGGCCACAGCGAAGTGGGTGGCGCGTAAGATCGGCATGAAGGACTTCCACCCTTCCAAAGTCAATGATTTCGAAGTGAATACAATTTTGGGCACCAACTACCTGCGCATGGTGCTGAGTGATCTGAATGGCTCCGAAGTGTTAGCCACCGCAGGCTACAACGCCGGGCCCAGGCGCCCGGTGCAGTGGCGCTCCAAACTGGCGGCACCGGTTGAAGGCGCTATCTTTGCAGAAACGATCCCGTTCACTGAAACCCGTATTTACGTCAAAAACGTGATGTCTAACGCCATTTACTACGCCACGTTGTTTACGGGGCAGCCGCATTCACTGAAAGAAAGGCTGGGCACGGTGGCACCCGCCGAAAACCGCAAAGTGGCCTTGCCTTGAGCCGTATTGATCCTGCAATAGACGGCCTGCAGGCCTATGTGGTGGGCGGCGCCGTGCGTGACGCCTTGCTGCAGCAGCCTGCAGGCGATCGCGACTGGGTGGTGGTGGGTGCGACGCCTGCTGAAATGGAAGCACGTGGCTTCATTCCCGTTGGGGGCGACTTTCCGGTATTCCTGCATCCGCGCACCAAGGAAGAATTCGCCCTGGCCCGCACGGAAAGAAAATCCGGGCGCGGCTACAAAGGGTTTACCTTTTATACGGGTACCGACGTCACGCTGGAAGACGACCTGCAGCGTCGCGACCTCACCATAAATGCCATCGCCCGGCATGCGGACGGCACACTGGTTGACCCCTGTGGCGGGTTGGCCGATCTTCAGGCTGGAGTGCTGCGCCATGTTGGCGCGGCGTTTTCTGAAGATCCGGTGCGGCTGTTGCGGCTGGCGCGGTTCGCCGCCCGTTTTCCCACTTTCACGGTGGCGCCCGAAACGATGGAGCAGGCGGCCCTTTTGGTGGAATCTGGCGAAGTGGACGCTCTGGTGCCGGAACGGGTCTGGCAGGAAGTCGCCAAAGGTTTGATGACAGAGCGGCCAGGCCGCATGTTTGAAGTGTTGAGCCAGAGCGGTGCGCTGGCGCGGGTCATGCCCGAACTGGTGTATGGGGACGAAATCGGCATTGAGCTGGCCAAGGCGCATCGTCAAGGCCTGTCCTTGGCATCGCGTTACGCCATTCTATGTCGATTGACGCCGGAGTCTGATGCGCTCAGCCGCCGCGTACGTGCGCCTTCCGAGTGTGCTTCACATGCAGTGTTGCTGCGCGAAATGCTGGCCGGCCTTGATGCGCAAGACGCCGATACAGCCTTGAGCTTAATGGAGCGTTGTGATGTGCTGCGCAAGCCCCAACGTTTTAAAGAGCTTCTACAGGCTTGTGCATGCGTGCGCGAGGTCGATCAAAGCGCCTGGCATGCGCGGTTGCAGGCAGTGTGTAGCGTTGATGCCGGGGCGATTGCGCGAACGTGTGAAGACCGCAGCAATATTCCTGCAGCGGTGCGGGGAGCACGGCTGCAGGCCCTGCAAGCATTGTTTTCTTAAGTTGCTACAACGTATCTCTTTTGTCGCCGCGCATAAAACCGATTAGGGGCGGCTCCACGCCACGCCCTACGGCCAACACCTTGAAGAGTTCCCCCATTTCGGCTTCTGAGACCAGTTTTTGTACGGCAGACAACGTGGCTTGCATGTCCGTGGCCTCTGGGCTGGCCATGCGGGTTTGAAGCAGATCGGGCAGCCCGGCATTCAGCAGAAAGCGCGCCTGGTTGGTGTAACCGAGCACATCCAGCCCGCCTTCAAGCGCGGCATCGGCCATGGCGGTGAAATCTATGTGGGCGGTGATGTCTTGTATGCCTGCCAGCACCAGCGCCTGGTCGTGGCTGTGGTGGCGAAAGTGACACATCAGGGTGCCAGTGAGGCGTTGTGGGTGGTAGTACTCGCGCTGCGGAAACCCGTAGTCGATCAGCAGGGCGGCACCCGCTTCGAGCCAATTACCCAACTGGCGCACCCAGGCTTCGGCTTGCAGGTTGATTTCGGAACGATAGCCGGGCAATGCGGGCATGCGCTGCGAGACAGCGGCCGATAGCTCTGGCCCCGCGGGGCGTTCCGCCCAGGTAAAGGGTGGGGTTTCGCCGGGCCGCGCCAGCACACCGAGTTCCATGAGTTCACCCGTTTCATTCCAGCGAAACAGGGCCGCAGGCATGGCGTCTAGCACTTCATTGGCGACGACACAGCCTTTGAAGGCGGTCGGCAGGGTGTTCAGCCATTGCACTGAGCCGGCCCAGGGGGCGAGCCGTTGCGCCTGGCGCTCTGCCAAATCGGCTGAAACTTCCAGAATATGGTAGTTCACGTCGATGCCAAGTTCTCGTAGCGCGGGGATCAAAGATGCCGCGAGCGCGCCGGTGCCGGCACCGAATTCCAAAACGGAATCTGTGCCGGTCATTTGCAGAACTTGCGCCACTTGTCGCGCCAAGACTTCGCCAAAAACCGGTGTCATTTCAGGAGCAGTGGTGAAGTCGCCGGTGGGCAGGCTGGCGCCGAATTTGGTGTTGCCCGCCGCGTAGTAACCCAGCCCCGGAGCATAGAGCGCTTGAGCCATCCACTGTTCAAAGGGTAGAAACCCCCCGGGCGCCATAGCAAGTTGTTGCAGCAGGTGCTCCTCCATATTCCTGCTGTGTGCCGCGCTGGCGGCGTCTACAGCTGGCAAGCCGGAAGGCATGGTGTCTGGCGGCAGAGGGGAAGGGGTGGAGCCTGCGTGTGAATTCATTCAATATCCTCTGATGACTGGCCTGACCGCCGCTCGGCGGCTTTCTTGCGGTTGAGAACACGTAGGGCGCGGACCATCGATAGCAAGAACGCGACCAATAACGCCGCGATAAAAGCCACGATGTAGTTGCCCAGCAGCATCCACAGCGGCACGGACAAAATCAGGGCAAGAAGGAAGGGGTGGTTCAAGAGCTGTTTCATCGACCCGTACTATAACGCGCAACCCCAGCAGGACAGTGGCATTGCTCTTACGATGAAAATATCGTGGGTCGTACCGGCGGGACTCGGCATGGCCAGTCGAGTGACAGCTGCTTTGCAGTGGTCGTGCATGCAGCAGATCAACTCACGCACGCGTCAAGACGAGCAGTTTGCAAACAGGAGTGCAGCCTGGTCTTGGTAGGGCGGGTATCAGGAGTGGGTAAGACTAAACGCGCTGGAGGCCGCCCCGTTTTTTTACAGTGGCGGCCTCCAGGTTTAAGCCATTACGTTTTAGAAGCGCGCGGCACCACGTTGGCCGCGGTCGGAACGCTGCGGGGCAGCGCTGCGTGTGCTGCTGGGCCGGGCCGGGCGACGGGCGCCGTCAGCTTGCGGCTTGCGCTCGCTCCAGCTCGATTTGCCGCTGGCTTTCCATTCCGGCTTGCCCTCACGCTTGCGGCTGGGTTGCCATTCGCCGCGTGGCTCAGGCTTGCCTTCCGGTCGGGCGTCCGACTTCCACTCCGGCTTACGGTCGCTTTTCCATTCGGGTTTGCGGTCTGCATAGGGGCGGTTGCCGCCTTCACGTCGTGCGCCGGGAGCGCCACGGTAACCACCACCGCCGCCGGGGCGCTTGCCAAAGCTGCGCTGCGGCTTGCGTTGCGGTTCAAGACCCGCGATTTCATCCATGGGGATGCTGCGGCCGATGAAGTGTTCAATACGGCGGACCTTATGGCGTTCGGAATGCATGGCCAGCGTGTAGGCTTGGCCGTTGCGGCCGGCACGGCCTGTGCGTCCGATGCGGTGGACGTAGTCTTCAGCCTGCATGGGCAGGTCGTAGTTGAAAGCATGGCTAATGCCTTGTACGTCGATGCCTCGTGCAGCTACGTCGGTAGCGACGAGAATGCGAAGCCTGCCGCGTTGCAGCATGCCCAGGGTACGGGTGCGTTGGCGTTGGTTCATGTCGCCATGCAAGGCCGCAGCGGCATAACCTTGTTCGCTCAGGTAGTCGGCCAGATCGTCGGCGCCACGTTTGGTGGCGGTGAACACAATGGCCTGATCCAGTTCAGTATCGCGCAGCAGATGATCAAGCAGGCGCAATTTGTGCGAGCTGTCGTCGGCGTATAGCAGTGTCTGGGCGATATTTTCGTGACGCTCTTTCTGGCCAGCCAGCTCCAGGCGAGCGGGATTGCGCATCATGCGCATGGCTAGTTGGGCAACGCTGCCATCCAGAGTGGCGGAGAACAGCAAGGTCTGACGTTCTGCCGGAGTGCGGGCGATGATGGATTCGATTTCTTCAATAAAGCCCATGTCCAGCATGCGGTCGGCCTCATCCAGTACCAAAGTTTGTACGGTGGAGAGGTTGACACGCTTGGCTTGCAAGTGGTCGATCAGGCGGCCCGGGGTGGCTACCAGCACATCGACTCGGCGGGACAGCGCCTTGATCTGCGCGCCATAGGGCATGCCGCCCACAACGGTTGCAATGCGCAGGCCATTGATATTGCTGCCGTAAATCTTGGTCGCGTCGGCGACTTGCAGAGCCAGTTCGCGTGTGGGTGTCAGGACCAGTACTTGAACGCCACTACCCTTGTTGGAAGCCAGCCCGGCGATGCGGTTCAGCAGGGGCAGCATGAAGGCGGCAGTTTTGCCGCTGCCAGTTTGCGATGAGACCATCAGATCCTCGCCAGTCATGGCGCGGGGGATGGCGGCAGCCTGTACCGGAGTAGGCTGAGTGAAGCCGGCACGGTCGAGCGCCGACACCAGGGTCGGGGAGAGTCCCAGAGATTCAAAAGACATGATTACCTTTGCCATGAGAGGCGGTATTTGCGCGCAAGGCCGGTTGGCGGCGATCAGGACGCGCGGTTGATGTGGATCATCGTGCCGACCCAATCAACCTGGATGCACGGTTTTTTTTACGCGTGCGTTGCGCATGATGGCAAAAGGTACTGGAAGGTCAGGGTGCGATGGTGTGCGGCTTCTGCGGTTTGTTTAATGCCGACACTAAGTAGAATGCAGCCTTCCATTATATATGGGAAAACCCTAATAAGGAAAGCTGTGTTGTGAATCAGCCTCAAAGCCAGTCAATAGCGGGCTGGCCCATGCTGTTGAGCCACGTGTTGGCTTGGGTGAAGTGCCCGCAGCCAATGAAGGGGCGAGGCGGGCGTAAGGCGGAAAGCGGCGAGGGGTGGTTGGACTTGAACACCTTGCACAGGCTGCCGTGCGCTTCCACAGCGGCTTGCTTGCTTTGCGCGTGGTTGCCCCACAGCAGAAAGACCTTGGGATGGGGCGAGCGGGCCACGGCGTCGATCAGTGCGTCGGTGACGGCTTCCCAACCCTTGCGGGCGTGAGAGCCGGCGGCCCCTTGCTCTACTGTGAGGCTGGTGTTCAGCAGCAACACCCCCTGACGGCTCCAGTCAGATAAGTCATTCTTGCGGCGCGGGGGCTGGTCTGGGTATTCCCGCGCCAATTCATTGAAGATATTGCGCAGGCTGGGTGGCGCAGGGCAATCGTCAGGCACCGAAAACGCCAGCCCCTGGGCTTGGCCCGGGCCGTGGTAGGGATCTTGACCGAGAATCACGACCCGCACGTCTTCAGGGGCCAGTGCTTCCAACGCACGAAAAATGTGTGCGGGGTAAATTGTGGCGCCATCTTGCAGCCGCTGTGCCAAGAATTGGTCGAGCCGGGCCAGTGCCTCGCGGGCCGTGGGCGTATCCAGGGCGCTTTGCCACCCCGTGTGCAGCCGGGATACTTGCTGGCTGGGGAGTTCGCGCAGGCGGTTATCGGCTGAAGCCGCCTCAGCGGTGGTAGAGGGCTGGATATCGGGCCGGCGGATTGGTGCGGCGTTCTGAAGGGACGGCCCAAAACTTTGTTCCAGCCTTACTTTCAGCGCTGCTGCATACTCGCCTTGCAGGATAGCCAGAGTTTCGTGGTGTTCCCGCCAGCCCGCCAAGCCAGCTTCGTCTCTTGGGCGGCGCGGCGCCCAAATACTATCGGGAAACCACGGGTCGCTCTGCCAACGGGGCATGATGTGCCAGTGCAAATGCGGCGTCATATTGCCCAACGAGGCGAGGTTGACTTTATCGGTGCGGAGGATCTCTCGCTGTACGCTTTCCACCACAAAAACCACTTGCATGAAAGCCTGTTGGTCGGCGGCGGAAAGGTCGCTCATTTCCTTGATATGCGTATTCCAGACTACACGGGTATAGCCCGGCAGATCAGGGTCTTCTACCAGAACAACGCGTAATTTCTGGTTGCTCCAGACCATGGTGCCGCCGGTTTCGATGCACAGCGTGCAGGGGGTGTGAGTAGGCTTCATGACGACAGTTTTTCATCGAGGGCCGTGACAATGCGCTCCAGAACGGCAATGCGGGCATGCCTTTTGTCGTTAGAGGAAACGACGTTCCAGGGGGCGTGCAGGGTGTCGGTGAGTTCAAGCATGTCGTTGACCGCCGTGGTGTAGGCGTTCCATTTTTCGCGGTTGCGCCAGTCTTCGGGGGTGATTTTGAACGACTTGAAAGGGGAACGTTCGCGCTCGCGGAAACGTTCGAGCTGCACATCTTTGGTGATGGACAGCCAGAATTTCAGCAGCAGAATATTGCTGTCGGCCAGCTGGGACTCGAACTGGTTGATTTCTTCGTAAGCCCGGCGCCATTCGGCCGGTTTGGCGAGTGTTTCCACACGCTCCACCAGCACGCGCCCATACCAGGAGCGGTCGAAAATGGTGATGTTTCCCGGTGCTGGAAGCTCGCGCCAGAAGCGCCACAAATAGGGGCGTGCCAGCTCGTCTTGGGTGGGGGCGCTAATCGGTACGGCACGATACTGCCGGGCATCCAAGGCGTGGGTGATACGCCGTATGGTGCTGCCTTTGCCTGCGGCATCATGGCCTTCGAACAGCAGAACCAGTTGCTGTTTCTGGAACGCCTTGCTGCGTACCTGACGCGCCAGCCGGCCGCGCCAATGCGCAAGGAGATCATCGTATTCGTTTTCCCCCAGCGTGGCGCTGTAATCGATTCGAGAAAGGGGGCGTTTTCCGCCGGAACGGCTGGCGGCAGACGCGCGATAGGGTTGCGCGCCGTTACGCGGAATGGGGGCCTGCAACGCGTTGAGAATGGCTTCTCCGGTGGAGATGGCACGCATGCGTTCGTCGGCGCTGGGAATGACCCGCCAGGGTGCCAGCCTGGAGTCGGTCAGCATCAGCATGCTGCCGGCGGCCTCGCGCACGCGCTCGAAGTTTTTTGCCACCAAGTGGTCTTCCGGGTGAACCATCCAGGCGGTATCGGGATCTTTCGAGAGCTTGGCCGTGCGTTTTTTCTGGGCCTTGCGTGACAGGTGATACCAGAGCTTCAATATTTGCACGCCATCGCGCGCCAGCAGTGCTTCGAAATCTTTGATGGTGCTTGTCAGTTGTTCGATATCCGCCCGCTTCGGGTCTTTGCTTATCAACAGATTGAACAGGGGGGCGTACCACGAACCAAACACAATGCCGGTGCGGCCCTTTGGGGGAAGTTCACGCCAATAACGCCACAGCAGCGGGTATTCTTGCTCTTCTTTGGTGGGTGGGTTGAAGGCCAGGGTGCGGATATGGCGCGCGTCCATCCACTCGTTGATGAGGTTGATGGTGGCGCCTTTGCCGGCACCATCAATGCCGGCCACGACAATCAACAGGCTGCGCTGCGGTTTTTCCAGACGGGCGTATTGCGCTTTGAGCAAGGCGCTGCGCAACTCCGCGATCAGAGGTTTGGCGGCTTCCTTGGGAATGGAGGGGTCGCTTTCGGCTTCTGTGAAGCGTGTCGTGGTCTGCGCCATGGGTGGACGGCCTCAGGAAAAGAACAGTCTTTTCAGGGCGGCGCCCGGGTCGTCTTCACGCATGAAGGCCTCACCCACCAGGAAGGCGTGCACATCGTGGCTGCGCATCAGTGCGACGTCTTCAGGCGTAAGAATTGCGCTTTCTGTTATGACACGCTTGCCTTCGGGAATCAGGGGAAGGAGGTCGATCGTGTTCTGTAGCGAGGTCTCAAAGGTGCGCAGGTTGCGGTTATTGATACCCAACAAGGTGGTTTTGAGTTCCAGAGCGGCTTCCAGTTCGGAGCGATCGTGAACTTCCACCAGCACATCCATGCCCAGTTCCATGGCGAGCGCTTCAAACTCCTTGAGCTGAGATGCGCTAAGCGCAGCAACAATGAGCAGGATGCAGTCGGCGCCAATAGCGCGTGAATGGATGATCTGGTAGGGATCGACGATGAAATCCTTGCGCAACACGGGCAGTGAGCAAGCGGCGCGTGCCTGGCGCAGGTAATCGTATGAACCCTGGAAGTACTGCACGTCGGTCAGCACCGACAAGCAGGCAGCGCCGTGGGCGGCGTAAGCCGCAGCGATGTCGGTGGGGTTGAAGTTTTCGCGAATCACCCCCTTGGAGGGCGACGCTTTCTTGACCTCAGCGATCACGCCGGGCTTGCCCTGGGCGATTTTGTCTTCAATGGCGCGTGCGAAACCGCGAAGGTCCTGACGGCTTTTTGCTTCGCGCAGCAAATCGGATTCGCTGCGCATTTGGCGCGCCGTGGTGACTTCGGTTTTTTTGGTTTCAAGGATTTTGGCGAGAATGTCGTTCATGCGGACAGCTTCCCCGTGTAGGTGCGGAATTCTTCTAGTTTGGCGCGAGCCGAACCGTCCCGCAGGCATTCGTTTGCGATTTTCAAACCTTCCTCGATAGAGGAGGCCTTGTTGCCGGTGTAGATAGCCAGACCAGCGTTCAGGGCAACGATATCACGCGCAGGGCCGGCTACGTTATTGAGGGCTTCCATGACTAACTGGGCGGATTCTTCGCGGGTGCTGACCTTGATGCTGCGGTTTGACACCATAGTCATGCCGAAATCCTCTGGGTGGATTTCGTATTCGGAGACTTTGCCATCCTTGAGTTCGCCCACCATGGTGGCCGCACCCAAAGAGCCTTCATCCATACCGTCTTTGCCGTGCACAATCAGCACATGTCGTGCCCCGAGGCGTTCCAGTACGCGTACTTGAATACCGACGAGATCGGGGTGGAAGACGCCCATCAACTGGTTGGCGGCATTGGCCGGGTTAGTTAGCGGGCCAAGAATGTTGAAGATGGTGCGCACGCCGAGTTCTTTGCGCAGGGCGGCGACGTTTTTCATGGCGCCATGATGCGCCGGTGCGAACATAAAGCCGATGCCCAGCGTATCGATGCATTCAGCGACTTGCTCGGGTGACAGGGAGATATTGATGCCTAGAGCTTCAAGCACGTCGGCGCTGCCCGAGGATGACGATGCGCTGCGCCCGCCGTGCTTGGCAATTTTTACACCGGCGGCGGCCGCTACAAACATGGCGGTTGTGGAAATGTTGAAGGTATTGGAGCCGTCGCCACCGGTGCCGCACATATCCAGCAGATCACCGGGGTCGGACACGGGTACGGGCAAGGCGAATTCACGCATAGCTTGGGCAGCGGCGGTGATCTCACCCACGGTTTCTTTCTTAACGCGCAGCCCCATGATGAGCGCTGCGGCCGTTTGCGGGGGGACTTCTCCACGCATCAACTGACGCATCAGGTGCAGCATTTCGTCGTGAAAGATTTCGCGATGCTCAATACACCGCGTCAGGGCTTCAGTCAGGGAAATAGTCATGGGGGATCTTTCAGGCTTGGATATTCAGAAAATTCTGCAACAAGGCGTGGCCATGTTCGCTGAGGACGGATTCCGGGTGAAACTGCACGCCGTAGATGGGCAGCGTTTTGTGGCACAGGCCCATGATTTCACCATCGGCAGTTTCAGCAGTGACTTCCAGGCAGTCCGGCAGGCTGTCGCGCGCAACGGCCAGTGAATGATAGCGGGTGACCGTGAAAGGGGAAGGCAGGTCGGTGAAGATGTCACTGCCTCGATGTGTGATCTCGGACACTTTTCCGTGCATGATTTCACGTGCGCGAACCACCTCGCCGCCAAATGCCGCGCCAATCGCCTGGTGCCCCAGGCAAACGCCCAGAATTGGCACTTTGCCACCGAAATGGCGAATGACTTCAAGCGAGATGCCTGCTTCAGCGGGTGTGCAGGGGCCGGGCGAGATGCAGATGCGGTCGGGTTGTAGTGCTTCGATGTCTTCCAGGGTGATCTGGTCGTTGCGGTGGGTGTGGACGTCTTCGCCCAGCTCGCCGAAATACTGCACGAGGTTATAGGTGAAGGAGTCGTAATTATCGATCATGAGAAGCTTCATTGAACGTGTCCTTCCAAGGAAAATAAACCCGTGGCGAATGCGTGATTCCGCCCGGCGTCGGCCACGCGCGTGCAGGCGGAGTTGCTGCGCCTTGCGTGCAGTATAGATGTCGTGCGTGAGGGGATATGTATGAATTGCATCGGCTGTTCTCTTTTTGGAGCCGCCGCGCCGGAGAGCAATTTGACCTGACCTTGTCTACCGGTACGGCGACAAGGTGCGGTTTGAGACCGCAGCAACATGCCGCTTCCTATTGGAAGCGCCACCACAAAATAACGGAGGTTGCTGCTATACGGTTCATGAAAACTGGGAAATAAACTGTTAGTGCAGTTGCGTTGCGTGCTTAGTATTGCACAGCCCGTATGCGCAACCGTTTATTCGATTGATTCTACCATGTGAAGTGTTCTCGGGGCGGAAAATGCGCAGCGCTCAATTGGCCCAATGTTCTGGCGTGCCCTAGAATCAGTATCTTGGATAGATTGGTGGTTTCATGGGCGACAACAGGCAGAAAAATACGAACTCAACCCCTGCAGCAGGGGGCAAAACAGCGGAAACGTTCACTATGACGCGGCGCTTTCTTGCCATGCTGATTGCGGTTGCAGCTGTGAGCCCGCTGGGTATCAATCTGTACCTGCCTTCTATGCCGGGCATGGCAGCCGCATTGAACGTAGATTACGCTGCGGTGCAATTCACCCTGTCGCTCTATCTGGCGGCAGTGGCGCTGGGTCAACTGGTTATCGGGCCTATTTCAGACCGCTACGGGCGTCGGCCGGTGCTAATGGGCGGCCTCATCATGTTTGTGGTGGGGTCGCTGCTATGCATGCTTGCGCCTAACATTGCCGTGCTCAATACCGGGCGTGTCATACAAGCTCTGGGGGGCTGTGCAGGCATGGCCTTGAGCCGGGCGATTGTTCGCGATATGTACGACCGCACGCAGGCGGCCAGCATGATTGCATACGTCACTATGGGCATGGCGGTGGCGCCAATGCTGGCGCCCACCATTGGCGGCGTGTTTGAGGCCTGGCATGGCTGGCGGGCCTCCTTTGCTTTTCTGGCGTTATTCGGCCTTGTCACGATAGGCGCTGTGCATGTGTTGCTGCACGAAACCAACCCATGGAGAGAGGCTGCGGGCGGCCTTGGCCAACTGCTTAGAAGCTTTGGGCAATTGCTGCGCATGCCGGTGTTCTGGGGCTTTTCGCTGACGGCGGGGCTTGCTTCCGGCACTTTCTTTGGTTTTGTGGGCGGCGCGGCTTACGTCGTCATCAATCTGATGGAACGCACGCCGGTTGAATATGGCATGTATTTCGGGCTGGTGTCGCTAGGCTACATTTTTGGAAATTTTCTTTCGGGCCGGTTTGTCAGCAAGATCGGGCCACAGAGAATGATCCGCCTGGGTGTATTGCTGGCCATGTGCGCCATGCTGCTGATGGCCGGCCTGTATGCGCTGGACGACATGCAGCCCGCCTTTCTGTTTGTGCCAGCTATTTTCTTAGGAATGGGCAATGGTTTGGTGATGCCCAGCTGTATTGCCGGTGCAGTGAGCGTTAAGCCCGAAATCGCGGGGGCGGCATCGGGCTTAGCAGGGACTTTGCAGATCGGTTGCGGGGCGATTGTGGCGCCCGTGGTTGGCGCTCTGGTGAGCGCCACTGCCTGGCCGATGATACTGGTCATGATGCTTTGCGCGGTCTTGTCCGCGCTTAGCATGTTGTTAGTTTCCCGGTAAGCAGTGGGCGAGGTTCGGGCTAACTAAAACGGTTTGTCCCGGCCTTAAATCGGCTCGTCCAGGCCGTTCTGAACCTGCTCTGCTGCGCGCAGTACCGCACGGGCCTTGGCCTCAGTTTCCAGCCATTCTTTTTCTGGGTCGGAGTCGGCCACAATGCCGGCTGCCGCCTGAACGTACAGCATGCCGTCCTTGATGAGCCCGGTTCGGATAGCAATCGCCACATCCATTTCGCCCCCGTAGCTCATGTAGCCAGCAGCGCCGCCGTAAATGCCGCGTCGCACCGGCTCAAGCTCGTCGATGATCTCCATGGCCCGCACTTTGGGCGCCCCCGTCAGGGTGCCCGCCGGGAACGTGGCACGTAACACGTCCATATTGCTCATATCGTCTTGCAACTCACCCGCTACGTTGGAAACCAAGTGCATAACATGGGAGTAACGTTCAATGCTCATGGTGTCCGTCACCTCAACCGTGCCGGTTTTCGCCACGCGTCCCACATCATTGCGTGCCAAGTCGATCAACATGACGTGTTCGGCTCTTTCTTTGGGGTCGGCGATCAGCTCTTCCGCCAAGCGCACATCTTCTTCCGGTGTGGCGCCCCGCTTCCGGGTACCCGCCAGTGGCCGGATGGTGACCATGGTTTTGCGCTCCTGCTCTTTTTCGACAATTTCCTGACGCACCAGAATTTCCGGTGATGAGCCCACTACATGGAAGTCGTCGAAGTTCCAGTAGTACAGATAAGGCGAGGGGTTTAGAGAGCGCAATGAGCGGTATAGCGACAGTGGGGAGTCGCGATAGGGCTTGGCGATAACCTGGCCGACCTGCACCTGCATGACATCCCCTGCGGCAATGTATTCCTTGGCCTTCAGAACGGCAGCGATGTAGTCTTCCTTCGCAAAATCACGCCGTTCCTGCGTCTGCATGCTGGCATAAGCGTAGGGGATGGTCAGGGGCGTGCGCAGTTTTTCACGCAATTGTTTCTGGCGTCGCTTGGCCAGAGAATAGGCCTCGGGCTCGGCCGGGTCGGCGTAGACCAGAATATAGGTGCGGCCAGCCAGGTTATCGACGATTACCAGCTCATCAACCTGTAGCAGCATGATGTCGGGCGTGCCCCCTTCCTGACCGGCGGGAAATGGCTTGGTAGCCGCACCGAGCCGGGGTTCCATGTGGCGCACGGTGTCATAACCGAAGTAGCCGGCGAACCCGCCTGCGAAACGCGGCATACCGGGGCGCAATGCTACTTTGAAGCGCTGCTGGTAGGCCTCAATGAAGGCCAGAGGGTCGCCTTCGTGAGTTTCAACAACTTCACCCTTGTGCACGACTTCCGTGGTAGTGCCGCGTGAGCGGATCACGGTTTTAGCAGGCAGGCCGATGAAGGAATAGCGCCCGAAGCGTTCGCCGCCTACGACGGATTCCAGCAGGCAGCTGTTGCGGCCGCCCTCGGGGCCGCTGTGCGCCAGTTTCAAGTAAATGGCTAGTGGTGTGTCAAGGTCGGCATAGGTTTCCGCGATCAGCGGTATGCGGTTGTAGCCTTGGGCGGCTAGAGCGTTGAACTCGATTTCTGTCATGAGTGCCTCTTGCATTGTGATCTTGAGGCCGGGACAGATAAAACAAAAAGCCCGGCCATTTCCTGGTTACCGGGCTGCGTGGTGTGTGTTGCTGGCCGGAGAACCACGGATACATTCGTGGCGCGCCGGAAGGGGGTATGAATTTACCGCGACCCGGATGACATGTACCACCAGCGCCAATAGGCGCCAGGAACGATGTACGAGTTGCGGGAAATGTTCATGATGATTTGACTAGTGTTCCGTTGCCGAAAAACGCGGGCCGTATGCCGGGCTGCGATGGTTAATGCGCGGATTTGAAGGCCCACTTATATGCGTCTTCGATTCCAAAAACTATACCATCAATGTCTAGCGTGTGTATATCGCGGCCCTCGTTGTAGCCGTAAGGCACGGCGAGCACGGTGATGCCTGCGGCGCGCGCGGCCAGCGCGTCGTTAATGGAATCGCCAATGGCCAGAGCCTCGGCCGGGGCGCAGCCCAGCAGTTCGCAAGCATGCAGCAAAGGCATGGGGTCGGGCTTTTTACGTGAGCACGTGTCGCCGCAGACCACGGCGTCGAACCAAGGCTCCAAGCCACTGTGCTTGAGCAGGGGCATTGTGAACTCAGTCGGCTTGTTGGTTACCACCGCGAGCTTCACACCTTGCGAGCGGAAGGCGTTTAAGCCTTCTTGAACGCCCGGGTACAGACGCGCTTCGCGCCCATTGGTTAAGTGGTAGTGACGGTTGAAGATATTAAGCGCAGAGGCTACTGAAGCATCGTCAGCGGGCAAGTTCACCCGCGAGTCAGTCAGGCAGCGCCACACGAGGTGGGCCGTGCCCTTGCCGACAAAGGTGCAAATATCGTCGATTGGCAGTTGCGGCTTGCCGATTTCAGCCAACATGGCGTTGGCTGCAGCAGACAGATCGGGAATGGTATCCAGCAGGGTGCCGTCAAGGTCGATAAGAATGGCGTGGTAGGGCATGAGGCGAGTCTAAAAGTGGCTGTCGTTCTGGTACAGATGTTCTCATAAAAGCCTCGTGTCGGGAGGGAGGTATCCCGTCGCCGTGTCTAATTCTCTAAACGGCATCCCGGATCACGTTCCGGAGCATCAAACCATGATCCGCACGCTTTGGGCCATCACTTTGCCCAGCCGTTATACTCCTCCCCACGTCAGGGCGTTCATCGCTTTTTTAAGGGCGCAGATTCGGGAAAATCACCCCGAAGGGCTTATGCCTTGCCCTTCGCTTTGACTAACACTCTGGAGGAACCACATATAAATGCTGCGTGTCGCATGCCGCTTGTGCTGTGCTTCCTTAATCGAACTGTCACTTCCGGCGTTTATATTCCGTATTTGTATTGAAAGGATTACCGCTTGCCTGAAGTGATGGGTATTGTGGGTAATACGGACGCAGGCCATGCTTAATTCCATCTTGCAGGACAACCGGCTCATCCCCTTGTTTCAACCGGTTGTTGATCTTAATGGCGGCGGAATCATCGGCTATGAAGGACTGATACGCGGTCCTATGGATTCACCCTTGCATTCTCCTATCGCGCTGTTTGACAGAGCGCGTCGCGACGGGCGGGTGGCCGAGTTGGAAACGCGTTGCCATACCACGCATATTGAAAGTTTTATTCAGCTTGGGCTTGAAGGAAAGCTGTTCCTGAACACGAGTCCCGGTGTCATGATCGGTGCTTATTTGGGAAACGCGATTCCGGTGCCGGGGCAGGATGCGGGGGTGGAAGGGCAGATCGTCATTGAATTCACCGAAGGGATGGGCGGCATATCCTATGATCGTTTGCGCGACGCCATTACCCTCTATCGAAAGCAAGGTTTGCAACTGGCGCTGGATGATATCGGTGAAGGGTTTTCCAGCCTGCGCCGTTGGTCAGAGCTGCGACCAGAATATGTCAAGATCGATAAGTATTTTGTGGAGGATATTGACCGCGACCCGGTGAAGCGGCAGTTTGTGCAAGCGATGGTGGAAATCGCTTTGCAGGCGAATGCCACCGTTATTGCTGAAGGCATCGAGACGGAGGCCGAACTTGAGGCGGTGCGCAGCCTCGGTGTGAAGTGTGGTCAGGGCTACTTATTGGGCTACCCTTCAGCCCGACCTCTGCGGCAGGTGGAAGGGCGTGTCAAGGGGATGCTGGGTGTGCAGCGGCGGCCAAAGAAAAGCGCGCCGGCCCGCCCCGGCATCGCCACTGCTCGTAAAGTGTTGCGTGAGGTGCCGACAGTGCTGAATACGGTGCCCACCAACGAGGTCTATTCGATTTTCGAGAATCAGCCCGATTTACAAGTGCTGGCCGTCTTATGTGATGGCGTACCGGTTGGCTTGATTCACCGTACGCGAATGCTCGACAGGCTGGCCCGGCCTTACCAGCGAGAGCTCTATGGCACCAAGCCCTGTTCGCATTTCATCGAAAACGAGCCGCTGATTGTGGATCACAACACCAGCTTGCAAGACCTGGCGCACCTGTTTACTGAGAAGAACCCGCATCACCTGTTTGAGGGCTTCATCATTACTGCCGATCAGGCCTTCATCGGTGTGGGGACAGGTTTTGACCTGCTGCGAGAAATCACTCAGATGCAGATAGAAGCTGCACGTTACGCCAACCCGCTTACTCAGCTGCCCGGCAATGTGCCGATTAACGAGCATCTCGATATGCTGCTGGAAAACGGCGAGGCCTTTGCCGTGTGTTACGTCGACCTTGATAATTTCAAGCCGTTCAACGATCTATATGGTTATCGCAATGGCGATGAAGCCATACAGCTGACTGCCAGATTACTGAGCGAACATATAGATGTTGAGCGGGATTTTCTCGGGCATATCGGTGGTGATGACTTCATCATCATCTTTCGCAGCGGCGACTGGAAGCGGCGCTGCCAAGCCGTAGTCGACGGTTTTCCTCAGGCCAGCCGGTTTCTGTACCAGCCCGATCATCTAGCGGCAGGGGGCTATATGGCACTGAACCGGCAAGGCGAGGAAGTCTTTCATCACTTACTGAGCATTTCGCTGGGTGTAGTGCGGATGGATGGCCAGCAACGGCTGCCAAGCGCACAGGTTGCGGAAATGGCTACAGCGGCTAAGGCCCAGGCCAAGAAGATGGCCGGTAATGCCCTGTTTGTAGAGCGCAGGGCATTATTTGAGTGTGTGCATTAAAGCTGTGCGTATTGCCGCCTAAGCCTCAGGCAGCCCCGCTTCATACAGCCTGCTTTCCCGCTTTAAGCACTTCAGCGCGCATGGCGTCGATCACGGCGCGGTAGTCTGGGGCGCCAAATACCGCTGAGCCCGCCACAAAAGTGTCGGCGCCGGCTGCGTAGATCGCGCCGATGTTGTCGACCTTCACGCCACCGTCGACTTCCAGGCGTATAGATTGCCCGCCCGCTTGTTGCCAGGCATTGATGCGTTGCCTGGCTTCACGCAGTTTGTGCAGGGTATTGGGGATGAATTGCTGGCCGCCAAAGCCTGGGTTAACCGACATCAACAACACGATGTCCAGTTTGTCCATGACATAGTCCATCCAGCCAAGCGGCGTGGCCGGGTTGAACACCAGCCCCGCCTTGCAGCCGTGGTCGCGAATCAGGGCCAGTGTGCGGTCGGGGTGACGTGACGCTTCGGGGTGGAAAGTGATGATATTGGCACCCGCTTTGGCGAATTGCGGGATAATGGCGTCGACAGGTTCCACCATGAGGTGAACGTCTATCGGCGCTGTGGTATGCGGCCGTATGGCTTCGCAAACCATGGGCCCTATCGTCAAGTTGGGCACATAATGGTTGTCCATTACATCGAAGTGGATCCAATCGGCGCCTGCATCAACAACGTTGCGCACTTCTTCCCCCAAACGGGCGAAATCGGCGGAAAGCAGGCTGGGAGCAATACAGATGTCTGGTAGGGTCATAGCAGAGGAACGATAAAAGGAAATGACGGCAACAATGAGTGTATTGCAGTTTGACCCCAGGCCAGAGCACACGCTTCGTTATTTGCGGCGAGAAACGCCGCGAAAACCGCAAGGGGCGAGGTGGCCGCGTTCACTACGGGCGCTCGGGCCGGTTGCTGTAGCGGTTCTGCTGGCCGCGTGTTCTTCAGTGCCGCTGGATGAGCCGAGTGAAACGCCGGTGGCGGATATCGACATCCTGCAACAGCCTTTAAGGGTTCCGGCGCTTGATGCCATGCGCGATAGTGCGCCGCGTAAGCTTGAGGGTGGGTTTGTGCCGGTCGGCTGGGGCGCCTTGCCCTCCTGGGCTGACGATGACCTCTCCCAGCTGTGGCCGGTGCTTATCAATAATTGCAAGGGCTTGATGCGCCCTACCGGCGGTTCCCTGGTGCAGCAGGCCCGCGCCACGCCTCGTGTCTGGCAGCCAGTGTGC
The DNA here is from genome assembly GCF_047501535.1 of Achromobacter sp. F4_2707. Classification (NCBI taxonomy): domain Bacteria; kingdom Pseudomonadati; phylum Pseudomonadota; class Betaproteobacteria; order Burkholderiales; family Alcaligenaceae; genus Achromobacter; species Achromobacter sp. F4_2707. The sequence goes on from NZ_JAZDRJ010000001.1 coordinate 340,918, forward strand.
GCGGCGGCAGCGCAGGCCCAACCACAGGGCAGTGCGCAAGTGCGCGCTTTTATCGAACAGCACTTGCAGCCTTGGCGCCTGCTCGATGAACAAGGCAAGCCCGCCCGCAATACGGTTACTGGTTACTACGAGCCATTGATTCACGGAGCCCGCACGCGCGGCGGCGACTACCAATGGCCTTTGTATCAGCCCCCCCACGATCTGCTGACCATCGACTTGGGCAGCGTGTACCCCGAACTGGCGGGTAAACGGGTGCGCGGCAAGCTTGATGGAAAACGCGTGGTGCCTTACGACACACGCGCAGAAATCGCCGCCTCTCCCGGCCGCCAGCCGCCAGCCATTGTGTGGGCGAACGACCCAGTCGAAGCGTTTTTCTTACAGATACAAGGGTCGGGAAGGGTGCAATTGCCTGATGGAAAAATGATCCGTCTGGCGTACGCTGATCACAATGGTCGGCCTTATGCATCCATTGGCCGCTGGCTGGCCGACAAAGGTGAGCTGCCGCTGGCACAGACTTCCATGCAGAACATCAAGGCGTGGGCCAAGCGCAACCCGCATCGGGTGCAAGAAATGCTGAACGCCAATCCGGCCATGGTGTTCTTCCGCGAAGAGGCGGTGGCAGGCTCTGAGGCGGGTGCAGATTTTGGCCCTAAAGGCGCTTACGGTATACCGCTAGCTGGTCAGCGGGCCATAGCAGTTGATACCCGTTACGTGCCCTTGGGGGCGCCTGTATACCTTGCCACCACCATGCCCTCAAGCTCACAACCTTTGAGACGGCTGGTTTTCGCTCAAGACACTGGGGCCGCAATAAAGGGCGCCGCGCGCGCCGACTTCTATTGGGGGTTTGGCGATGAAGCAGGCGCTTTGGCAGGCAGGATGAAACAAAACGGTGAAATGTGGGTCTTGTGGCCCAAACAGGCAGGAGCTCCCTCGGCAAGATGAGTAAGCAAGGAATACTGGTTTGTGGCAGCGGTGTAGCAGGTCTGGCCACGGCGCTGGGTCTGGCGCGCAAGGGGTTTAACGTTGAGTTGCTTGGGCCGCCTCCCCCGCGACCGCCGCTGGGGCAAGACGACTATCATCCGCGTGTGTATGCAATTTCTCAATCCAGCCGCAGCCTGCTTGAATCCTTGGGGGTTTGGCAGATGATGGAAGCCAGGCGGGTCACCCCGGTGGAAGCCATGGAGGTGCATGGCGATGCGGCGGGCATGGTGATGCTGAATGCCTGGCAGGCAAGCCAAGATGCTTTAGCCTGGATTGTCGAGTCTGGCGAAATGGAACGCGTCCTGCAGCAGGCCATTCAGGTGTACGGCCTGCGCTGGTGGCAGGAAAAATTCACCCACCTTGAAGGGCGGGTGGTCTGTACGGAAAGTGGCCGCCGGCTGCCGTTTGATCTGCTGGTCGGTGCGGACGGCGCGCGCTCACCAGTGCGTCATAGCGCGGGTATCTTTCATGAGTCGCGGCCCTATGGCGATAGCGGGGTGGTCGCGCATCTTGATGCAGAGCTTCCCCATCAGAATGTCGCGGTGCAGTGGTTTACCGGCGATTCCATTCTCGCCTTGCTACCCATGCCGGATACCGCCAATGGGCATCAGGTGTCCATGGTCTGGTCCTTGCCTGAACAGGCGGCTAACGAGCTCATGGCGATGGAGCCCGAAGCACGTGCCGATTTCCTGGAGAAAAGGCTGGCGGCAGCAACGGGTGGGCGGTGGGGCCGCCTGAAGCTGCGCAGCACGCCCTTTGCCTTCCCGCTATTCCTGGAGCGTAGCGGCATGATAGGCCCGGGCATTGCCTTGGTCAGTGATGCCGCGCATCGGGTTCACCCATTGGCCGGCCAGGGGCTTAATCTTGGCTTGGGCGATGTGCAGGAGTTGCTGAACATCCTGTCGAACAAAGAAAGCTATCGCAGCGTTGGCGATGAGCGTGTGCTCAAACGTTACCGGCGCGCCCGGGCTCAACCGATTTTGGCCATGAGCGTGGCGACCGATGGCCTGCACCGGCTGTTCGCTTCGCAGGCGGCGCCCGTAGTGGCATTGCGCAATCTGGGCATGCAGGCGGTTGATCGTTTGCCCATGATTAAGCGGTTTCTTATCGGCGGCGCAGCGGGTTAACTATGTAAGCTGGCGGGCGGGCGTCGCCCAGCATCAGGAGTATTCATGTTGTTTTGTATCGATTTTCGTCGCATCCTGGCAGCGGCTGTACTGATCTGCCTGGGGGCCATTCCCGCGTTGGCGGTCGCGCAGGATAAAGTTCTTTCCACTGAGGGCAACGACCCACAAGGCGCGGTGGTGATCTCCACCGAACAGGTCAGAAAAGGCTTTGAAGAGCGTTTCCCTGGTTTGGGCGTGAACGAGATTTCCACCACACCGTTTCCGGGGCTGTTCGAGATACGCATAGGCAGTGACTTGCTCTATGTGGATGGCGAAGTGAACTACGTGTTGCAAGGTTCACTGATTGATGCTAAATCGCGCCGCGATCTCACGGCTCAGCGTCTCGAAGCGCTGTCGAGGGTAGACTTTTCTTCTCTGCCTTTTGAAGCTGCCATCAAGCAGGTAAGGGGCGATGGCAGCCGCCAGATGGCCGTTTTCGAAGACCCTAACTGCGGCTATTGCAAGTTGCTGCACAAGACGCTGGAAAACATGGACGATGTGACGATCTACACGTTTCTTTTCCCGATATTGTCAGAAGACTCACATAGCCGTTCGCGCAACATTTGGTGTGCGGAAGATCGTGTCGCCGCCTGGCGCGGCTGGATGCTGGAAAACAAACACCCAGCCACCGCGGAATGTGACACGCCGGTTGAGGCGAACTTGGCTTTGGGTAAAAGCCTGATGGTGACGGGTACACCGGCCATCTTCTTTGCAGACGGTACCCGCGTGAATGGTGCTTTGCGCCAAGCAGACCTGGAAGCCAAGCTGTCGGCAGCGGCACAGTCACAGTAAAACGACTACTGTCCCGTGCCGCCGCACCGGATTTGCTGCGCCGCGCTTACTGGGTCACCTGCAAGGCCTGAGCTTCCAGCTCAGCCTTCAGGGATGGGTCCAACCGCAACGAACGAGCCAGTTCATCCAGGTAGGCGCGCTCCATGAAGCTGTCCTGTTCGGTGACCAACAAACTGGCTAAATAGATTTCAGTCGCCATTTCCGGCGATTGCGCCATTGCCGCGACGGCGGCGGGGTCGGCAGGCTTTTCCAGTTCAGCGTGGAGCCAGCGCTGGTCGGCTTCATTCACCGCCAAACGCTGTACTTCGGCCTCGATCATGGCTTTTTCTTCGGGGCCAATATGGCCGTCAGCCTTGGCGGCTGCGATCATAGCCGACAACATGGCTCGGCTATGTTGCTCCATCAAAGGGGTTTCGACATTGGTCAGGCGCAGCGGCGTGGCCGCCGCTGGGGCCGCATTAGCTGTTGCACCGGGCTGAGGGCTGGCCTGACGGCTTTGCCAGTCCTGGTAAGTCTTGAGCGCCAGGGCCCCTACCGCCGCCGCTCCACCGTAGCCGGCAAGCTTGCCCCCCATCTTGCGGAATTTTTTATTGCCCAGCAGCAGGCCGAGTGCGCCTCCCATGAGCGCTCCGCCCCCGAACCCACCTAAAGGATTTTGCGTGGACGACGACTGCTTACTGAGGGCAGTCCCCGCGTCTTGAGCGAGCCCTTTGCCAGACTGCAGAATTTGTTGGAAGAGGTTCTGTATGGACATGTTGGTACTCCCGTTCGGGGCTTATTCAAGGGTGGAATTAGGGGGCGCCGCCTGCGCATGGGTGTCGAATAACTGATCAAGGCGTATGCGGTAGGCGGCGATGATGTGCGCGCGGGCGGCTTCCTCAGCGGCATCGGGGTCGCGGCGGGCCAGAGCATCAACGATGGCGCCGTGTTCGGCGCGTGAAGTTTCTGCGCGTCCCGGCGTGCTTAAGGTGGTGTGGCCGAGCAGCATCATGGATTCTTGCAAAGAGTTGAGCGTTTTAACCAGGTAGCGGTTATGAGCGCAACGATACAGGGTTTCATGGAAAAGCCGGTTGTTGGCGGCCAGCGCCTCGGCGGTGGTGAACTGTGCGTCGCGCACGTTGATCTCGCGCAGGAAGTCGATCTCCACATCGGAGGCGTGACGGGCGGCCAAACGCGCGGCAGTGCCCTCCAGAACTTCTCGCATCGCGTAAAGCTCGCTGGTCATGGAATGGTCGAGTTCAGTGACGATGAGACCGCGGGCGGCATCCATCGTCAATAAACCTTCCAGTTGCAGACGGCTGAGCGCTTCGCGTATGGGCGTGCGGCTCAAGCCGGTTTGTTCGGCCAGCTCGGTTTCCCGCAAGCGGGTGCCGGGGCGAAGCTGATTCGACTGGATGCCCTCCACAATGAACCGGTAGGCCTGGTCGCTGCGGGAAATGCCGCGTCGTTGTCCTGTGTCGAGTTCATCCATGCGTGTCTGTCCTTTTTCAAATGAGCATTCTATCTTGAATAGCGCTTGTTTTATCACAGTGCCCTAGGCCAATATACTTCTGTATACAAATGTATTCATAGCGTAGGTTTGTGGATGGGCCGCATTGCGCTTTCTCAGAAATGGAGATCATCGTGAGCCAAGCTCCGACATACGACGTTCTGGTCATCGGCGGGGGAAACGCCGCTTTATGTGCGGCGATCACCGCTCGTGAAAATGGCGCCAGCGTGTTGATGCTTGAAGCCGCTCCCAAGGAGTGGCGCGGCGGCAATTCCATGCATACCCGCAATCTGCGGTGCATGCACGATGCGCCACAGGATGTTCTGGTTGATGCCTACCCCGAAGAGGAGTACTGGCAAGACCTTCTGAAAGTAACGGGTGGCCTTACGAACGAGGCGCTGGCCCGCTTGCGCAGCGGGGAACGCATTGAGGCCAGGGCCTGTGTGCTGGCCGCCGGCGGGTTTGAGTCCAACCGCGAATGGCTGCGTGAGGCGTGGGGGCAGAACGAACGCGGCGAATGGCCTGCCGATAACTTCCTGATCCGGGGTACCCGCTTTAATCAAGGTGTGCTGCTGCGCTACATGATGGATGCAGGCGCCGACATCACTGGCGAGCCATCGCAGTCACATTGTGTGGCGATCGACGCGCGCGCACCTTTGTACGACGGCGGCATCTGCACACGTATCGACTGTGTTTCGCTAGCGTTAGCGGCCGCACTTGCATTGTTTCTGCTGCTGGTTGTCGCCATGAACGGTTCACTGCTGCATGAGCCGCTGCAGGGCGACTTCTACGCCATATTTCCTCATAACCTGTTAGTGGCCATGTTTGGAACGGTTTTCATGTTGGCCGTGCTGGCGTTGGGTGTGAGTGTGGTGCGTTTTTGGCGGCAGTCGGTGCCCGGCCCCCATCAGGGGGAAGCCATTGTCGAGGCCGCTGCCAATGTGCTGACCTTGAAGTACATGGATGGAGGGCATGGCAAAGGCTGCAACAATGAAGATGACGCCTACACGCTCTGGCGCCGTCGTTTCCATCATTTCACCTTTTATGGCTTCTTGCTGTGTTTCGCCGCAACCAGTGTTGCCACCATCTACCACTATGTATTCGGTTGGGCTGCACCTTACGCGTATACCAGTTTGCCGGTGGTACTTGGAACGGTGGGCGGTATCGGCCTGTTAATTGGTCCGGCAGGGCTGTTCTGGATGAATCTGCGCCGCCACCCTTTGCATGGGGATATGGCGCAGCGCCCCGTGGACCTCGGTTTCATCGCCCTGCTGTTTTTCATCAGTCTTACGGGGCTGGTGCTACTGGCTTTTCGTGATACGGCTTGGATGGGCGTTCTTCTGGCTATCCATCTAGGTACGGTGATGGCGCTGTTTCTGACCATGCCTTACGGTAAGTTCGCACATGGAATCTACCGCACGGCGGCTTTGCTGAAGTGGAATATAGAAAAGCGTCAACCCTTGGATCTCAAACTCGGCGCTGACTGATTTCAAGCGTTCTGACAGAAACGGCGGGTGTCGCTAGTGCGGCACCCGCCGTGGGTTTTGCGAAAATGGCGAGGCTTACTTCGCGGTAGGCATCACGAATTCAGCGCCTTTGGCAATGCTGTCGGGCCAGCGTTGCATAATGCTTTTCTGGCGGGTGTAAAAGCGCACGCCTTCTTCCCCGTAAGCATGCATGTCGCCGAACAGGCTGGCTTTCCAGCCGCCAAAGCCATGCCAGGCCATGGGTACGGGAATGGGGACGTTTACGCCCACCATGCCGACCTCAATGCGGCGGCCGAACTCACGTGCTACACCGCCGTCGCGGGTGAAAAGGCTGACGCCGTTAGCGTATTGGTGTTTGTTGATCAGTTCCACCGCATCGGCGAAGTTGGCGACACGCACGCAGGACAATACCGGGCCGAAAATCTCTTCCTTGTAGATACTCATCTCGGGGGTGACATGGTCGAATAGCGTTCCGCCCATCCAGAAGCCGCCTTCGCAACCTTCTCCGGTGGTGCTGGCATCAAAATCACGGCCATCCACGACCAGCGTGGCGCCTTCCTTCACGCCCTTCTCGATGTAACCGGTGATGCGCTCGTGTGCGCCGGCATGCACGATGGGGCCCATTTCGGCTTCCAGATTCATGCCGTCCATGACCTTGAGTGCGCGGGCCCGTTCAGCCAGCACCGGCACCAGACGGTCGCCGACATCGCCAACCAGCACGGCAACCGAAATCGCCATGCAGCGCTCGCCGGCTGAGCCATATCCCGCCCCGATCAGGGCGTCGGCGACTTGTTCCAAGTCGGCGTCAGGCATGACGACCATGTGGTTTTTTGCGCCGCCCAGGGCCTGTACACGCTTGCCATGGCGGGCGCCGGTTTCGTAGATGTAGTTGGCGATGGGAGTGGAACCCACAAACGATACCGCCTTGATGTCCGGGTGGTGCAAAATGGCCTCGACCGCTTCCTTGTCACCTTGAACAACGTTAAATACCCCATCAGGCAAGCCTGCCTGTTTAAGTAAATCGGCCAACATTAAGGAAGCGGATGGGTCGATAGGGCTGGGCTTGAGAATGAAGCAATTGCCTGCTGCGATGGCCAGGGGGAACATCCACATGGGCACCATGGCCGGGAAGTTGAAGGGCGTAATGCCCGCCACTACGCCCAGCGGCTGACGCAGCGTCCAGTTATCCATGCCGGTGGAAACCTGATCGGTGAAATCGGATTTCAGCAGTTGGGGGATGCCGCAGGCAAATTCCACAATATCAATGCCTCGGGCCACTTCGCCTTGTGCATCGGTGAAAACCTTGCCGTGCTCTAGGGTGATGCAGCGCGCAAGTTCGTCTTTGTGCGTGTTGAGCAGCTCCAGGAAGCGAAACATCACGCGCGCCCGACGGATGGGGGGCGTATCGGCCCAGGCGGGGAAGGCGGCTTTAGCGGCTTGTACCGCCGCCTCTACTTCACCGGCGCCCGCCAAGGCCACATAGCGGCTGACTTGGCCGGTGGCCGGGTTGTAGACAGGGCTGTTGCGCTGCGAGTTCCCAGTGGTAGGCGTACCTGCGATCCAATGGCCTACGTCAGTTTGTTGAGCAAGATTATCCATGCATTCCTCCGATATTCAGATAGGTGAACCCTTGAGCCGGCAATCAGGATGACCTAGAGCGCTCAGGGCGGCGTGTCTTTTCCACCCAGTCTATTGCAGACAAGCCGGTTGCATCTACGGGGTAGTATTCAATACAGTGTTCAATAATTTCTACGAATGGATAGGCTTATGCGCACAGGATCTGCGACACCTTTTTCGGATATGCATCTGCTCACGGTGCTGGCAGACACTCAAAGTTTTGTGAAGGCAGCGGAACGTCTGGGAATTTCCCGCTCATCGGCCAGCATGCGGATTGTTGCGCTGGAAAAAGCGGTGGGCGTGCCGCTGGTTCGACGTTCGACCCGGCGTGTGTCCCTGACTGAGGCCGGCCAGCAGCTTGTTGATGAAGTCGCTCCTGCTTTTGAGCGTATAACGTCCAGCTTCCATGCCGCGCACGATTTGACGGGAGTACCGCGGGGCGCCTTGCGCGTTACTGCACCTGTGGCTCTGGGGCGCCAGCATATCAGCCCTTCACTGGGCGACTTCCTGCTGCGCTATCCGGAAGTCCGTTTGGAGCTGGAACTGACCGACCGCCTCGTTAATCTGGCGCATGAAGGTTTTGATCTTGCCATCCGCCACGCACGGCATATCCCGGACGACTACGTGGTCTGGGAGCTCGCGCGCAGTGAGTCGGTGTTGGTGGCCAGCGAAGCGTATCTGACTCGTCGTGGGCGGCCGCTGCATCCCGTAGATTTATCCGAACACGACTGTGCTTTGTACACAGGCAGCCCCCGCAGCCTGGCGTTTCTGCGCGGAGAGTCTGGTGATGCCCCCGTGTATGTGGACGTCCTGCCCCGTTTCACGGCCAATAACAGCGAGATCCTGCGTGATGTGGTGCTATCTGGGGCTGGCCTGGGGTTGCTGCCGGATTTCAGCTTGAGCGGCGGTGACGGGCGGCAGTTACAGCGGGTACTGCCGGATTGGAATGTGCAGGGCTATTTCGGCGACCACATCATTGCGGTGCGCCCGTTCTCGCCCAGCGTGCCGTTGGCGGTGCACTGTTTGGTGGATCACTTACGGGCCGTATTCAGCCGTTCGAGGGATGGTGTTTATCCAAAGTAGATCTGCCGGCTAGTTGGGTCAGACTGGGGAGATTGCAGGCCGCCGCGTGGTAACATGGATTGACCCCTCGCCTGGCCCTGGCGCAACCGCAGTCCGAATGTCTGAATGTCCAATATCCGCGTCTTGACCCTGATGCTTGCAGGCTTGGCAATGCTTGGTCCGTTTGCCATCGATACCTACCTGCCGGCTTTCAATAAGATAGCGGACGATTTTGGCGTAGAAACCGTACTCATGCAGCACACGCTCAGTGTTTATTTGCTGAGTTTTGCGTTCATGAGTCTTTTCTGGGGCACGCTGTCCGATACCTTCGGCCGTCGCCCCGTCATCATCGCAGGGCTGGTCATTTTTCTGATCGGCTCAGTGGGCTCGGCCTTCGCGCCCTCCTATGGCTGGTTATTGTTCTTTCGTGGTTTACAAGGGTGTTCTGCGGGCGCCGGGCGCATTGTGGGACAGGCCCTTGCACGCGACCGCTATCAGGGCGCTGAAGCGCAACGGCTGTTTGCGAATATCGCCATGGTTTTTGGTTTGGCGCCAGCGATTGCGCCGATTGTGGGCGGCTACCTCAGCGCCTATGTGGGCTGGCGTTCTATCTTTGTCCTTCTCACTTTGCTCACCTTGCTGCTGATTGCAGCCAGTTGGCGTTACCTGCCGGAAACCCTGCCGGCCAAGGCACGTCAGCCCATTGATTTGCGAGCCATCCTGCGCAATTACTTCCATGTGGTGCGCAATACCCGTTTTCTCCTTGCGATCACTGCGGTGGGGTTGGCGTTCTCGGGGTTCGGCCTGTATATCGCTTCGGCCGCCCGCTTCATTCTAGACATATTGCAGTTGCCGGAAACCGCTTTCGGCTGGCTGTTTGTGCCGTTTATCATCGGCACCATCAGCGGCTCCATGCTGAGCTCGCGCCTTGCGGGGAAGGTGGACGCTGCCAAGCTGATCTTGATCGGCCAAGGCATTATGGGGCTGGGGGCACTGAGCAATGTTCTCTACAACACGTTTTTTGTCGCTACCGTGCCATGGGCGGTTATCCCCATCACCGTTTACGGCTTTGGAATGTCCACCGCGTTGCCTGGTATGACGGTGGTTACGCTGAGCATGTTTCCCCGCCTGCGCGGCATGGCGTCATCGGTGCAAAGCACCATGCAGATGCTGGTGTTTGCAACCGTGGCGGGTTTTGTAGCGCCGCTTTTGTTTGGCAGCGCCTTGTTGCTGGCCTGCGGCACCGTGGGCAGTGCGGTTCTGTGCGCCGTGCTGTGGCAACTCAGTGAGCGGATGGGCAGGCGTACCGTTCAATGAGGAGGTAAAGGCAACGACGTCTGGGAGTCGCCCAATCTGCCGATCGTTGCCCGAACCTCTTTGCATGCCATGCCGCAATCGACGGCGCCAGTGGGCTTAGTCGCGGTGATACGTGACGAACTCGTCCAGCGTCATTCTGTCGGGCTGGAATTCGTTCACTTTCTGGCTAGTGTCTTCATAGCCGATCGCAATATCGCATACGACGATTTTGTCGTCGCCAATGCCGAGCTGTTCCTTAACGATGGCAGAGTAATTCGCAATGGCGGCTTGGGGGCAGGTATGCAGACCGTATCCGCGCGCGCCAATCATGATGTTCTGCAGGAACATGCCGTAGTCCAGCCAACTGCCTGTTTGCAGGTCCTTGTCTATGGTGAACACCAGGACGACCGGGGCGTCGAAAAATTCGTAATTGCGACCATGTTGGCGCGAGGCGGCTTCGCGATCACCTTTCTCGATACCCAGCAGGTTGTACAGGCCCCAACCGGTGGCGCGACGCCGTTCGATATAGGGTGTACGCCAGGTCAACGGGTAATACTGGTATTCCCGTTCCGCCGGTTGTCCCGCTTCGTGGGCGGCTAACAAGGCAGCTGAAAGCCGGTCGCGGGCCGCGCCTGACACCACATGCACTTGCCAGGGCTGTACATTGCTGCCGCTGGGTGCCATGCCTGCCGCCAGCAGCAGCTCATCAAGCAGTGCGGGGTCGACAGGTTTGGGCAGAAAAGCCCGGACGCTTTTTCGGGAAGTGATGGCTTCAAGTACGGGTGAGCGTACAGGGATGGTGCTTGTTGAATCTTTCATGTGTGACGAAGGTGTTGGATGAATGGATGCGTCAGCATACTGCAGATAGGTGGATTTTCCGATTCACGTTCGCGATGGAGAACCGGCTGCGGGGGCAATCGCTGCTCTTCGTTCCCGCAGGTAATGAGCATGGCGCCTGACAAGGGTGGCAAAGAAGTCAGCAGTCGCCAGTAACGGCGTATCGTCCCGTTTCAACAGGCAAATACTATGAGCGGGCAAAGGGTCGAGCAGGGGTAGGGCGCGTAGCAGGGGCTTAAACGCGGGTTGCTCAACGATGAGCCGTGGCAATATGCAGAGGATATCGCTATTCAGAAGCAGGTTCTGCAATGTCCAGTTCAGATCACACTGCACCACTCTGGCAGGAGGGGGCAGCTGTTGCTTCTTGAACGCCTTCAGGATCGCAGTGCCAGGACCATCTTCTACAGCGCCTGTAAGTGCCCACGTGGCGTGTTGCAGGTCGGCCAACCGCTTTGTGGCAGCAAGCGGGTGGCCATGGCGACAGGCTACGACTAAGTCGACATCGAACAGATGCTCAGACTGTATGCCGGGTTCCGTCTTGTCCACTGGTGCGGCGAGAATAGACATGTCCATCTGGCCTTGCCTGAGCGGTGCGACATGGTCGTAGTACAAGCCCCCCACCAAGGCGATACGTACATTCGGATACCTGCGCTGGAACTCGTTGACCACCTCTGGAATGAAAGTCGCACCTGGGCTGGGCCCAACGCCAACGGTGATCATGCCTTCCTGCTTGCCCCTGCGTTGGGCAATGTCTTCTGCTGCGCGCTGAGATTGCGAGACGATCAGCTGCGCATGCGCCAGAAGAGCAGTGCCATATTCCGTGAGCCGGGTGCCACGAGCATGCCTTTCTACCAACCGCACATGAAGTTCATCTTCCAGCGCCCGAAGGCTTTTTGCCAAAGCGGGGCCGGTTACACCGCGGCTGCGTGCTGCGGCCCGTAGGCTACCGGCTTCAGCGAGAGCGATGAAGTCCCGAAGTTGTTGGAGAGTCATAGGCGGCGCAGGGGCTGACTGAATACTAAAAGTAATCGCTAGTGCTTCCAAGCTTACCATGGGGTTTATGACAAGCCTTACCATATTGAAAGGCAGGCAGACACTGCATCGTTAAGTAAATCCAGGAGACGACATGCTGAAAACTCAACTTCACTCGGTAACCCGCAAAGTGTTCGCGGCAGCGGCCATCAGCCTGTTTGGCATGATGTCTGCACCCGCCATGGGTAATACCTATCCTCAGAAACCCATCACAATCGTGGCGCCCTTTCCTCCCGGTGGAGCAGTTGACCTGTTAGCCCGCGTCGTGGGCGAGCATTTGAGCGCCGAACTGGGGCAGACGGTAGCCGTAGAGAACAAAGCGGGTGCAGGGACGGTCATTGGTGCGACCTATGTCGCCCGGTCACGTCCGGATGGCTACACCCTTTTGTTGGCGACAAACACGACGATGGTCACCAACCGTTTCCTGTTTAAGGAACTGAGCTATGAGCCCGATGCGTTCGAGCCCGTAGGCATGCTGGGGCAGGTTCCCATGGTGCTGATCACCAGCAAAAAAAGCGAGTTTGACAGTTTTGAGGCAATGATCGACTTGGCTAAGAAGCGCCCAGGCGATCTCACCATGGCGTCGGTAGGTATGGGCACCACTTCGCATCTAGCCCTGGAAAACCTCAAACAGATGGGCAATGTCGATGTGACCCACGTTCCTTTTAACGGGATTGCGCAGGTGCTTCCAGCGTTGGTGAATGGTGACGTCGATGGTTTCTTCGATACGGTTTCGACCGGCATGAAACATGTGCAAAGCGGCCATGTTAATGCGGTGGCCCTGACGAGCGCAGACAGAGTGAAGGCGTATCCCGAACTGAAAACCATTGCCGAAATGGGTTACCCGAATTTCGATATGAGCATCTGGTTCAGCTTGGTGGCTCCCGCGGGGACGCCGGACGACGTGTTGAAGACCTTGCGAGATGCTTTGCGTGTCGTATCAACAAAGGAAAGTTATCTGGAAAAGCTGAGCTTTTCCAATATTGAACCGACCGATACCGATCCGCAGTTCCTGAAAGATCAGATCGCCAAGGAAGCTCAGGTGATCAAGGTTTTGGTTGAAAACTCGGAAATTGAACAGCGCTAAGCGCTTGCAGGGCGAATCAGGAAGGATAGATGATGAATGGTGCGGATATTCTGTGTGACACCCTGTTGGCGCACGATGTGGATGTGTGCTTTACCAACCCGGGTACGTCGGAAATGCACTTTGTGGCGGCCCTCGATAAGAAAGAAGGGATGCGCTGTGTGTTGGGCCTGTTCGAGGGGGTGGTGACTGGTGCGGCGGACGGCTATGGGCGCATGGCAGATAAGCCCGCTGCCACCCTGTTGCACCTCGGGCCAGGGCTGGCAAATGGTTTGGCCAGCCTGCACAACGCCCGGCGTGCCGAAACTCCGATTCTGAATATTGTGGGCGACCATGCGGTTGGCCACTTGCAGCATGATTCGCCCTTGACCAGTGATATAGACAGCTTGGCGCGGCCGATGTCCAGCATGGTGAGGCGGGTGCGTAGCGCCGATGAGGTTTCCACCGCTACTGTGGAGGCCATTGAGGCGACGCGGGCAGGGGCGGGCGCGATTGCAACCCTGATTTTGCCGGCTGACGCATCATGGAGCCCGGCTCCTCCAACAGTGCGTCGGGCACGGCTCCCGCAGCGCACTGCTGTGTGTGACAACGCACTTAAACATGCCGCTGATTTGCTGCGTAATGGCAAGAGTACTTTGTTGCTGCTGGGGGGAAAGGCGTTGCGTAGCGGAGCGCTTGCAGCAGCCGACCGGATCGCGCAAGTGACGGGGGCCGAACTGATGACACCCACAGCGAACGCCAGAATTGAACGTGGCCGGGGAAGGGTGGCGATTGACCGGCTGCCATTCAATGTGGACCAAGCAGTGCAAAGAATGGCCGGGTTCAAACAGGTTATTTTGGTCGGGGCGCCGTCGCCATCAATTTTCTTCGCTTATCCCGGTAAACCGGGGACCCCTTTGGCTGATGGTTGCGAAGTTTTTGCACTGACGCGGGCCTCAGACGATTTGCAGCAAGCCTTGGAATCGCTTGCGGATCTGTTAGGAGCGCAGGCTCTGCAGGCGCGTCAGGAAAGCGGTGAGCCGAAACTGGCGCTGCCTTCAGGGGCGGTGGATGAATTCTCTGGCACCACCGTGATTCAGACCATTGCTGCGCTAGCGCCGGATAACGCCATTATTTGTGATGAGTCAGTATCGGCGGGAAGATTGATGTATGGTGCGTTGTCGCAGGCCGCTCCGCATGATTATCTGCAACTGACCGGAGGCGCAATCGGGTTTGGCATTCCCGTAGCAGCGGGTGCCGCGATCGCCTGCCCCGATCGTAAGTTGATCTTGATGCAGGCAGACGGCAGCGGAATGTACAACATTCAAGGCTTGTGGACTCATGCGCGCGAACAGCTCGATATCGTGACGGTTATTTTCGCCAACCACAGCTATGCCGTCCTTCACAACGAGTTGCGTATGGTTGGCGCGGGCGAAGCGGGGCGTAACGCACGCCGTATGCTGGACATCGTTGATCCAAAATTCAACTGGGTGTCTATGGCCGACGCCGCAGGCATTGAAGCGGCCCGCGTGGCGGATTTAGACACATTTATTGATGTATTTAAAACGGCGCTGGCCAGAAAAGGCCCGTTCTTGATTGAGGTGTCCCTGTAAAGGGGGGGCGGTGCAGCCCCTGCATTTTAGGATTCAGGGCGCTGTGCTCTATAGTGCGGTGTGGCTAAGCTTTAGCCTGCAAACCACCCACTGGAGCACAGTATGCAATCCAATCAGTCCTTCCCTATCCGTGCACTCAGAGGTCGACATCAACGGTTGCGCGATACCGGTTGCGCCGTTGCTTTGAGCGCCATCCTCCTTTCTGGCGCAGGAGTTGGTGTGGCCAATGCCCAACCGCACAGCGGTTTGCAGCTAAGCGAAATCAATGAGGCGAGCCACCCTTACAGCACTTGGAATTGCGCCAGGCAGCCCATCAAGACGCGCATGGTGGGCCGGTCACTGGAAGTCCGGGTGGGTGAAGAAAGCCGTTTTCTGCTGCCTGCCGTATCGGCTTCGGGGGCGCGCTACGTGGCGCCGGGTGATGCCGATACTGAATTCTGGAGCAAGGGCGGGCAAGCCAATGTCACATGGTCGGGTGTTGCATTACCCATCTGCGCACAAGAGGGCACGCTTGTCACGCCAGTGCGAGCCAGCGGAAACGAACCGTTTTGGTCTATTGATTACGATGGCTGGCAAATTACGCTGAGTGAGCCCGGCCGGCCTGAGCAACAATTCACCCAGGTCGAGCAAAGTCCCAGTGCTTATGGTTGGACGTTGCAAACCACAGAAGGCCGGCCTTCCGTGCGAGTCAACATCACCGAGGCCGTTTGCCAGGACAATATGAGCGGGCAGCTCTACCCTTACACAGTGACTTTGAACATGAACGAACAGACGCATCAAGGGTGTGGCGGCGACCCGGCACGGTTGCTACAGGGTGCAACCTGGCAATTGAAAACTGTGGGTGAAACGGCTGTGACGGTAGCCGCGCACTTGGAGTTTCTTGCTGACAATCGTCTGGCGGGCTCTGACGGCTGCAATCGTCTTATGGGGCGTTACGAGCTCAGCGGTGAAGGCATCCGGTTTTCTCAACTGGCGGGCACACGCATGGCGTGCGCACCCGAAATCATGAAGCAAGCCGATACGATAGGGCGGTTGTTAGCCGATGTGCATCGTTTCGCTTTCGATGATTCCGGCGCTCTGCTGCTGGAAACGAGTGCGGACACTTTGCGCTTAGTGGCGGAATAACAGTTTCGGCGTAGGGGCCTCACGCCTCGCAGTCGTTGTTGCTCTTGCTTTAGGCAAAGTGGGCCGCGCTCACCATCGCCTTCAAAGCGCAGGCACGGGGCAATCCGCCTTAGCTTCTTGCTGAGTTCAGTGGCGCAGTGACAGCCGGTCGTAAAGATAAGGCCAGGCTCACACCGCGCAGGGCGTTGAAAATCAGGAATGACAGCCACAGGCCATGGTTGCCCAGCCATGGCAGCAGAGCGAGCGACAGGGCCAGAAAGGCCAGCGAACACCCCAACATGACCAGCATTAAAGGCCGGGTGCGGGTCGCGCCCATGAAAACGCCGTCGTACAAGTAGGCGGGCATGGAGATTAAGGGGGCGAGAATGGCCCAGGCTAGATACTGTTTGGCCAGCGTTCTGATGTCGGGCTGGTCGGTCAGCAGGTCGATCAATTGGGTTCCCGCTACGGCATAGACCAGTGCATACAACAATGAGCCTAACAAACCCCAGGCCATGCACACGCGAATTACCCGCGTCAGCCGCTTTGTGTCGCGCCGGCCCACTGCAGAACCCGTCAGGGTTTCGGCTGCGTGCGCGAAGCCATCCAAACCATACGATGTGAAGCTCAAGAAGTTCAGCAAAATGGCGTTGGCCGCCAGCAAGGCATCGCCTTGGCGGGCGCCCAGATGGGTGAACCATGCCATGGTGGCCAACAGACAGGCAGTACGAATAAAAATATGGCTGTTGATCTGAATCAGCCGGCGCATGGCTGCGGTTTCAATCAGTTCGGCCCATTGTGTTCTGTCAATTTGCGTGCGATAGCTGCGCCAAATCAGCCAGGCACCCACGGCCGTGCCGCTGATATCCGCGACTGCTGTCGCCCGGCCTATTCCACTCACTCCCCACCCCAAGCCATGGACAAAACTTAAGACTGCAACCAGATTCACCAAGTTGATGAGTATCTGAATGGCCAGGGCGACGCGCACGCGTTGGCAGCCGAGCAGCCAACCGAGAATGACATAATTAATTAGCGCAAAGGGGGCAGACCACACACGGCCTTGCGCATACAAGTGCGCTTGTTCTGCTGCTTCCGCCGAGGCGCCCAGCAAGGTCAGGCCCCCATGGATCAATGGCTGCTGGAGCAACAGAATCATCAGCCCCAGGCCGCCGGCCATCAGCACGCCGCGACTTATTGTCAACAGCACGGACTCTGTTTTTCCGGCGCCAAAATATTGGGCGACCACACCGGTTGTCCCCATGCGCAGAAAGCCGAAAGCCCAGAATATGAGGTTGAACAGCAGGCTGCCCAGCGCCACGCCTGCCAAGTGTTGCGCACCAGGCAGATGGCCGGCGACGGCGGTATCAACGGCCGACATCAAAGGCTGTGTCAGATTGGCCAGAATGATGGGTATGGCCAGGAACAGGACTTGGCGGTAGCTGAGGTCGGACGACGAGGTGGAGCTCATGAGGTGTGGTGCAAATGCTTTGGAACGGAGCCGGAAAACCGAGCTGGACGGAAGCCAGGAGGATGGCATGCCGTCAATCATGTGGTGCCTATTGTGCCTTACTGCGCATCAGTTGTTTGATAAGGCAAATAATTTTTATATGATGTCGGACAGGCGCCTCCACGAACTCTTCCCAATTACCCGGCCGCAGCCTTCGGTCGGAAAATATGTGAGCCCAATATGAAAAACCGTGAATTGCTCAGCCTTTCAGCAGTAGAGATGCGTCGCCAGATCGGCGCGCGCACGATTTCGGTACCCGAGTTGGTGGATGCCTGTATCGAACGCATAGAAGCTGTGAATCCGGCTGTCAACGCGGTCACGGCAACGTGCTTTGAGCGCGCTCGTGAAGAAGCCCAGACAGCGCAGCGGCAGGTGATGCAGGGTGAACCGCTGGGCCTGCTGCACGGCCTGCCACTGGGTGTCAAAGATCTCGAAGAGACGGCAGGGTTGTTGTCCACTTACGGTTCGCCACGCTTCCGGGGCCATATTCCGGCTCATGACAATAGTTTTGTCGCCAGTTTGCGCCGTGCCGGTGCAATTGTGCTGGGCAAGACCAATGTGCCTGAAATGGGCGCCGGTGCAAATAGCCGCAACCCAGTCTGGGGGGCGACCGGCAACCCGTTCAACCCCAGCCTTAATGCCGGAGGCTCCTCAGGCGGTTCGGCAGTCGCGTTAGCACTGGACATGATGCCGGTCTGCACGGGCTCTGATACCGGTGGTTCTTTGCGTATTCCGGCAGCCTTGAACGGGGTAGTGGGTTTCAGGCCGTCGCCCGGACTGGTACCGGTGGATCGCCGCCAATTGGGCTGGACGCCCATCTCTGTTGTCGGCCCTATGGGCCGTAATGTGGAAGATACCTGCCTGCAATTAGCCGCCACCATTGGGCTGGATGACCGCGACCCCCTCTCGTATTTGCCTCAAGCCACCGGCGCGGTTTTTTCGCAGCCTCACCATGTTGATCTGGCCTCTTTGCGCGTCGGCTATACCGAAGATTTTGGCGTATGCCCGGTGGATGATGGTATTCGCCAGGTGTTTCGCGAACGCATTGAAGCGATCCGCCATTTGTTCCGTAGTTGTGAGCGCGTAGAACCGGACATGGCCGAAGCCGACCGTTGTTTCGATGTGGTGCGCGCCATGGGTTTTGTGGCCGGCTTTAAAGAAGCTTATGAGAACGAGCCGGAATTACTTGGCCCCAATATCCGTGCAAATTACGAGATGGGTGCGGGAATGTCGATGGCTGACGCCGCCTGGGCTCATCTTGAGCAAACCAAGATTTTTCGTAATTTCCAGCAGCTTTATAACGATGTTGATATCGTGATTTCACCCACCACGCCGGTATCGCCATTCCCCTGGACGCAGCTTTACCTAGATGAAATAAACGGCCAGAAAACCCGCAATTATTACCATTGGCTGGGCCTGACGTATGTGATTACTCTGGTGACCAACCCGACGATTTCCTTGCCCTGCGGCGTCGACCAAAACGGCATGCCTTTTGGCTTACAGATTGTGGGGCGGCATCGCGGTGATTTTGCCTTGTTGAATATTGCTTACAGCCTGGAAGCCGCGTTTGCCGCCAACCCGGCGACTGCCCGGCCGCTTCCCGATTTACAGGCTTTGCTTACGCCGCGCCCCGAACTGCAGTCCATCGTCACCCACCCGCCTATTTATGGTGGTGAGGCAGGGGCCGAAGCGCACGCGCCGGTATAACGGATAGGAAGACAGCTGGCCCGATAACACGGGCCTGCTGCAGGCTATGCGGGGTGTGGCGGGCTTGGGTCGTTCCCTCAACTGCGACCAATTTCGTGCCTATGGCAGGCAGGTTGCTAACTTTCTTGCACTGAGTGCAGTTTGTTGTTTTTGAAATTCAGTGTGAAATACGTCAGCGGTGCGGCGGCGTCAGCCTGAATATCGAGTTCCAGGCGGTTACCCTCAAGCTTGGCGTTTTTCAGTTGCACCGCCTGGCCCGCCTTCCAGACGTCGGCTTCGACTTCCTGGAATTTTTGGCGAAGTTCCATACGATAAGGGGTGCCGTCCCAGCCTTCCCATTCCCACGTGCCGGCGATCTGGGCAGGCACCACCCACTTGTATATTTTTACCCCACTCAGTTCGAGCAGTTCGTCAGGCTTCCAGTCTCCCATGCTGAATGCGTGAGACACAATGCGGGTGCCTGGGCGCAATTCGTTAAGGAGGCGAGGCCGCAGTTGAAGATTGACGGAATCCAGCAGGTAGAGGGTGACGACGGTTGCTGCGCTGATGTCGGCGGTGAAGATGCTGTCTTCGATAAAGTCGACCATATATTCAACGCGCGTCAGGCCTGCGTATTCCATGGCGTCGGCGATTCTGTATGGGTCGATTTCTATACCAATGCTACGGGTGTTGTAATGCCGGGCTGCGGCGACGACGATGCGGCCATCGCCTGCGCCCAAGTCATAGAGCAGGTCTTGCGGGCCGACGCCCGCCAGTTCCAGCATGGCCTTGATCACGCCTTCGTCGGTAGGGACAAAGGGGACGTCCAGGAAAGCATCCTGTTCCAGGGAATAGTTGTCAGGGTCGTCGACCAGATCTCTGAACAAAGCTTATACCTGCAAAGAAGGTTAGATGTTGGATAGCGAATCGCCGCCGTGTTGTGGCGGAGAAGCTCTGGCCGAGAAGGCCGGAGCGCTACGTGGTTACTGAACAACCGTTGATCGATTATAGGGGAGAGCAGGCTGTTCAGCGGCGATGTCGATGGTTGCGGCTATGTGAGCGGCGGTCGTGGCGGCCTTTGGCGCTATGGCGCGACCGCCCATTATTGTCCCATTTTTGCGAGTGCCGCCTATCGTCGCTGGTCAGGATATTTCCCAGCAAGCCGCCGGCGGCGGCGCCACCGATTGTGTAGCCGACGTCGCCGCCCGAGACGACAGCTCCGGCCGCTGCTCCGAGCCCGGCTCCCATCAGGGTGTTGTTGGCTCTTCGGTCGTGGTGCGTGGCACAGCCTGCCATAACCAAGGCCAGCAGGCTGATGGAAGCCAGTTTGATCACGCGTGTTTTGAACATGAGGTGTGCTCCGGTTGCTTAAGATGTGCTTGAGGTTAAGCAACAGAAGCGAGGGCTGCCAGCGCTTTAGCCTGCTTTGCAGGCGTTTGAAATAATTACGCGCAGCCCATGCTTTTCTGTAACGGTTTAGCAGTCATTTGCCACGGGTTTGTGACCAGCAGCCTGTGTGCAGGCTGCGCGGTTCACCATTGCCCCTTGTTATTTTTATTAAGGGGCATGGCTGGCTCAATTGTTCAGGAAGGCATCCTTGCGGGAAGGCTCCTGGGGAGCGCGCCTGGGTGATGCAGCGCGTTTAGGTGGGGCGGGCTTCTTGACTGCTTTGCGCAGAATGTAGCTGCCATCGGCTTCCAGGTTGCCAGAGGACATTTTCAAGTAAGAGAACTTGGGTTTGACTTCGGTAACCGTGCCCACGCCGACCTCGACCTCCATTGAGCCCAGTGATTCGCCGCTTTGCGGGTCGATGAGTTCCTCGCCTTCCAGGAATACGGCGTAGGTTTCGCCCTTGGAAACTGCGCCTTCACCCCTATTGATAATGGCGGTGTCCCCCATGGCTTTGACAACCCGCATGGGGTAGATGCTGGCAACCATTTCGCTGACGAGTTTATCAGCGGCATTGCTGATGAGCTTGGACAGTGCGCCCGCCCCTACGTGGCTGACGCCGGGGTAGGTGGCGCCAAATTTTTGTGTGCCGGACCACTTTAGCTTGCGTGACGCGAACTCAATAATCTTGACCTGCAGGGTGCCGCTGACCGAGCTTTTAACTAATTCTTCACCCGTCATGCGGATGACTTCCCGGTTGTTGTTGCTGATACCCAGGCTGGTCAGTTCGGCAATGACGATGTAATCGGCCCCGCTGGCTTGAGAAAGGCGAGCCAGTTCGGCAACGGCTGCATCGCCTCCGAGAATGAAGTCTTTTTCGTTTTCGAAAATATCCTCGTTGTCCCGGTTAAGTACGTCGAAGCGCCTTGACCCAACGATGGCGTCGCTGACCGTCTGCCTGAGCAGGCTTCCGTATTGTTTATGGCTTCCGACCACAACGATGCTGCGCCGGTTGGTGTCTGCACCCATGCGCTCAAACTTCGCGTAACGCAAAGTGACGACGGCTTCCCAGCCCGCTTCCGACAGGGCATAGGCATCGTCGACGCTATAGCCAAGAATGGGAGCGTTTACCGGGCTGCGCAACACTTTGACGATATTGGAATTGAGCGCGGTGACCATCAACGTGTCTTCCTCGCCGTTCGCCAAGATATCGGTGGCAAGGTTGGTGGATTCCATGCTCGCTTGCAGGTCAACGCCGAAGGCCTGCCCCGCTGCGTTCACCAAAGCAGATTGAATCGCTGCCTCGCGCGTCAGGCCGGTACCTTCGGCGGTGAGGCTGGCCTCGGTTACCTGGGCTGCCACCTGCGCGGGCAGGCCGGCGCCCAGAGCCAGAACGAAAGCAAAGACAGCAAATAGCTGGTTCATGGTCGGCCCCTTCAAAAGTCACTCTTATCGTTGACCATCCGTGAAGAGCGCGATTGGTCGACTGCCGTGCCTGGGGTGTTTTGCTTGCTTGTAGTCGCTTGGTTGCGGCCTTGCGCATCAATGGCGTTGGCGTTATCAAGCTGCCCGTATGTCCAGGCCACTACCGAGCCAACGTGCAGAACACCGTTTTCGTCTTTTTCTTCCCAGCGCTTTACAACCGTTGTGCCGCGCAGGTCGCCTTGAGCGGTTGCCCGGCCTGACCGGGTAAAGGTGCTGATCGCTTCGGAGATTTGCCTGCGGGTGTCTTCGACATCGCTCTTCTTGCCCGCATCGAAATAAGTGATGCGTTCCAACTGCTCTTCTTCGACGGCGCCGATGGAATCGGTTTGTTCCACCTGGATGTTGGTGTTCATGAACTCGACAATGCTGCTTTCAGCCAAGCTCTGGGCTTGTTGCGTCGCGTTCTGCCGTGCTTGGAAGGCGCGAGAAGGGCCCCAGTCTGGGGCGATGGAGACGGACGTCCGGCCATAAGACAGCAGCATGGGGCGGCCTTGCTCATCGTAGGTGAAGCGCAGGCCGATTTCGTCCAGATAGCCTTTGGAGTCGGCGGGCAGCAGGTCGCTGAGCGAGCGAGGGTTACCGGTGACCAGAGACGGACGCTTGCGGCTGATATCGCGGGCAAATTGCTGGGTTTTGTCCGAACGCACGGCGATCACGCCGACGATGACAACTTTGCCGTTGGGAGAGTCTTCGGTAAAGATGCGGGTCTGTACGGGTACCAAGCCCTGCATGCTGTGCACCGCCCGTTTGACGGTGTTCTTGTGCAGGTTGTTCTTGTAGAGCGTTTTTTTCTGGTCTACCGACATACGCTGGACTTCTTCAGCCGGTACGCCGTCCTCAATCAGCTGATCGTCCAGATTTTTTTCCGTTAAGGATTGCAAGGCTTTGTCCAGCCATTGGGCCAGGCGACTGCCGCCAGCCTGTATGACATCGAGTTCGGCTTCGGGGAAGTCATCGCGATTGCTGGAGTCGTCCTGAAACTGGCTGCGGACGGATTCGACCTTGAGCCGCCCGTAGTTCTGCATGACGAAGTCGGCACGCATGTCGAACATGGCCTGCTCATAGGCCAGTGCCAATTGCCTGCCGAAATGGGCATCTAGGGGGCTGCCGATGACTGCCGCTTGGCCCACGAAAAAACTGCGGCCGCCTTCGGCAATACCGATGGGCTGAAACTGTCGTTCAAATTCGCTTACCCAGTCAGAGAAAGTGATGCCGGCTGTGCTGTTGTCGGCTGAGGCTGGGGTGGCGGCTTCCACTACGCTTTCTGGAGTGGTGGGCGTGACCAGTTGGTCGTCGGGGACCTGTGCATGCAAGGGGGCGACGGCCAAGCAAGAAAGCAAGGCCAAACGATAAGCGTGTTTCTTCATCATGACGAGTTACCAAGCGAAGTTCTTGTTTGAGCCAAGCTTTTCAATAGGCACGAATGCCTGGAAGATCTCCAGACCCGTGTCGCGTTCTACTACCCGGAAGTCGAACTCGTATTCAAGCTGTTGTTGGCGGTTATCCATGCCTACCAGTGTGCGCTGGCGGATAGCGCCCAGCATCTCCAGGTCGGGAGCCACGACGGTGCCATTGCGTGCAACGGTGGATTGGTCAAACATTCTGGATTTGCTCAGTTGGCGGGAATCAGCGACAAAACTGGTGCGTTCGCGGCCAGTGGCGCCTGTGAAGATGAATTCGCCCGACTGCATCATGGCGCGCTTCATACGAGATGTCATGCTGGCCGTATCGATGCGATAGGTAGTGTCGTTGATCACTTCACCCATTTGTACGACCCAGCGGCCTTTTTTCGGCTTGTTGAGCGCGAAGGGCGACTCAAGAAATTCCTGCACCGCCTGCTTGGCGGCATATTCGAAGTCAACGCTTTGCAGGCCGAACGATACGAAACCGGGCTTGCCTGTACGGCTGAGTTCAGCATTGGGGTTAGAGCTGGTTGGCATGGTCTCGCAACCCACTAGCGCGACGGATGTGAGAATCAGGACGGCGATTTTTTTCATGATGGTGTTTCCTGAGGAATTCAATCTACGACATAGATGCGCAGAGCCGCATGCGCCGCGTCGCGATGCATGGCGGTGGACTGTACGATTTCCTGGCGCTGCGGGTTGAGAACAAGCCCTTGGACGCCGGGGCTGCCGACCTTGATGTGGCGCCCGCAGAGGTCGGTCCAATCCACGGTGTAGCGAACCTTGATGATGTTGGGGTGGAAGTCGGGAGAGCGCCGGGCATGCCGGACAGAGAACTGCACGGCCTTCATGCCGTTGCTCAGCGTGATGAGAGTCGGGTTCTCGACGACTGCGCCTTTGTGGGAGGCTTCATCTTGAACAGTGAAAGGAGATTGCTGGACGGCGGCAGTGTCGCAAGTGACGACGCGAGGTGTCGTTACGCCTTGCGCCTGTGCAGTAGACCAGGCGCCCAACGTCACAGCGAATGCGAGCAGGAGCTTAAGTTTTTTCATTGGGTGTTCCTGGGGTAGCGAGCAGGGATGCCGGCATAACGGGGGTCGTGGCCGGCAGGGTTTGCTGATAGATGGCCGGCGAGCCGAGCGTGCCGTGGGCTTTCACCAGAACCAGGGTGTTGACGTCCTTAGGCAGATCAAGCGTCTCGAGCACCTGGCCGCCGGGGCTTTTCAGGAGTAGCTTGCCGTCTTTGGGGCGGTCAACGACGGACATCTGAATCGTGTTGGGTAGATTGACCCAGGAACGCGTGTCTGCGCGAGTCAGTGCCGCCTGGCCCAAGCCGGCGCCGATTTTGATCAGAGCGCCCAGCAGGGGGCTGGCATGCTGGTCTGCCTGATTGTTGATGGCGACCTGTGCTGTGGTTTTGATAATGGTGGAAATGACCGCTTTGGCGACAATCCCTTTGTAGGCGGCATCGAACTCAAGGGCCGCCAAAGCATTGATGTCGGTCAGCGTGGAGGTTTCTCCGGCTGCCTTACCCTCGCCGATGCTCAGGTGCCCGAAGGCCGCCTGCCCAGGGACGAACTGTGGCAGGGCGATACCTGTGTAGGTCACGTTGCTGCTTACCAGGAAGAGAGGCAGGTCAATACGGAACTCGTTGAAACTGGGGCCGATGCCGTCTTCATAGACAACAATGACTTTATTTTTGAGTGCGCCTTTCCCCTGGCGTAATTCGCGATCAAGGTAAGTAATCATGGCGCTGCCGCCCTTGGTTGCGCTAGCCTCACGGGCGCTCTTGAGCATGTCACGGCTCAGGTTGGAGCTTTTATCCGCTTTTGCTGCGGATGTGGAGCGAAATACTGCGCTCATGACGTCGCCGGAGGCCAAACGGATTTTGGAATGGCTGAGCCCGGCGGGCAGGTCTTTAATACCGTCTGCGATTTTCGGGCCGACTTCACCCAGGCTCTTGGTGGCGCCTTCGTTGCTGTCGTCCTGCAAGCCTTTCTTGACGGCGCCGTTTACGCTTTCTGCGTAAGCGCCTAGCTGCCGGACGGCATTGCTTTGGCGCACTTGCAGGCGGTTGAAATCGACACGCGCGTCGTCTTCACGGCCCAACATCAGGTGGTTGATGGCCTGGTAATAGTCAATCAGCGAGCCTTGGTGGATTTTCCCCTGGTAAGAGCCAAAGGCGTCGCTAGTAAGGGTTGTGCCGAGTAAGTTGGCGACTTCCTCAGGTGTGTCGACGGTGTCTTCCTTCCATGCCAGCATTTTGCTTGCAGCATCGAATGCATCACGACTGAGTTCCCACATCCCCGCGTCATTGAACGCTTTTCCTGCTTCCAGGGAGTCAAGCAGTGAGGTGGGATCGTAGGTGGGTTGCCCCTTGCTATCCAGGTACCGAGCGGCATAGGCTTGGTAGTCTGAAGTGGAGAGCATGGAGAGCGCGGATTCTTTGTCGACAGTTCGTGTGCCCGCGCAGCCGGCCAACGCGATAACAAGGGCGCACAGGCCTAACCAACGGCCCCATAAAGGCGTGTTCATTTTTGTCCCCCCCTTCTTTAATTTTTTTGAACCTTATTGTGGTGTTGTAATTAATTGGGCGTTTTGCACGCACTTTATTACATTTTTCATTTATTTACTATTGTGCGGTGGATGCGAGGCTAAGCGCCTCGCGCAAAGCTGCAACGATCACTAGCGCTTTCTCCGTGTCGAAAGCGTCGATTGCGCGTTGCAAATCTCGCAAGGCGGGAAACTCGTTGGTGTCGCACACGGCCATAAGCTCGTCGCATAATTCCAGCGCTTGCATATCTTGGTCGAGCAAGGCGGCCTTGAGCGCAGCCAGGACTTCAGATGGATTCGTGTTGCCTTGTAACTGGGCGGTTGGCGCTGCTTGGAGTTGTGATTGAAGCCATTCTTCCTGTGCCGACAAGGCACGCTCCAGCGTGGGTTGTAGCGTTTCTATAGTCGCGCGAAGCGTTTGGGGCTGTTGCAGGGCGGCTTTTTCCAGCTTGGCGCACAGGGTGGACAACTCTTGTGCGCCGACAGTGGCTGCTGTGCTTTTAAGCTGATGTGCGGCGGCATGAACCTGTTGGCTGTCATCCTCCAAGATGGCTTGGGTAATTTGGCGCATAAGCCGTCGGGCAAGAACCGAGAAGTCCTTGAGCAGTTGAATATAAAAATCCTGATCATGCTCCAAACGGGCCAGTGCAATCTCCGTATTGAGTGTTGTTGTCGTGGCCTGTTCCGCAGGCGCGTCTGAAGGCAGGCGTGGCGTGGGCGCTGCGTTGGTTGGGTGGCCTTTTGTTAGCCGGAGAATGACTTCCAACAAGTCGGTCAGTTCAAAAGGTTTACCAATGTGCGCGTTCATGCCGGCCTTGATGCTGGCTTGCTCGTCTGTCTGCTGCACGCCGGCGGTCATAGCGACAATGGGCAAGGTGGCAAAGCGTGGTAGGCGCCTGATTTCTTGCGTCGCCTGCAAGCCATCCATAATGGGCATTTGAACGTCCATCAAAACCAGATCGTAGGGCTCAGAGGCAGCCAGTAGGGCGTCCAGCCCTTTTTGGCCATTTTCTGCCACATCAATGGCGGCGCCTTCATTTTCAAGCAGTCGGACCGCCACCATCTGGTTGATTTCATTGTCTTCCACCAGTAGCAGACGCAGGCCGCGCAGGCGCTGCTGGGCATGCACCGTCTGCTGATTGGAGGGCTGAGGTTCCTCAGCGCGGCGCAATGCGCTGTGAACCCTGGAGAACGTCAGCGGCTTTCGCAGGGTAGGCAGCCCGGTGGGGGTGAAGCGCTGGCGGGAGGTGACCAGCAGTATCAGAGGAGACGGTGTATTTGCTGCTAGGGCATGGTCGCGCAGCATATCTATTAAATGAGAAAAGCCGTCCACATCGGCATTCACAACGGCCAGGTTAGGTGCCAGGCCCGCTCTCACGGCAGCAACGCTGGTTTCGACATTGTCGAAGGTGTGTATTGCAGCGCCCAGGCCGTGGCGTAGCATCTTGCCGATGGCTTGTTGAGACGCTGCGTGGGGTTCCATAAGTAGCACGCTGGCGACTTTAAGTGCGGGCGACGGTTTACGTTGCGGGGAGGTCTTGTCTATCGGTAACGTGATGTCGAAATAAAAACAACTGCCGCGCCCAGGTTCACTCATTAGCTCCAGGCTGCTGCCCATAAGCGTAACCAGGCGTTGGCTGATCGCCAGCCCCAAACCCGTGCCGCCATAGCGACGCGAAGTCGAACTTTCTGCCTGGCTAAAGGCGGAAAACAGGTCGGCGAAAGACTCTGGGTCGATGCCAATACCGCTGTCTACAACAGAAAAACGTAGGCTGACCTCCTGTGCAGTGCGTTGCAACACGCGCAGCATGACCCGTACTTCACCCTGTTCTGTAAATTTAATGGCGTTGCCGCCCAGGTTGATGAGTATTTGTTTCAGCCTGACCGGGTCGCCGATAAGGGCGGAGGGGGCGGAAGGATCAATGTCGTAAATCAGTTCCAGAGAGGGCCTTTGCGATGCGCCGTACAAGATGGTGGCCAGGTCGTCGAGCAGGGAATCCAGCTTGAATGGTTGGATGTCCAGGCTCATTTTTCCAGCTTCTACTTTGGATAAGTCCAGCACGTCGTTCAAGATCGCAAGCAGCGAACGCGCGGCGCCTTCTGTATGCGAGAGCAGGTCTTGTTGTTCGGCGTTAAGGCTGCTTTGTTGCAGTAGCTGCAGCATGCCCAGAATTGCGTTCATGGGCGTGCGTATTTCATGGCTCATGTTCGCTAGGAACTGGCTCTTACTCAGAGAGGCCGCATCAGCAGCTTCCAATGCCAGTTGCAGGTCGGTCACATCGACGCGGAACATGGCCAGCATGCCGTCCGGCGTGACGAGGCCAATACTCTTGACCCAACGACCATTAGTCAGTTGAGCGCGCTGTTGGTAGCTGGGCTGGCGCCACAGGTTTAGTTGTTCGTTCAGCCAGGCTTCCGGGTTCTCGGTGGCGGCGACATACGTTTTCTCCGCGATGGACATGCGCAACACCTGTTCCGCCGATAAACCCACCACGGTCTCCTGTTTATGTTCGGGGTCGAACAGAGCGCGGTATTTATCATTGCAAAACACCAGACGCTCGTGGCGGTCATAAAGCGCGAAGGCTTCATCCAGAGCGTCAATGGCTGAACGCAACAGACGCTCGCTTGCCTGCGCCTGTTTCTGTGCTGTCACCAGTGCAGTGATGTCGGTGCGTATGGAGACGTAGCTCAATGGGCGGCCATCCGTGCCAAGCATGGGAGCAATGACGCTGTCTACCCAATACAAAGACCCGTCCTTAGCCCGGTTACAGATTTCGCCACGCCAAATCTGCCCTTGAGAAATGGTTTCCCATACGGTTTTCCAGAACTCAGAGGAATGGGTTTTGGAACTGACAATATTGTGATTTTTTCCCAGCAGTTCCGCTTCGGTGTAGCCGCTGACATCCATAAAACGTTGATTAACGCGTGTGATGGTGCCAGTTAGGTCGGACTCGGTAACAAGGGCGTGATGGTCGAGAATGTTGAGCACTTCCTGGCGGTCGCGCAAGGCTTGCTCGGTGAGTTTGCGCTGGCGGCGCTGGTTGTCAATGTTGATCTGTACGACTGCGTATCCGATCAAGCTGCGGCGTTGAGGATGGAAGATGGGGTGCAGTTCAATAATGGTCCAGAAAATGCTGCCGTTTCTTGGCCGCAGCTGCGCGTCGATGCGTAGTTCACGTGCGTCCTGCATGGCGGTGTGAAGCGCTTCTAAGGTGGCGGAATCATCGATATGGCGGCGCGATAGCTCGTGCAGAGAAAGGCCTAGCAATTCCTCTTGCACATACCCGGTCAGTTCCTGATAGGCGGCATTTGCCCATGTAATGCAGCCTTTGGCGTCCAGCAAACAAACAGGATCGTTGCTCAGGCGTGTGGATTCAACGATGTGCACCAATTCGCCGAGCCCAAGTTTAGTTCGCCCGCGCTTTGCTAGTCGCCAGTACAGTGCTGCGCAGGCCATCAACAGTATGACGGTAAGGAAAAGGGCCCAGGGCAGAGTTGTTGGCATGGTTTACAAGCGTTTCAGACGTTGCAGACGTTCTAATTCATTTGACAGCGCAGCAACACTTAACGGCTTGCTCAAAAAGCCATCGGCGCCAGCTTCTGTGAAAAAGTTGCAGGTGCTGTCGTCATATTGGCCCGACAACATCACAACAGGCAGCCTGGGCTGGCCCGGTTGCTCGCGACGCCGTAGTTCCAGTAAGGTGTCTTGCCCGCTTAGCCCTTTGGGCATGTTGATATCCAGCAGCATCAGATCAAAGGGTTTCTTGGTCAGCAAGCTCAACGCGTTTTCACCCGTGGGGGCCAGCGCACCGCCATGCCCCAGGCTGCGTAACAGCCTGGCAGCGATGCGCAGGCATAAAGGGTCATCGTCTACAACCAAGACGCGTAAGCTCATACGATGGCAGCCATATTGCGCACAGCTTTTGTCAGTTTCTGACCGGTTGTATGTAGCGGTTGGCCGGATTCCAACTGAGCCGTGGCTGCGCTAAAACGTTTTTGATTAATGTTAAGTGCTACGCGGCCCAATTCACGGTGGTAAGCGGCATGTATGGTGTGCAGCTCTGCGTGCTCAGGCGTTTGTCCGTGGCGCTGATGCCCGGGGCCGGCCAGCCAGACACCCAGTGCGCAGCAATCGTCGCGGCCGATATTCTCGTTCACCTGTAGTTTGCGATTAATGGCATTGCGCAACATGACGCGCGCTTGCTGGTGCTTGCTGAGTTCGTGTGAAAAATTGATGTGGCCATCTTCGTCAATGAATTTATCGCCTTGTGCCTTGCGCAAAGCGACGGCATCCGACTCCGCCAAAGTGGTGTCCTTTTCGGTTAAGCGGAATACACGAATGGTGTTATGAACCGCGCCCACCTGGCTATTTAGAGAGTGCGCAGCGGAGGCCAGCTCGTCTACCATGGACATATTCTGTTGAGTGATGAGCTCAAGTTCGTCAAAGCCATGCTTGATATGCTCTACGCCACGAGTCTGCGCTTGCGCAGCGGCGTTGATCTGGTCGAGCACGGCGGCCATCTGTTTGACACTGTCCATGACTTCCGCCATGCGCTGGCGGGCTTCAACGACCCGATGCTCCCCAGCGGATACGCGTGCGCCTGACTCCTGAATCAGTTCGCGAACTTCCCTTGCGGCACCGGTGGTGCGTTGCGCCAAGGCCCGCACTTCAGAGGCAACCACCGCAAACCCACGCCCGTGTTCACCGGCGCGCGCCGACTCGACCGCAGCATTCAGCGCCAGGATATTGGTCTGAAAGGCTACGCTTTCAATCACGGCAATAATGTCGTGAATGCGTTCTGAGGATGTGGCGATTTCTTGCATGGTGTCAGCGACATGCTGCACGGCGGTGTTGCCGCGATCCACAACCTGGTACGTGGCAGTCGCCTGTTGCGCTCCTTGTTCAGAAAGCCGAGACGTTTGTTGAATTGTGTCGTAGATTTCCTCTATCGCTGCTGCGGATTGCTGCAGGTTATTCGACTGCGTGTCTGTGCGTGCAGCAAGGTCCTGATTACCACTGGCAATTTCCTGGGTGCCGCCCAGCAGATTGGCGACTTCGTGCCGCACATCTCGTACCACTGTCCGAACTGAGACTGCAAGCTGCGCCAGTGCCAGTTGTACCTGTCCGAACTCGCCGCTATCCGTCACATTGATGAAGCGAGTAAGGTCTCCGCTAGCTAGCAGATTGGCGGTTTGCACCACATGTTGCAGGGGGCGTATGGTTATCCTATGCAGCCCAATGCTGGCGACCACAGTGCCTATAACGCCCGCCAACACGCCGCCCCACATGGGCGCGCCAGCGCTCATGGCAGCGATGGGCAGGGCGGCTGCGAATCCGGCTAATAGGGTTTGCCGCCCTGCAAGGCCGGGCTTACTCAGGGCGACCAAGCGGCCGAGCAACGTGCGTCTGACTACGCGCCCGCGATGCAAGACGGTTTGTCGCTTGCCCGCTTCCGCCTCTGCACGCATGCGTGCATACAGTTGTTCGGCCCTTTCTATTTCGTCGGCCGGAGCATACGTGCGCACCGACAAAAACCCGACAACCGTGTCGCCGTCACGTACCGGCGTGGCGTTCGCTCGCACCCAATAGTGATCGCCATTTTTGCGCCGGTTCTTGATCATCCCAGTCCAGGGCAGACTGTTTTGGATGGTGTCCCACATATCCCGGAATGCCTCTTCCGGCATATCGGGGTGGCGCACAATATTGTGCGGCTGGCCGAGTAACTCTTCACTGGTGAAACCGCTGACCGCCACAAAGCTTGCATTGCAGTAAGTGATTCGGCCTTTGAGATCAGTGATGGAGATAAGAGTCTGGTCGTGCGGAAATGTATAAACGTTCTGAGTAACGGGTAGATTTTTGCGCATGGGTGTAGACGAGTGTCATTGTGATAGCGCAGTGCCATGGCGAAGCCTATGGCACTGCGCTATCACAGTGCGACAAACGCAAGAACGATGATGGGATGACATCCGTGGCGCTGCATGTTGCAGCAGCAACCCACAATTTTACCTGACGAATGTTTCAGTTTATTATTTAATGTTACAACTAGCCTTGTACAACCGGCAATTGCGCAAGCTTGCCGGTTCCCATCTCTGGGTTCCCTTCTCTGATTAAGGCGCAGCGGGGTCTGCGCCGTGCTACTTCGTAACCGCTTTTGGAACGCTTATTATTGAGGCGTCAAACCGGCTTTTTCAACGACGTCCGCCCATTTTTCACGGTTTTCGCGAACAATTTTCTGGAACTCTTCAGGCGTGCTCAGACGGATAGCATTTCCGGTTGATACAAAGCGTTCGGCAACAGAAGGCTCTTGTAATGCCTTGTTGACCGCAGCGTTGATACGTTGTGTGAGTTCCGGGTTCATGCCTTTGGGCCCAAAAAGGCCGAACCAGATGTAGCTATCGAAGCCAGGAATCACTTGTTCGGAAATCGTCGGGATTTCTTCCACCACATTCACGCGCTTAGCGGTCGAAACGCCCAACAGCCTGACCGTGCCTGCCTGGTATTGGCCAAGAACAGTTTGGACTTGATTGAAAATGCAGCAGGTCTCGCCTTTTACTACGGACTGCAACGCTTCGGGGCCGCCCTTGTAGGGCACATGAACCATTTTCAGACCCGCCCGGGCGTTGAACTCTTCGAAGGCCAACTGTGTGCCAGTGCCTACACCGGTGGAAGCGAAATAATATTTATCCGGGTTGGCTTTCACCTCGGTGATGAATTCTTCGACCGTGTTGACATCGATGACCTTGGGGTTGACTGTCAGCACGTTGGAGACATCAACCAAAGTAGCGATTGGGGTGAAGTCTGCCTCGACGTCAAAAGGCAGTTCCTTATAGATGGCTGGGTTGATCCCATGGGTGGCAGCGGTGCCTAACAGCAAGGTATAGCCATCCGGTTCGGCCCGAGCAACGACGGAGGAAGCCAGATTACCCCCCGCCCCGGCGCGGTAGTCAATAATGACAGGCACGCCCAGTTCTTTTTCCAGCGGACCCTGTATCCCGCGAGCGATCACATCGACGCCGGAGCCTGCTGGAAAACCCATCATGATGGTGACGGGATGCGCCGGCCATGCGGCCAGTGCAGCACTGCTTGCCAGGGCCAGGCCGGCACCCACGGCAAGACGACGAACGCTTGCGACCAGGTGAGAAAGAGGGTTGAGGGTCTGGTTTTTCATTTGGAGAATTTATTCAGGGATCAAAAGTCTAAACATTAACAACCCACTCTCAAAACGGCGACTACTTATTTCCTTTTTGTTTATTTCCTCAGGCTATATAGAAGGATGGACTTCTTTGCCCAGGTTCAACATCAGCCGATTGGCCCACGCGAAAATAGCGGCGGAGCCGATAATGTCGCGTACCTGTTCTGGGGTGACGCCACTGCTCAACAACGGTTGAACTTGCTCAGCGCCGAATGTTGCGGGAGCCTGGGTAAGAGCGATCGACATCTGCACGATGGCACGCTCTCGTGCTGAGGTTCCTGCTGTCGAGGGCGCTTCGAACAACTGAACGATGACATCGTTGCGTTTGGCCAGTTGCTCAAAGCGCTGGGCATGGACGGATGCGCAATATACACAGCCATTGACGCGCGAGACCGCTGTCGAAGCCAGCTCGCGTTCGGCTCGGGAAGCGCCTCCCGGCGCATACATGAGCGCATTGAAAACTAGGCTGCGCTGTTCCAGCAGTTCTGGCGCCTGAATCAACAGCATGTAATAGTCGGATTCTTTCGCCTTGGGGTGGCTGGTGGCCAGAATACGTTCCTGCGCTTCCGTCAGCGTGTTTTTGTCCTGTATCGGCAGCCAGCTCGCCCAGTCCAGCGTGGCGTTGGTAAACCCTTCAATCTCAAAGATTTCACCCGGAGGAGGCAAGTGCGCTGGGTGAACAAAATCTTCGGCTTCTTCGCTATCGACGTCTGGTCCTGAGGTCACATCCGCCGCATCTTGTAGTGCTTTCAGGCCAATGATGGTGCGGGTCTGATAGCTTACATAGCCGATTACCTGTGCCAAACTGACAATTTCCGGTACGGACCAGCCTGCGGCTGTCAGGCCCAACAGAGCGTCGCGGTCGGCTGTTGATGGGTGAATGGCGAGCGCCCGAGTGTAGTCGGCCAGTGCGTTTAACGCAGGAGAAGATGACTGCCGCCCCTCCAATACCTCGACATGGTCGGCAGATGGTTGTAAAGCAGCTAATTGTTCACGGTAGAGATCGGCCAAGGCCTTGGGGCCGGTGGCCTCTGCTAGCAGTGTCGCTACCAGAAAACGATCTTGGCGTTGCCTGGCACTCAGTTCCGGCGCATAGAAAGCCAGTTCATGAAACGCCTGTGTGGCGTCAACAACTTTAGTGCGAGCATGGCGCAACGTGTGAAGCGCATCACCCGGGCTGATGCCGAGAATCTGGTCGATGACGTCTGCCGAGCTGTGTGTGGTTTGCATGCTGGTACTCTGTGTGAAATTTCCGATTACTCGCGCGGCAAGGGGACTTCCACCCATTCGTCGCCATCAAGTTCGGGTTCGGAATAGGCCTGGAGTTGTGAGAAGTGTTCCTCAATGTCCTCGTGCAAGAATGAGGCGCACAGGGCGCGGGCCAGCCGTTGCGCCCCATCGCTGATCTGCGGGATGTCGCCGGCCACCGTGCCATGGCTAAGTGTCGCGGGGTAGCAGAAGCAGTGGATTCTTTCCAGCCCGGGCAATGTATGGCCGTCTCTCGGTTGGAATTCAAACGCCTCGCCAAGGTCTGGCGAATCAAATAACTCAATATCGGCTTCGTCGCTCGAAGGTTGGTATCGATCACCCCAACGCCGTATCGAAGCTGAAAAAGCGGAAAATTCCGGCCGCTGCTCCAAGTTGATACGAAAACCGGTGCTGAAAATGACGATGTCGGTTTCCAGCGGCCCTTGATTGGTGATTAGCCGTACCGAGCCATCGGGGTTGATAGACACGGATTCAACCCAGACGTGGGTATGGAAATAGGCGTTTGGAAATTTGGAAACGCGCAGCGTACTGCCTTTTGGG
The DNA here is from genome assembly GCF_047501535.1 of Achromobacter sp. F4_2707. NCBI lineage: Bacteria > Pseudomonadati > Pseudomonadota > Betaproteobacteria > Burkholderiales > Alcaligenaceae > Achromobacter > Achromobacter sp. F4_2707. Next base: position 375,482 of record NZ_JAZDRJ010000001.1, read on the forward strand.
GGCGGCACTTGAGCCTTGTTGATGTAATTCCGAATACGCCACTTCCACTCGTCAGGTAATTTCCAGAAGCCGTGAGCCATGCCCGGGCTGCCGGCCCCCTTGGACTTGTTCACGCGGGGGATCTGTGCGCGGCGGGCTAGCAGGTGTACTGCTGTGGCGCCGTTTTCCAGTGCTGTGGCAGCGCAATCCATAGCCGAGGCGCCTGCTCCAATCACCACGACGCGTTTGCCTTTGAAACCCTTGTCATCCCATAGATCGGAAGAGTGAAAGCGACGGTCGGCAGGAACCTCTTGCGCCCAATCGGGCATCCAGGCGCCGCCCAGGCCATCACGGCCAGTAGCGAGGATCACACGGCGTGCCAAAACTTGGCTGACCTCTTCACTATCCAGGTTCTTCAGCGTCAGGCGAGCATACCCATCGGCTGTGGGTTGAACGTGTTCTACGCGCAACCGGTTTTGCACGGTGACGCCGGTCACCCGCTTCATCCAGTGCAGGTATTCGGCCCACTGTGGGCGCGGGATCTTATCGAGTTCGGCCCAGGCCTGTTCACCAAACTGAGCGGTGAACCAAGCTCGAAAAGTGAGGCTGGGAATGCCCAAAGCGGGGCCGGTCAACTCTTTGGGAGACCGAAGCGTTTCCATCCGTGCCGATGTCAGCCATGGGCCTTCGAGTTTGTCTGGGGCCTGATCGTAAACGACAGCTGGTATGCCACTGTGCAGCAAGGCGGTCGCCACGCAGATTCCGGCCATGCCGCCTCCGATGATTGCGACGGGTAGAAGGGGCTGCTCACCGATTCTTCGCTCTGCCACCCAGACATTGGCGGGCAGGTTCAAGTACGAGAGTTCTGTGCGCAACCGCTCTTCGAGTTGCTGGAGACCGGTGGGCGTAGTTTGACTGGATTGCATGATGAAAATTGCGACGGTAAACGTCGCATTATCCGATACTCTCTTAAAAACTATAAGTAACGTTAGTTAATATGCATATTACTTATAAGCATAGGTTCTTTGTGTAAAAGGTGTGATTCCGCTTATTCCACTAACAGCAGAGCATCCAGGTCAAGAATGGTGATCTTGCGCTGCCCGCTTTGCTGTATCCACCCTGCTTCTTCAAACTCGCCCAACCTGCGGCTGACAGTTTCCGGGGTGGTGCCAAGATACGAGGCAAGATAACGGCGGCTCATGGGAAGGTTGAAGCTAGGGGAGCCTTGCTGCTCTCCGAGGTTGGCAAGGTACTGGGCCAGACGTGCATTGATAGACGCTGTTGCGATTGCCGTGGTCTGCTTTTCGCTAGTGCCCAGGCGCCGCGATAACTCAGCCAGCACATGAAGGCCGATGTCAGGGTATTGGAGCAGAAGCTCACGTACATCGGCCTGATGGATCGTACAGACTTCGGAGGTCTGCATGGCCTCGGCATAAGAGTCGTGAGCTGTAGCCGAGAACAGGGCCAGTTCTCCTGCAAAATCGCCCGGGCTCAGAATACGGACCAACTGCTCCTTACCCGTATCGGAAAGTCGGTACACCTTCACCTTGCCTTTATGGATGATGAAAAGCTTGTCGGAAGGGTCGCCCGCGCGATGGATGAACTGCCCTCGCTCATAGGTGCGCATCGCCGCTTTAGAGGCAATGACGGCAAGCGTTGGGGCGGGCAAATGGTTGAAGATTGGCACCCGTGAAACGCATAGTGCGGGTACGTGTTCGTGGCTTGCATCAGGCGGTGAAGATGAAGGGGTAGAGTTCACGTTGATCCCTCATATGGAAGGGGTTGTACAACAATGGACACTTCTGGCTTTTTGCCGGAGTGTCCATCATTCAGGCGAGTATCCTGTTGGCCGGGTACGCATACTCATCGAACAAGATACTAGAGTCTCGCCGAGGTTCAAGCTGCCTGGCAACGCCTGTGGCGCCGGCCGGGTTCGTCGAGCGCTTGGCCGGCCTGCCCACGAGCCCGGTAACGTATCAGGCGGACAGCGTTGAGCGTTACCGCAAGTACGCTGAGTTCGTGGATGAGCATGCCGGAAGCCAGGAAGATTTTGCCCAGCAGTACACCGGCCAGCAGCACAACCACTGTTCCTACGGCCAGTATCGTGTTTTGCTGCATATTGCGCACTGTGGCCTTTGCCAGGGTGTAGGCGTGAGCGAACTGATCCAGCCTGTCGGACATCAGGACGATGTCTGCCGTTTCCATTGAGATGTCGGTGCCCCCGACTCCCATGGCCAAGCCGACATCGGCAGTCGCCAGTGCGGGCGCGTCGTTGATGCCGTCGCCCACCATCGCCACGCGATAGCCCTGATCCTTCAGTTTGGTGACCCAGGCCACCTTGTCCTGAGGCAGCAGTTCGGCGTGTACCGCATCCAGGCCCAATTCGTCGCCCACCAGTTGCGCGGTATGGCGGTTGTCGCCCGTCAACATGATGGCTTGCTTCACACCGGCTTGGCGTAGTTGCTGGATAGCCAGTTTGGCTTCGGGTTTGATTTGGTCGGCAATCGAGATAACACCTGTCAGTTGCTTATCAATGGCGACCAGCACGGCGGTATTGCCGGCCTTTTCGCGCTCAATGGCATACGCCTCGATGGGTTCGGCGATGCTGACGCCTTGGTCCGCCATCAGCTTACGGTTACCAATAGCCAGGTGCTTGCCTTCGACGGTCGCCACCATGCCGCCGCCCTTGATGATTTCCACCGCTTTCGGCTGGCGTTCCAAAGGCAGGCCGCGCTTCTTGGCTTCGCTCACAATCGTCTGGCCAAGATGGTGCTCGGAGACGGTTTCAGCGTCGGCCACAATGCCCAGCAAGGCGTTTTCCTCCAACCCCCAACTTTTGACATCAGTGACTTCGGGCTTGCCCTTGGTCAAGGTGCCGGTCTTGTCGAAAATGACCAGCTCAATCTTGGAGAGTTTTTCCATGATTTCGCCGCCTTTGACCAGCACACCATTACGTGCGCCGTTGCCAATGCCGGCAACCATCGACACCGGTGCGGAGATCACTAGTGCGCCCGGACAGGCAATGACCAGGAAAGTCAGCGCCAGTTCGACGTTGCGAGAGACTGCATACACAAGAACGGAGAGCAGCACGATGGCAGGTGTATAGATCTGCGCGAAGCGATCCAGGAATTTCTGTGTGGTGGTTTTGGTTTCCTGAGCCTCTTCCACCATCTCAATGATTTTGGCAAACGTGGTGTCATCCCCTACACGATCGGCAGTGACTTCGATATAGCCATTGTCGATGAGAGTGCCACTAAACACGCGGTCGCCCAGTGTTTTTCCGGCAGGCACGGATTCTCCGGTAATGGCGGCTTCAACAATCAGTGCCTGGCCCGACACGATGACGCCGTCAACAGCGACCTTTTCGCCGGAGCGGATCAACACTCTGTCACCTTCGACCACCTCTTCGACGGGCAGTCTAACGTGCCCTTCTGGGCGAATTACGGTGGCTTCGGTCGGAGTCTGGTCGATCAGCTCACGCAGGGAAGAACGCGTTTTCTCCAGGGTGCGTGATTCTAGATAGGCCCCGAAAATAAACAGAAAAGTCACTACGGCCGATTCGACATACTCGCCAATAATCAGAGCGCCAACGACGGCGATGGTTACTAGCAATTCGATGCTGAACGCCTTCATGCGCAGCGCTTTGAAGGCTTTGATGGCAATAAAGTAGCCGGCGAACACGGAGGACGCAATCAAGACGTAGTCCTTCCATTGAGAGAGCCCGGCCAGATGCAACGCAAATGCGATCAGCAGCATCAGACCGGTGGCGCCGGCGATATGGGAGTTTTTAAGCTTGTTCATGTCATGCTCCAGTTCACCCGGGTTGAGTAAAGCGGATATGGGTGGTGTCAGCCGACCCATATCCGCGCGTATTTACGAGACCTTCTTCGATAGCACCGGATAGCCGAGTCGCACCATGGTGTCCTGCAGCGCGTCGGCATTCGTCCTGGCTTCATCGAACTCGACCCGGACTCGCCCCGAGTTGAACATCACCTGCACTTCTTGCACGCCATCAACCCTGCTCACTGTACTTTCAATTTTCTTTACACAGGAGGGGCAGGTAAACGGTTCCATATTAAAAACGGCCTTAGTCATATGATTTCTCCTTAAAACGTTGAATGAATGGTTTCATATTAATGGGCGGAGAAGGCTTTAACCATTGACCGGTGACAAGTTTATAAATTCATTAATGAAGATGCGGGTCATTCTCATTTATTGTTTTTTTTTGATAATCTCATTTTCAGCATACTGACTAAGAATTTTTTTAAAAGTGACGACCGTCAATTTTTTAATTCACCGTGCTGGTTAGCATGATTTCCGTTGTCCACCCTGTTGCGATACGCATTAACGGACACACCCTTTATTTAATATGGAGTGAATCATGAAATTACCCGCACACTTAGCCATTGCTGCTTTGCTGGCCTTCCCTCTAGGCTCCCTGAGCGGTACAGCTATCGCCGCAGACACCGCGCATAGCCATAGTCATGCTCACGCAGTACATGGCACGATGGAGTTGAACCAAGGAAAGAAATGGGAAACCGATGCAGCGCTTCGCCAGGGCATGGGCGAGCTGCATCAGATCGTCTCAATGGGCTTGGAAGGTGCTCACACACATTCCCTGAAACCGGGCGACTATAAAAAAATGTCGGAGCAAATCATGACTCAGTTCACCTATATTGTGGAGAACTGTGATCTGGAACCAGAGGCCGACGCTCAGCTTCATATTTTGCTTGGCAATATCGCTCAAGGCGCCGAAATCATTGAAGGTAAAGTATCCGGCGAAGAACCGGAAAACGGGCTTATAAAGATGGCTGAAGCACTGAATAGCTATGGTTCGTATTTTGATCATCCGCAGTGGCGTAATTTGGATATCTCACACTAGCTTTGTGCGCTGTCAATTACGCTATTACTAACTTTCACGCCCCTCGCTCAATTCTCGTAAAACTGCTTTCCAAGCACGCTAATCATAATCAGAACTTACAGCGTGCTTGCCGGTAGAGGTGGTGCGGGGGGCTGTTCCGTCCTCTTCGCTAAGTCTCCTGCAATATGGTCGTTGGCGCTACATATGAAATCTGTTCAAGTATTATGCATCTAGCGACGCATCAAGCGTTATAGCCGGCTTCTACAACTTCACAGGTTTCGTGCGCAACGTTCTGCTCCTTCTCTCCGATGCGTCGGTTCGCCTGGTTGGCATACTGGGCCTCACACAGATATTGGCGTGGGGAACGACCTTCTATTTGCCCGCCGTCTTGGCCGCACCCATTGCTCAAGACAGCGGATGGCCATTGAGTGCTGTCGTCGCGGGGCTTTCTTGGGGTTTTTTAGTGGCGGGCGTGTGTGCGCCTCGAGCAGGGCGGCTCATTGATCGGTTCGGTGGACGCCCGGTGCTGGCCAGCAGTTCCCTGCTTCTGGCGACCGGCCTGTCGTTAATGGGAGCCGCTCCCAATATCACGGTGTATTTCTTTGCGTGGACCGTGCTTGGCTTAGCCATGGCTGGCGGCTTGTATGACGCCGCCTTTTCCACGTTGGGCCGGTTGTTTGGAGAGGACTCACGCACTGCCATGACTGGCGTGACACTGTTGGGCGGGTTCGCCAGCACAGTGGCTTGGCCAGCCATCACCGCGCTCGAAGTCTGGTTGGGTTGGCGAGGCACCTGCCTGGTGCTGGCAGGCGTGCATTTAACTGTAGGGTTGCCACTGTATTTGCTGGTGATCCCCCGCGAGGCGCAGCGTAGTGTCACAGATGAGCCCATGCTACCAGCAGACCGGCACCCGGCGACGGTAACGGCTACGGCACAAGCCCGCCTTATCTTTGTATTGGTTGCAGTACTGTTTACACTTCAGTCCTCAGTGATGTCCAGTGTGTCCGTCCTGCTGCTCGACACGCTCGCCCAATTGGGTTTTGCAGCATCCGTGGCACTCGCCGTCGGAATGATGATAGGGCCGTCGCAGGTGGCGGCCAGGCTGCTTGAGCTCTCCGTTTTGGGGAAACTTCACCCAACGTGGTCTGCACGTGGAGCCGTGTTCCTTTTTTTCCTGGGGCTGGCTTTGCTCATTCCGGCGCATCCGGTTCTCGCTTTTATCGCCATGGCCCTGTATGGGGCAGGTAACGGGCTGATTACCATCGTGCGCGGAACCCTTCCATTGGCTTTGTTTGGTAGTCATGGATATGGCACGCGCATGGGGTTGTTAGCGCGCCCTATGCTGATTGCTCAAGCCATTGCACCGCTGGGCATGGCAATGGTGCTCAGCGAATTTGGGCCGGTCATGTTAATAAGCACGCTTACGGCTTTGGCGTTCATGGCGTTTCTAGTCACGTGGCGTTTGCCATTGTCTGCATGAATTCCCTTTTGGCATATCTCACTGAAAACTGTTGCGGCGGTAATCCATGTTCGCCGGTCAGCATCGAACAATAAGGATTTACTGTGGTCGTCGCCCTGCTCATTTTCCTATTCACGATTGTGCTGGTTATCTGGCAGCCAAAGGGCCTCAATATTGGCTGGAGCGCCTCATTGGGTGCGGTGCTCGCCCTGGCCTTTGGCGCTGTCAGCTTTAGTGACATCCCAGTCGTTTGGGCCATCGTATGGAACGCGACGGCCACTTTTATTGCCATCATCATCATCAGCTTGTTGCTGGACGAAGCAGGCTTTTTCGAATGGGCGGCTTTACACGTGGGGCGTTGGGGCGGTGGAAGTGGCCGTCTGTTGTTTGCACTTATCGTCTTGTTAGGCGCTGCCGTATCTGCCTTTTTCGCCAATGACGGAGCAGCCCTGATTCTGACGCCTATTGTGATGGCTATGTTGCTTGCGCTGGGTTTCACACCGGCGGCAACGCTGGCATTTGTTATGGCAGCGGGCTTTATCGCCGATACCGCCAGCTTGCCCTTTATCGTGTCGAACTTGGTCAATATCGTCTCGGCTGATTTTTTCGACATTAGCTTCGCGCGCTATGCGGCCGTCATGGTGCCGGTCAACCTCGTGGCCGTGGCCGCCACGTTGGCTGTCCTTCTGCTCTATTTTCGCAAAAGCATTCCCGTGACTTACGATGCCTCTCAGCTCAAGGCACCGAACGATGCCATTCGCGATGTTGCTACGTTTCGGGCGGGTTGGTATGTACTGGCTTTGCTATTAATAAGCTTTTTCTTTCTGGAAGGCTTAGGTATTCCGGTGAGTGCGCTCGCCGCATCGGGCGCAGCCGTTCTGTTGCTGGTTGCAGGGCGTGGTCACGTTATCAGCATTCGCAAAGTGGTGCGCGAAGCGCCCTGGCACATCGTGGTTTTTTCGTTGGGTATGTATCTGGTTGTCTATGGCTTGCGTAATGCGGGTCTGACAGACATGATTGCAGGCTGGCTTAACGCCATGGCAAGCGAAGGGTTATGGGTAGCCACTTTGGGCACCGGCTTCCTCACCGCCTTGCTTTCTTCCATTATGAATAATTTGCCTACCGTGCTGGTGGGGGCGCTTTCCGTTGACGCCAGCCAGGCGACAGGGCCTATTCGTGAAGCCATGATTTATGCGAACGTGATTGGCAGTGACCTTGGCCCCAAAATCACACCTATCGGCAGCTTGGCAACGCTGCTGTGGCTGCATGTTCTCGCACGTAAGGGCGTGAAAATCACCTGGGGCTATTACTTCCGGGTAGGGGTCGTGCTCACTGTTCCCGTACTGCTTATGACTCTGGCGGCTTTGGCGGTGCGCTTGGGTGGGCTTTGATCCGAGGCTGTTTGGACAAATCTCACTCCCTTTCTGGAACGTTACTCACACTACAAGCATCTAAAACTAAACAAGCAGGAGTACGAGGAAAGGAGCGAGCGATGAGTGTCACGACTTCTATGCAGGAAGAGGCAGATGATGATGCGAGGCTGATCGAAGACATACTTAATGGAGACGCCCCGGCCTTTGAAATCCTTATGCGCCGCTATAACAGGCGCTTGTATCGGGCGGCACGCAGTATTCTGAAGGACGATGCCGAGGCTGAGGACGCGCTACAGGAAGCGTATTGGAAGGCGTATCGGGCGATGGCCACCTTCAATTTTGATGCGCAGATTTCTACGTGGCTGACTCGCATTGTCATTAACGAATCCCTCGGCCGCTTGCGCCAATCCCGTCGCAGGGGCCAATTCCTGGAGTCTTATGAGGTACGGGTGATGGACACACTGGACGCGAGAAGGCAAACCATGGATGCGCGCGATCATCATCCTGACGCCCAGGCCTGGCGGGCAGAAATACGGGCGTTGATTGAACAAAAACTCGATGGTTTGCCCGACGCCTATCGTGTGATCTTCATGTTGCGTGCCGTCGAAGAAATGTCGGTGGCAGAAGTGGCTCTGGTGCTTGAAATCCCCGAAGCCACTGTGCGAACCCGCTTCTTTCGTGCACGCCGTCTCATGCGTGAGGCACTTGAGCATGAAATTGATGCGAGCTCCGGTGATGCATTTTCGTTCGACGGCGCTCGCTGTGATCGTATTGTGGAGAATGTACTGGCGCGGTTCAGGCAGTAAGCCGCTTCATTCGACAATTTTCTCTTTGAGAATCGTGGCGATAGGTGGAAAAGAGCGTAGAGCAATTTCGGGAGGAGGCCGGCCACCGCCCCGGCCCGGCTCTTGCACGTACTGAGTGCTTGAGTCACCCTCCACAATAATGCGTCCGACCATGCCCGCATGCTCGTGTGGCAGGCAGTAATAGTCATAGACGCCCGGAACCGTCAGCGTGACGGAAAAGCTTTGCTCTGGCAGCAAAAAGCCTGAATCCCAAGGCGTGGCGTTTTCTGGGATGCGTTGCTGCTTGCCGTATAAATCAGGGTGGTACACCGTAGCCGTATGTGAATTACCCGCATCATGATTCGTCCAGCGCAAGGTCTGGCCGGGCTGTATCAGCAGGCCGGATGGGCGGAACCACACATGGGCTCCGCCAGTGGTGCCGCCCATTGAGATATCAATGACGTCGGCTGCCAAAGCGCGCCGCCACAGCGCTGGCGCGGCCATACCGCTTATCATCAGCCCGCTGGACAACACAAAGTGGCGGCGTAGCACGTTCATTTTTCCACCCTCGCTTCGCCGTCCACCGGGACGTGCCACAGAATGATGTGAATATGCGGTTCTGGCACTCCGGGGTGGCCCGCGTTATACATCATATCTACATGATCGACGTGGCCGCCCGGAGCGAGCAGATTGTCCAGATGCATTTGTGGCGTCATCTGCGCAGTCGGAATCATGTAAATCGTGCTGACCAGTTTACCGTCGCGGTCATAAGCCAGGAACGGCCCTGCCGGCAGCGTGCTTGGGTCAACGAAAAGCTGACCCATGCCTGGAATGAAGGACGGCAGTTGAACCAGTGAACTGACTTCTTTATAGGGTTCAGCAGGGGGAGCCTTGGAGACAGCTGAAGCGGTGTGTGCATAGGCTCCGAAAGCAGGCGCCAGGGCAAGAACGGCTGCGCCAAGAAGAAGGGGCTTGTTCATGTGCAAATCTCCGAAACAGTAGTGGTACATCTCAAGTGGCGTGTATCAACCCATTAGATGTGCGTTCGGAGAAAAGCGTTTCACGGTGAGTGCGCGCTGCTTTGCTTGCGCAGGTGGTGTATTCCGTTCAATGTGAAACTGAGGCGTACCCGATACGGTACGACCGATGAGCAAGACATGCTTCCTGCGCTCAATGAAAATAATAACGATCAGCCTGTGGTTGCGTGAGCATTAATAATGGTTGCGCCTTTCGAACTGACCGATGGCATCGAGCAGCATGGGGGCGAACGCCTGTTCGTATGCCTCCAGGCTCCATTCGTTTGAGGAGCCGGACACATGGAGAGCTCCATAGGGCACACCTTTTTCGTCTCGTACTGCGGCGCCCAGGCCGATCTCTCCCATGATGAACTCGTCCAGAATCGTGCTGTAGCCCTTTTCCCTGGAGATGTTGAGCTCGCGGCGTATTTTCTGCGCATCCGTGATGGTGCGGGGCGTGAACGAGACCAGCGGAGTCGTTTCGAAGAACACATCCAACTTGTCTGGCGTGAGTTGGGAGAGCACCGCCCGCCCGCCCGCTGTGCAATATAGCGGCACGCGCCGGCCAACGAGCGAGGCATGGAAGTGTTCCGTTTTCGTCTGGTGCCTCATGGCATAGACAAGTTCGTTACCGTCGAGCAGCGAAAGGCTGATTTTCTCGCCTGACGCTTTCGACAAATCCAGCATGAGAGGGTTGAAAACCTCTACCAAAGTGTGTGAGCGGAGAAAGTGAAAGGTGAAATCCAGCACTCTTTTCCCGAGCTGATATCGCCGTGTGACTGGATTCTGTTCCAAATAGCCCTCTGCGCACAGCGTGTAGGCGTAACGTTGTACTGCGCTTTTGCCCATGCCGCTTCGCTCGACGAGTTCAGACAGGCTCAAATCACCCGGCGCACTCTTGAAACAATCAAGGATTTGGAAGGCCTTTCCAACGGAAGCCACATATAGAGGGCTCTCAATCATTGTCTCTCGCAACATTATATCGATATAATCTATTAAATAGTGATAGTAAGTATTGTAATGCAATGCATGGAGGTCGTGTGAGTTTGGAGCAATCTATCCCCGCCGTTCAGTGGCTGGAAAACAAACGCGAGGACATGCTCGCGTTATTGGAAGACATCGTCAATATTGATTCCAATAGTGCAGATAAACCTGGGGTGTCTCGGGTGTTCCGTCGTCTGGAAAGCTTTTTTCAATCGCAGGGCCTGACGGTTTCGTCTCATTTTGTAGACGGCGTTGAGGCTGCGATCTCGGTAACGGCGAATCCTGGTCGCGGAACAGGGCAGCCCGTGCTGCTGATGGGGCACTGCGATACGGTCTTTCCGGCGGGAGAGGCTGCTCGCCGCCCATTCCGCATTGAGAACGGCAGAGCGTATGGCCCGGGTGTGGCAGACATGAAGTCTGGGGTCGTGATGAATGCTTTCATTATTGCTGCCGTGGCGCAAAGTCGGGAGCCACTACCCGAAGTGACTGCCTTGTTCACCTGCGACGAAGAAATTGGCTCACCTCTGAGTAAGGATGTGATCATCCCCTTTGCCCGAAAAGCCGCCTTTGTATTCAATGGCGAACCGGGTCGTCCGTCCGGCAATGTAGTCACCTCCCGCAAAGGCGGCGTGTTCTTCGATTTGGAAATCACGGGCAAGGCGGCTCATTCCGGTGCCAACTTCGCAGAAGGGGTCAGCGCCATTTCTGAACTGGCCAACAAGATTGTGGCCCTGGATGCGCTCACCGATCTGGACAAAGGTGTCACGGTTAACGTCGGGCTGGTCTCTGGCGGGCTGTCCGTCAACACGTCGGCACCCTCGGCGAAAGCAGGGATCGACTTGCGGGTGCATAACCATGAGCAGCGCGAAGACATGGTGGGGAAGATCCGTTGCATCTGCGATCGTTCCTTCATCAGAGGTACGTTCTCCAAATTGGGCATCGTGGGCGAGTTCAGGCCTTTTGTGCCATCCGCGCAGTCGCAGCGTCTATTCGAACTCTACCGTGACCAGCTTTCTGAGCTCGGCCATCGTGCAGAACAGGAGTCGAGTGGCGGCTGTGCAGACTCGGGCGTGGCATCCAGCGAGGGAGCCATCACGCTATGTGGTACCGGCCCCGTAGGAGGAGGTTTCCATACCCTGGATGAATACTGTGAAGTCGACACCATGGTGCCTCGCGGGCAAGCCGTGCTGGCAACGATGGCGCGCTTGCAAGAGGTTGACTGGGCGGCCACTGATGCGCAAAGCCCCGATAGCCTTCGCTGATTTTTTCCTTAGCAAACACGTAGACAATAATCATGAAAAACAAGACATCGTTCGAGACACGACGTTCGCTCCTTAAAGCAGCAGCCGCGGCAGCTGTGGCGCCGGCCTTTATGCTGTCGCCGGCCATTGCAAGTACTTATCCCCCCAGCACAGTGAGTATGATGGTTCCGTATCCGGCGGGCGGCCCCAGTGATACCGCCGCTCGCATTCTGGCGGTCCCCGTCGGTGAGGTGTTGGGCGCCCATGTTGTCGTTGAAAACGTCGGTGGTGCAACGGGGACGATCGCAGCATCAAGAGTGCTTACCGCCAAGGCCGACGGCAGCATCTTCTTCCAGGGCACGCAGAATGAACTCATTATTCCGCCGCTAACGAATAAAGCTGTTCGCTTTCAGCCGGACGCCTTTGAGAATTTGCTGCCAATCTCGTTTACGCCCATCGTGCTGCTCGTGCGGGCAGACCTGCCGGTCAATACCATGGAAGAGTTCTTCGAGTACGCACGCAAGCAAGACGAATCGTCATCGCTCACGTACGGTTCGGTTGGGGTCGGTTCGCTCTACCATTTGATTACCGATTACATGGGCAGGCGGATGGACATCCCCTTTACCCACGTTCCGTATACCGGTACGGCGCCAGTGGTACAGGCTCTCATCGGGCAGCAGATCGACTTCTCGCTGATGCCGTTCCAGGCATCCATGTTGGAAATGGTCAAGGGTGGCCGATTCAAGGCGCTAGCCGTGGCATCGCCCACCAAACCGGCAGTGCTTGAACACTTACCCAGCATTTCTACGCTGCCACAGCTGGCGGATTTTGATTTCGCTAGCTATGCCGGATACTTCGTGAAGAAGGGTACGCCAACGGAAATCAAGGAAAAGCTGAATCACGCTATCGGTTCGGCGCTTCTGGACGATGAAATTGTGTCGCGCTTGGAAGCCGAAGGGCGCATGATGCTGAAGCCGATGACGCTGGCAGAGGCGGCAAAGGCTTACGAAAGTGAAGTCGCGCGATACCGTGAATTGATCCGCGTCACCGGTTATACGCAGGACGAGTGATCGGCCGGTGGTGTGTGCATGCACCACCTATTCTTTTCTAACGATGTGAACAGAAAGGGCGTTTGCCTCTCGAAGCCTTCTAGGGCGGTGAGGGTGACGCCCGCTTTAGCTTCACTGGTGGGCAAGCTAGGAGTTTGCAGGGTTCAAACTTACGGCCATCTGCCCCGCAGTTTCACGCGCGGCGTTACGGTCCCAGATCTTTTCGTGGACGTAGAAGAACGCCATTTGCACAGTCGGCTCCAACAGGCTCAGGGTCAGCGCAGCGATCAGATCGCCCGTGACTACATAGGCAACTCCGGTTGCGATAATCAAATGCACTGCATAATAGCTGCCGGTCTTGATCAGCGTGCGAAGGCGCTGTAAACGCAGGCGAGCCCACACTTTGTCATGGGCGAAATAGGCGAATGCCTGCACGGTAGGTTCAAGCAAGCTCAATGTGAGCGCCGCTAACCAGTCGCCGGTGACGGCAAAAGCCACGCAGGCGGCAACGACGATGTGCAGTGCGTAATAGCTGAGTGTCTTGACGAACGTGCGGCGATTGTTGCGAAGAACGAGCTTGATGTGTGACATAAATTTATCCATTTGAATGGATAAATGATAATTATTATTATTCATCTTGTGTTTTGGTTTTTTGTATCGGGCTGATGCCTTAAGGCTATGGGGTTTGCTCAGCGCTTTTGATACTTTCTTGATGCTTTATTGATATCTGCTTGTTGACGCCGGACCTATGCTGACGCGGTTGCCCAGTGCTTCTACCGCCTTTATGCTGTACAGCCGCAGGGCGGTTTCCGTCTTAGGCGTAGTTGTCGATCGCAAGCGTTACATGCATGAAGTATTCGAATGGGCTGGGCTTGGACAAACTACGATCGAATATGAAAGGCAGCCGCGCATAGCGGGTTCATCTACTTGGAGCTTTGTAGAACTTCTGGGATATTCACCCCGGTGTTTGTCAACAAAGATGTCGGCTTTGTCATACAACGTAATGACCCCACTGTCCCGTTGGTGTACCTATCGAAACCTCCATTCTCAGCACAATTCTATTCAGGTGGGCACGTTATGGGGCTAGTGCTGCCTGACTGATGTGGATATATTCGTCCACATCAGGCAAACGATTCAAAACGTCGGGGGCGATCTGTGCGGACGGGGTGCGAATTGGATAAGTTTCCATGCTCCTGGCCGCGCGGTAGGCTCGACGCGTCGCCAAAATATCCTCAATGTAATAGTATGTTGCATATTGATGGCTCGCCAACGACATCCCAACTATGCCTGATCGACGCACGGTATTGTTTGCAGGCCTTGCAGCAGCTTCGGTCTGCCTGCCTCTTCGCCTGCAAGCGCGGGAGAGATTTTCTCTTGACGATTTCATCGCACTCTCGTCCAGACTCACAGGCGCCCCAGTCGCAGCACTTGATCGTGAGGCGGCACGCATCATGTACGAGGCCTTCGATAAGCGCGGCTTGCTGCCGGATATCGCCACGCTAGCCCGGCAGACTCATCCCCAGGACGCGCGATCACAGTTTGAAGATGAAATCGTCGCCGCATGGTATTCAGGCGTCTGTCAATCGGTACATGGCCCGGTAGTGGCTGCCTATACTTCGGCGCTCATCTGGACTACCACATCATTCTTGCACCCGCCGGGTACGTGTGGCGGGCCGACCGGCTATTGGGGCGACCCACCCACTGTTTAAAGGGCCGTGTCATGTCCTCAACCATTGCTACTGAAGTCGTCGTTATCGGGTCGGGCGTAGCTGGAGCCCTCATCGCATCCCGGCTGGCCAGTGCCGGTGTGCGTGTTGTCGTTTTAGAAGCGGGCGGCGAAGTGGACCGCGCTACAGCCGTTCAGACCTTCCATCAGGCGTTGGTTAAGGTTCCCGAATGTGCCTATCCGCCAGTTCCCGAAGCAATGCATCCGGTCACTGACCGGTTGACGCAATGGTATCGCCAATCCGGTCCAGAACAATTCAAGAGTACTTACCTCAAGGTATTGGGCGGCACAACCTGGCATTGGCTGGGGTCGTGTCCGAGACTGCTCCCGTCTGATTTTCGGCTTAGGACGCAGTTTGGCCGCGGCGTGGACTGGCCAATTTCCTACGACACCCTGGAACCCTATTATCTCCAAGCGGAAAGTGAGCTTGGCGTCGCGGGCGACTCCGAGGAACCGCTGGGTTCGCCGCGCGGTGGTCCTTATCCCATGCCTCGCATCCCGCCTACCTGGCTGGACAAGGTCGTCGCACGGGCGCTAGAAGGCAGCCGATTCGAAGTCCGCTCCACGCCGCAAGCCCGTAATTCCGTCTTCCGTGACCAGCGTATTGCCTGCTGCGGCAGTTCCAGTTGTATTCCCGTCTGTCCGGTCCAGGCAAAGTACGACGCCACCGTTCACCTGAAACGGGCCGTCGCTGCCGGCGTCTCGGTGCTGACTCGCTCGCCCGCGGTGCGCCTGGAGTTGTCGCCGGAAGGCGAGATTGCCGCCGTGCGCTACCGGCGTTGGGATCAAACCGAAGGTGTCATACAGGCCAAAATTTTCGTGGTCGCCTGCAATGCGATCGAGACGCCGCGCTTATTGCTTGCCTCACGCTCCGCAACACTGCCTGATGGCATCGCCAATCGCTCGGATCAGGTCGGCCGCAACCTCATGGACCACCCTATACAGCTATCGTGGGCGTTGACGGACGTACCGGTATACCCCTACCGGGGGCCGGGCTCCACATCTGGTATCGAAAATCTGCGCGATGGCGAATTCCGTAAAACACACAGCGCGGTACGTATAGAAATCGGCAATGACGGGTGGTCGTGGCCGACTGGGGCGCCGATTTCCACCGCAACCGATTTGGCCAAACAAGGCTTGCGGGGTAAAGAGATGGCTGACGCGTTGGCGGCAATGACATCCCATCACATTCGTCTGGCTTCGCTCACTGAACAGGAGCCCGACCCTGAAAACCGCATAAGCCTGGACCCGCACGAACACGATATGTATGGTGTGCCCTTACCGAATATCCGGTATCGACTCAGCGATTATGTTACCGAGGGAATGGCATGGGCTCGGAAGCTCCACAACGAAATTTTCCAAAAGTTGAACGCAACGCAAATCAGTCACGCGCCCGAGTTCTTCGGTGCGGGCCATATTCTGGGGACAACCCGTATGGGTACGGATCCCGAAAGGTCTGTGGTGGATCCGCAGCTGCGCAGCCACGACCACTTTAATCTGTTTATCGCTGGTGGTAGCGTCTTTCCTACCGTTGGAACGGCAAACCCGACCTTGACCATTGCTGCACTAAGCTTACGCGCAGCGGAAGCTATCCAGCAGCAACTGGCTGAAATGCCGGAGTAACGGCCAGCAGCAGGCGGACAGTGTCCGCGTAAGTTTTATCCATGAGGTTTCAGGCTCAGTAAACTGCCATCGGGAAGCCGGCTCATCCAGCGTTTGTTGCTACCCGTGTGTATCGAGTAGCGTGTTAGCAAATCATCGACATCCACCACTCCTGTCTCTCGCGCCCAGGTAAGGAAAAGACGAACGGTTTTGATGCTGGTGCAGCACGCCAGCAGCTGGCCGAGCAGTTCCTTGCGAGGTGAGCGCAGGCCGTCAAAAAGATTGCGTGCTTCTTCCAGGCTTTGTTTGGTTCCGGCGTCGTACAGCATTTCCAGTACGGCGCGTTCGGCGACAGCTACACAGAGGTGATCCGGTAAACCGGGAGGGGTTCCCAATGTTTTGGTGGGCAAGCTGTTGTCCGGCCAGTTGAATAGGCTTGCATAGACATACCGGGCCGGAAAACGCGACGTGAACCAGGTGGGCAGGGTATAACGGGTGTCGCCCCACAGCACCAGCGTGTCGCGGCCCAGATTGTGCCTGATACCGTGCAGCGTCAGCGCGCTTTTCCCCCCGACATGTAGTCCCTTTACGTGTCGCTGAAGAAACAGCAATGCGCCATAGACATCAAAGTCGTCATTGGGGAAGGCGTAGACGCCTTGAGCCAGACGCACGAGCCACCCGTTCTTGGCATAGTCGGCAGCCAGTTTGGGAGACACACCGAGTTCCCCCAGGGTGCTGAGGTCAAACGGTGCCCCGCGCGGGAGGTCAGATTGCACACGTTTGATTAGATTGTGTCGTGAATTTCCTGTCATGAGTTAAAGTTAACACGAAATTCAATCGTTGTGTGTGTGAGAATGACAGGTGTACCTTTTTTGAGAAGATCTGGATTATGCGCGTTTTGATTGGATGTCGGTGTGTTTTTAACGCTTAGCGTTAAAAGTGATTCCGAATCTAATCGATTCCCCCGGTAGGCACGGCATACACACTGTACACGGAGCTGTGAGCGGCACACCCGGAAATAAAAAAATCAGCTGCGACGGGTTACCCCTGTCTAGTGAATGCCCGTCCCTCGTTTATGGAGTACAGCCCCGGGTTGCACCAAGCAATAGAAAAAGCCCCTGATCTCTAATGAAATCAAGGGCTTAGAATCCTTGGTGGCCTGGGGCGGAATCTAATTGGCGCTGCGAAAGGCCCGTATTCGTTCACATCTCACCGCATACTTGAACTAGAGGGTACAACGTGGGGTACAAGTGCAAAAAAGCAACAAAACCAGTCCGTGGTTCGATTCCTTTGAATTTGGTAGTTGCCGGCGCCGACCAGAATAGCAGCGTGTGTCATTTCGGGTCTGAGAATGCTCACGGTATAACCCTCCGTCCGGAATTTGTAGTCGTTCTGCGGACAGAGGTATGAATTATTTGACCGGCAAACAGGATCAGGTCTAACTGATAAGTGCTTTGTTGCGTTGACCGGTTGAATACACACACTCACTCCCAACCGCTCAGCAACATCGGTCACTCTGTGCCCACGCTCAGTCACCTGGCGAACGGCTTCGATCTTGAATTCTTCGGTAAATCGCTTCGGTTGTGCGCTCATGCTCATGACACCTCCAGATATCCTCATTATGAGGCAAATGGGTGTCTAGGGTAGCCGGGCCGATTCAGAACATTACGTTAATGCCCCGGCCCTGGGATATCTTTCCCGATATGGTTGCCGTTCAGACTCCCGTTTTATGGCATGAAGGGCTTCCTGCGTCGGCACCGGCCATATCCCTCATGCTCGCCTCCCTTGCCTGGAAGCATGTTGGGCATCAAGCGAGGCGGTGGCTGACCGTATATGCAGCAGCCGGTTGCGGATTGAGTGTCGTTTCAGGTGTGAATTGGCCCGTGGAAATTGCAGCCGGTGCGCTTGTCGGCTGGGTCGGTGCCAAAATCGGCGAATGGTATTTGGCTTTTACTCGGCGTGTCATCGCGCGTACGCTTTAAAAGTCTAGCGAATAAGTAGTAGTTGCTAGGCGGCTTAGCTACTACGGATAGCTGATGATCCTGGCTGTGCCTGGGCGCCGTCGCGTGACGGCACGACATCAGGCGCTCGCCGCTCGCCAGTGTTCCGAGCGCTAGGATGCTAGTCTGAGCTTGTCCACTTGGCGACGACATGGGCAGCTGGCATAACAGTGCTTTCTTGTTCGCCTCCACGTGTTGCAGGCGTCGGCTTGTGGTGCACGCAAATGACGGTCATGTAATGCACGTTATCGTTATAATGGGCGGCAATCCGGTCTCCCGGGGAGGGAAGCGCGACGAAGGTGTAATCGCCCCAGTCCTGCGAGGCATCATGTATTGATCCACGTTCGACAAGCAATTTGGCGGTGATCATGTGTGTTGCCCTCTCTGATGAGCTTGGAACCTCAAAAAAATGAACCCTATTATCGCGCGTATCTGTCTCGATCAGTGGGCTGATTTCTACAAAGACATATAAAACGAACTTCGATGAGAGTGATTGTTTGCGGCGCTGGTCAAGTGGGAACCACCATAGCGAAGCATCTCGCATCGGAAGGAATCAGCGTAACGGTCATCGATGTGGATTCACAGCTAATCCGTCGGATTGACGAAAGCTATGATGTGCGGGGTGTTGTGGGTCACGCGTCGTACCCCGCTACTCTGAAGAAAGCGGGTGCTCGAGACACCGACATGCTGATCGCGGTCACACGGTCAGATGAGGTGAACATGGTGGCTTGCCAGGTCGCGTATTCTCTGTTCGGAATCAAAAGACGGGTAGCTAGGATTCGCCACACCGGCTATCTGGGCCATGATATTTCCGGACTATATTCTGCGGATCACCTTCCCGTGGATATTATTATTTCACCGGAAATCGAGATCGCCGAGGGTATCGCGTGGCGCTTGCGCACGCCTGGCGCATTTGAGATGGTTCCCATGGCCGGGGGCCTAGTGGAGTTACTTGGAATACATGCTGATGCCAGGAATAGCGTCGTAATGGGAGAGCGCGTCGGCGATATTCGGCAAATGCGACAATTTGAAGGGGTGTCGATCATCGCCTGCGTACGGAAGGGCCGCAGTTTCGTTCCGGATGATCATGACAGGATAGAAATCGACGATGACGTTTACGCCATCGTTCGGGCGGACTGCGCAGACGAAGTTATGGCTGCGTTCGGTCATCGTGAGCGGGAGGCTAGAAATCTCGTTGTCGTCGGCGGGGGTAATGTCGGCCTGCATCTGGTGAAGAAAATACGGGAATCGTCGCGCAATGTGAACATCAAGATTATTGAGCAGAGTCTTGAGCGCGCGAGACTGATCTCCGACGAACTAGGGGCTGGGGTCATCGTATTGCACGGAGATGCTTTGGATCGTGACATGCTTGATGAGGCCCAAATCGGGCTTGCGGAGACCATTGTCGCCGTGACCAACGATGACGAAACGAATATCTTCGCGTCCGTTCTGGCGAAGCAAGCAGGCTGTAAGCGAGCAATTACTTTGATCAATAAACGTAATTACGAAGCGCTCACGCCTTCCCTAGGTATCGACGCCGTTGTCAGCCCCAGTGCAGTCACGATTTCCACGGTTTTAAGACATGTTCGTCGAGGATCAATCGCTGCGCTTCATACGCTTAAAGAAGATTTCGGAGAGGTTATTGAAGCCGAATTAACCTCCGAATCCAGGCTTGTACGTCGGCCAATTGGCGAATTGGGTCTGCCTCCCGGTATGAAAATCGGGGCGGTGGTTCGAGACGGGCAGGTGATTATTCCCCAGGCTACGACGCAACTGCTCGTTGGTGACCATATCGTGGCGCTCGTTACCTATAGTTATCTCCGGCTAGTAGAAGCTCTGTTGGGGACGCAGAGAGAACGAATTGGCTGAGCCGTATCGGCATCTACACTTTACGCATCGGGCTAAATCGACGCCTGGGATAAGGGCTGTACTTCATCTGGTTGGGCTTGTACTGTTGGCCACTTCCGTGATGATGCTGTTTCCAATGGCTGTCGATATCTACCACGGCAGCAATGAGTGGAGCGCATTTGCTGTGGCTGCAGTAGCGACCGCAGTGACTGGTGGGGCTCTGGCCCGTGGCACTAGGGGAGCTTTAAAGGCCGGGCTTACCATTCGTCAAGCTTTCACATTGACCCCGTTGAGCTGGTTCAGCGTTGCAGCTGCGAGTGCAGTTCCCTTCTATCTTGCAGAGTACGACGATGTCAGTGGGCATGTATCCAATGCAGTCTTTGAGGCCGTGTCGGGTATCACCACGACAGGGGCCACGGTGCTATCGGGTCTCGATTCCGCACCGCCTGGACTGCTTTTATGGCGAGCCCTTCTACAGTGGATGGGTGGGGTCGGCATTATTGCAACTGCCATTGCGATTCTTCCAGCCTTGGGAATTGGAGGGATGCAGTTATTTCGTACTGAATCTTCGGATCGCTCAGAAAAGGCGATGCCTCGTGTGAGGCAGATTGCTCTGACGCTTGGGTCTGTTTATTTGGGGTTGACGGTCCTGGCCGCATTGGTCTACTGGTTCGCAGGTATGCATGCCTTCGAGGCAATTGCGCATGCATTGACCTCGGTCGCCACGGGTGGGTACTCGACTTCCGATGCGTCATTTGGGAACTGGGAGAAAAACGGAATCCAATGGTTCGCAACGGCGTTCATGCTATCCGGAAGCATCCCGTTTGTTTTGTATGTGCGTTTTATCGCGGGGGAAAGCAAGGCTCTGTGGGATCGGCAAGTCAAAACGCTGCTCGGCGTTGTAGTCGTGCTGACGTTAGTGGTTGGCGTTTGGTTGATCATCTCGGGACAGTATGGTTTTGAGGCGGCCTTTCGGCACGCTGCTTTTAATATAGTGTCTGTGATTACAACCACGGGCTATGCGACAGCAGACTACTCACAGTGGGGCAACGCAGCAGTTGGACTTTTTTTCGCTCTTCTTTTTATTGGAGGTTGCACAGGTTCCACGTCAGGCGGTATAAAAATATTCAGATTCGAAGTAGTGGCTATCATGCTGAAGACCCACTTCATGCGCTTGCTTTACCCCAATGGGGTGTTTCCGCGCACCTACGGTAGTCGCATGCTGGATGATGACGTTGTGGGGTCCGTTGTGGCGTTTTTAACGGTTATCTTCTTGTCGTATGCGGTAGTGACGGTCATCCTCATGGGCTTTGGGCTTGATTTCCTTACTAGTGCCTCTGGCGCTGTAACTGCTCTATCCAATGTGGGGCCAGGGTTAGGAGACATTATTGGGCCGGCTGGCAATTTTTCGACGTTACCTGACGGGGCTAAGTGGGTCTTATCCCTGAGTATGCTTCTTGGCCGTCTTGAGCTATTCACCGTCTTGATTCTATTTGTTCCGAGGTTCTGGCGGGGGTAGCGCTGGACGCGCGATACGAAGCCTCTATGGATCGTCATTTTCCGGCCCAGCTACACATCAAGCCGTCTGCTTGTCATAGACCGTCGCGGACTTCCCATCCCTGATGTAAAAGACCGCGGCACTCTATGGCTGCCTTGCTTCAGGGGCTCAGGCCATCTCGTTCTCAATTCCTACGCCGACGACGGTGGGCCGTCTCCGACCCCTGCAGCCTGTGCTGCGCCAACTCTTCGGGTATTCGGTAAGCGTCCGCCCAACACACATTGACCAACGGCCGCGTTAGCGGCCGTCAGTGTTTTGGGCTTTGGGTTGGCTGCGTTGGCTACGCCGTTTCGGGCTGCCACCGATGCGGCAGCAGTTCCTCTATC